>NZ_CP069620.1:2400000-2769986 GCF_026109735.1 Salinimicrobium tongyeongense | reverse complement strand
TTCATTGACGGTGTAATTTCTCAAAGCGACAACCACTACCTCAACAGTCTTATTGACTACGGAAAAATTTTGGCGCAACGCAATTCCCTGCTGAAGTATTTTGCAGCCAATAACAGTTTTGACAGAGACACACTTTCAGTTTATGACATGCAGCTGAAGGATCTCGGGAACATACTTTTTAAGAAGCGCAAAGCTTTCCTCGAAACCTTTATCCCCATATTTCAGAAACGTTATGCAACCATAAGTAACGGGCGGGAGAAAGTTTCCATCACCTATAAGAGTCAGTTGGAAGATGGCGATTTTAAAGAGCAGCTGGAGAAAAACCTGCAAAAAGACATGGCCCTGCAATATACCGGCGTAGGCGTTCACAAAGACGACCTGGTTTTTGAAATAGAAGGCCATCCAATAAAGAAATTCGGATCTCAGGGACAACAAAAATCTTTTTTAATTGCCCTTAAACTCGCACAATTCGATTTTATAAAAGATCTGGCCGGGGTCTCTCCCATCCTGCTTATGGACGATATTTTTGACAAGCTCGATGAAAACCGGGTGGCTCATATTGTAGACCTGGTAGCTACAGATGAGCTGGGACAGCTTTTTATAAGCGACACCCACGGAGAGCGTACAGAGAAAGTGGTGAAAAGTACCGCACAAACCTATAAAATGTTTTACCTGTGAAAAATGCCATTTTTGGATTCCTTTTGGGAATGTTCTTGCTTTCATGCAATACCAATTCTTCCCGTGAAAAAGTGGATAACCTCAACGGTTACTGGGAAATAACAAAGGCCGAACTTCCCGAAGGGATCACAAAAGAGTTCAAATATTCAGAAATAGTAGATTTTATTGAAGTAGACAGCCTTAAGGGCTTCAGGAAAAAAGTGCGGCCACAAATAGACGGCAGTTTTGTCACTTCAAATAATGAAGAAACCTTTGAGGTTAAACTTGAAAATGACAGCATAAATTTGTACTATTCTACCCCCTATGCAAACTGGAAAGAAACAGTAATTTCTTCGGAAGAAGATGAACTGGTAGTCATCAATCCAAAAGGGATCATCTATACCTATAAACGATTTACACCATATTCAGGAAACTATGGCCAGGAGAATTAACGAACATATTAGCATAAGCGACGCCCTCAAGGAATTTGTAAGCGACAACAAACTTCAAAAAGGACTCGACAAGGTGCACGTTCGGGAAGTCTGGAACAGCCAGATGGGCCCCGCCATAGAAAAATACACTACTTCTATAAAACTTGACAGGGATACGCTTTACGTACAACTTAGCTCATCTGTACTGCGCGAAGAACTGAGCTACGGCAAAGAGAAGATCGTAAAAATGCTGAACGAGGAACTGGGGCGTGAACTTATAAAAAAGCTTATTCTGCGGTAAGGTTCAAGGCTCAAGGTTTAAGGTCTAAGGTCTAAGGTCTAAGATTAAAGTTTAAGGTTTAAGGTTTAAGGTTTAAGGTTTAAGGTTTAAGGTAATTTACAAAGTAAAAATCTGAATCAAGATTGACGTTCCGCTTTAGGAGAAAATTTCTCTTTCCCCTGATACAGTCTGGACTTTCCTCTTCCCGCTCTTAATTCTGCCACTTACTTTCCAAAAATGTCATTTTCCAGCAACTTTTCTAAAAGCAGTGGGCACAAAATTGCCATCGGTTCCGGTTCCTTCCCGGGATGATATTTTCGGAAAGACTTCAGAAAAACTTTTCAAAAAGGGCATTTTTTACTTAACTTATTACACCTCAATCATTTAAACACAAGCTATGAGCTCTAAACAGGATATGATGGAACAGCAGCTTAAAGCCCGTGGGATTTCAGATGCCGGGGTGCTTAAAGCTATGGAAACAGTAGACCGCCAACTTTTTGTCCCCGAAGACAAGCTGGATAAAGCTTATGAAGACCGGCCTTTGCCCATTGGAAAAAACCAGACTATTAGTCAGCCATACATCGTGGCTTACATGGCGCAGCAGCTGGGCTTAAAAAAAGATGAAAACATTCTGGAAGTAGGTACCGGTTGCGGCTATAATGCTGCTGTGCTTTCACAGCTTGCACATCATGTTTACAGTGTTGAAATTATTGAATGGCTGGCACAGCTTGCGCGCGAGAACCTGGCAAAAACCGGCTATGTCAATATCACTACAAAACATGGCGACGCTTATGCCGGCTGGAAAGAATTTTCCCCCTTTGATGCCATTATTCTCACCGCCGCGCCCCCTTCTATCCCAAAACCTTTGAAAGATCAGCTCAAAACAGGTGGCCGCATCATGGCTCCTGTTGGGAGGTTAGATCAAAAACTGGTGATGCTTTACAAAACCGGGGAGAATGAATTTGAGGAAAAGCAACTGCTGCCCGTGCGCTTTGTACCCATGACGGGCAGGGCCGATAAAGGTGGCAGCTACGGAAGGTAAACCTGAAAAACCTTCAGTAGCACCTGAAGGTTCTTTCAACAGAACCCATAAAAAAGAAGCTGACTCAAAAATGATATTTCGGGCATCCAGAATATTTCAGGTTGAGTTGATCTTCAAAAATGAGGTTTCAACTTTCAGAAATAATTTCAGAATACACTCCTACAGCTTTTGAGGCAGCTTCTTTCAGTATAAATTCAGAAGAGGTCTTAGAACATTTCCCTTCCGGCAAAATGGAAAGCACCTTCAATTTGTGCATTCTCATCGCTGTCACTTCCGTGAACGGCATTTTCACCTACAGAAGCGGCATATTTCTTTCTAATGGTACCTTCGGCAGCATCTTCGGGGTTTGTGGCCCCAATAAGGGTCCTAAAATCTTCAACAGCATTTTCTTTTTCAAGAATAGCGGCAACAATAGGCCCGCGGCTCATAAATTCAACCAGCTCCCCGTAAAATGGACGCTCACTGTGCACTTCGTAGAATTTTTCGGCATCGCGACGGGTCATTTGAGTAAGTTTCATCGCTACAATCCTGAATCCTGAAGCAGTGATCTGCTCTAAAATAGCTCCAATGTGTCCTTTTTCAACTGCATCGGGCTTAATCATGGTGAAAGTTCTATTTCCTGCCATTACTTAGATTTTTAATTTGGCTGCAAAAATAATCAAATCAACCCCATATCCAAGGTACATAGGCTTTTATTCGACTTTATGCCGGGAAAGCCTGTTAAAAATGGCATTTTTGGAACTTCTTTAAGCGCTTTTTGAATCTTCAAATATTCAATATCTTCGCCATCTATGACAAACGAAGACATTTCGAAGGTAAAAGACCTGCTCGAAGGCAAAAAAAAGATCGTAATTGTTCCGCATAAAGGGCCCGATGGCGATGCAATGGGCTCTACGCTTGCCCTTAAGATCCTGCTTGAAGGCCTGGGCCATTACGTGAACCTTATTGCCCCAAACGATTATCCCGATTTTTTGAAGTGGATGCCTTATGAAGAGGAAACGCTCATATACGACCGGGAGACCGAAAAATGCAATAATTTAATTGCTGAAGCTGAAGTCATTTTTACGCTGGATTTTAACCATCTTTCACGCGCTGGCGATATGTACCGCCCGCTGCAGGAAGCCAAAGCTGCTTTTGTGATGATAGACCACCACCAGCAGCCCGATGATTACGCCCATGTGACTTACAGCGATGTCACCATGTGCTCTACCTGCCAGATGGTCTACCATTTTATAGAGAATATTGGGCTAGCACAAAAGATAAGTCCGCAAATCGCCACCTGCCTTTATACCGGGATCATGACCGATACCGGGTCTTTCAGGTACCGCTCTACCACCAGCCTCACCCATCGCGTAATCGCCGATCTTATCGAAAAAGGTGCCGACAATACTTCTATTCACGAAAATGTTTTTGACACCAGCTCTTACAGCCAGTTACAGCTGCTGGGCTGTGCGCTGCAAAATCTGTGCGTGGTAGAAGGCTACCGCACCGCCTACATCACGCTTTCGCAGGAAGAACTGGACAGGCATAATTTTAAAAAAGGGGACACCGAAGGTTTTGTGAATTACGGGCTCTCTCTGGAAGGTATAGTTTTTGCCGCCATTTTTATCGAAAATGAAGCCGAAAAGATCGTGAAGATCTCCCTTCGTTCAAAAGGTACTTTTTCAGTTAACGAATTTGCCCGCCAGCATTTTGAAGGCGGCGGCCACACCAACGCTGCCGGGGGCAAAAGCGATCTCTCTCTGCAAGAGACAGTTGAAAGATTTATTAGTATCTTGCCTGCCTATAAGACAAAACTGGCACTATGAAAATGAAATATGTATTACTGATGACGGGCCTGCTCCTTTTTTCATGCAAATCACCCGAAGCCAGAAGGCCGGTCTCACAGGAAACCGGCTCTTATATCAATGAGGCCGTGGAGCGAAACAGAAAGATTGTTGCCGAAGAGGAAGCCAGGATTCAACAGATCATCAAATCCGATACTACCCGCGAATACCTTTCCTCTGCCAACGGGTTTTGGTACTATTACAATAAAAAAGACACCACCAGGGCAAGAACTCCCGAATTTGGTGATGTGGTGGAATTCGATTACAACCTCAAAACCCTCGAAGGCCGTGACATTTACACCGATGAAGAGATTGTACCCCGCACCTATGCCATAGACCAGGAAGAACTTTTTAGTGGCTTGAGGCAGGGGCTAAAACTTATGAAGGAAGGAGAAACAGTAACCTTCTTGTTCCCTTCCCATAAAGCCTTCGGATATTACGGAGATAAAAAAAGAATAGGATCTGACGTACCGTTGATTTCTACGGTTACGCTTATAGATATTTCAGAAGCACCTGAAGCTAATCAGGAAAATAACAACTAAACAATTAATTTAAACATGAAGAAAATCACTTTTTTACTTTTATGCAGCCTGCTGTTTGCTTTTACTGCCTGTAATGACGATTATCCGGATCTTGAAGACGGAATGTATGCCGAATTCAAAACCAACCAGGGAGATTTTATCGCCGAACTTTACTTTGAAGCAACCCCAATGACCGTTGCCAGTTTTGTTTCCCTTGCCGAAGGCACAAGCAGCATGGCCGAAGAGCAGTACCAGAATAAGCCATTTTACGACGGACTCGTTTTTCACCGTGTAATTGGAGATTTCATGATTCAGGGGGGCGACCCGCAGGGTACCGGTAGCGGCGGCCCGGGCTATAAATTCCCGAATGAGATTGTAGATACACTTACCCATGATTCAGCCGGAATCCTTTCTATGGCCAACTCGGGCCCTAACACCAACGGAAGCCAGTTCTTTATCACCTTAAAAGAAACTCCGTGGTTAAACGGCATGCATACCGTATTTGGTGAAGTGGTAAAAGGCATGGACGTGGTAAACGCCATTGGAAATGTGGAAACAGGCGCAAATGACCGCCCTCTTGAAGATGTGGTGATGCAGGAAGTAAAGATTATCCGCAAAGGCCAGGCAGCCAAAAATTTTAAAGCTGCTGAAGTTCTCACTCAGCAGTTAGCCGATTTTAAAGCTGAAGCTGAAGAAAAGGAACGCCAGATGAACGAGCAGCGCTCTGCCAACGCACAGCGTTACGAGGAATTAAAAACCGATGCAAAAGCACTTGAAAGCGGACTCCAGATTGCATTTCTGAAAGAAGGTGAAGGCCCTAAACCACAGCAGGGAGACACCGTGAGGGTAAATTACAAAGGCTATTTAAGCTCTGGCGACCTTTTTGACACCAATATTGAAACAGTGGCCGAAGAAGCCGGAATGCTCAACGAAAGAAGAAAGCAAATGGGCGGTTATGCTCCTATGCCAATGCTTTACAGCAAAGACGCCCCAATGATCCCAGGATTTAAAGAAGGTGTACAGCAAATGCAGGTAGGCGATAAAGCCGTATTGTACATTCCTTCCCACCTTGGATATGGAGAAAACGGTGCACCACCAGTTATCCCGCCATCTGCCGATCTCATTTTTGAAGTAGAGCTGGTAGATATTCAGTAGAAGAAGGATCCCCACAAAAAAAGCTTCCAAAAATGGCATTTTTGGAAGCTTTTTTATTTAAATGATCCTGAAGAATTACTTCTTCCCGGGAATGTTCTTCAATACTTCAAGCACAAATTCCCAGTATTTCTGGGCAGAGGAGATGCTTGCTCTTTCATCGGGCGAATGGGCTCCGCGAATGGTGGGGCCAAAGGAGATCATGTCCATTTCAGGATAGTTTTTTCCTAAAATTCCACATTCCAGGCCGGCATGGCAGGCAGCAATATCGGGTTCATCGGTATTCATTTTCCTGTAAAGCTCGTCGAGCACCTTTAAAATGGGAGAATCCATATTGGGAGCCCAGCCGGGATATGCTCCCGAGAGTTCCACTTCAAAACCTGCAAGTTCAAAACCGGCGCGAAGGCTGTTGGCCAGATCGGTTTTTGAAGAATCTACTGAAGAGCGGGTCAAACAAAGCACTTCAATTTTGCCATTTTTGACCGTCACGCGCGCCAGGTTGTTTGAAGTTTCTACCAGGCCTTCAATGTCGGGGCTCATCCGGTACACGCCGTTATGGGCAGCATAAAGAGACTTCAGCAGTAACTCCTGCGCTCCAAGTTCCATCACTTTTTGAGGGGCTTCAGTTTCTGAAACCTCAATATGCAGCTTTGGTTCCAGGCTTTTATATTCCTGCTTAATCTGCTGAATGGCTTTCCCTATTTCAGCTGTAAAGTCTTTCTTCTGAATGTTCTCTACCACAACTACAGCTTCACTTTCCCGTGGAATGGCATTACGGAGTCCGCCGCCATTGATTTCAGAAATTCTCATTCCGAAGTTCTCATACCCCCGAAGAGGATGCGGTTCATGAGCTTATTTGCGTTGCCAAGACCTTTGATAATATCCATCCCGGAATGGCCTCCCTGCAGGCTTTTTACCTGCACCCTGTAAGCTATGGTATCTTGGGGCACAGCTTCTTCGGTATAAGTGCGCGAGGCAGTGATATCAACCCCACCGGCACAGCCAATGCCTATTTCATTATCTTCTTCGGTATCGAGGTTAAGCAGGATATCTCCCTTTAGAATTCCGGGTTTTAACCCCATGGCCCCGGTCATCCCGGTCTCTTCGTCAATGGTAAAAAGTGCTTCGAGTGGAGGATGCTGAATGTCGTTGCTTTCCAGAATAGCCATCATGGTGGCCACTCCAAGACCGTTATCGGCTCCAAGGGTAGTGCCTTTAGCCCGCACCCAGTCACCATCAACATACATTTCGATCCCCTGATTCTCAAAATCGAAATTGGAATCGTTGTTTTTCTGGTGGACCATATCGAGGTGAGACTGCAGCACTACAGGTTTTTTGTTCTCCATTCCCGGAGTGGCCAGTTTGCGGATAATCACGTTTCCTACCTCATCAACTTCGGTTTCCAGCCCCAGGTCATTTCCGAATTTCTTCATGAATTCTATGACCCGTTCCTCCTTTTTTGAGGGTCTGGGCACGGCATTGAGATCGGCAAATTTATTCCAGAGTGGCTTTGGTTCCAAAGCCCTTATTTCTTCGTTCATGATAATGTTAGTTTGAATTCTCACAAATATAAGAAATAGTAGAGCATTACGGCCACACCTCCCACCCCGACCTTCGGCCAGACTCCTCCCACCCCGCCTTACAGGCACCCCTCCGGAGGAGGGGATGCTTTGCAAGAAAATTTGGTTTTAAACTATAAGACATCGTTTCCGAAATATTGTATTTTTAAAGGTGGTATTCATCCCCAGCTTAATATCTAACCTTACCAGAAAAATAATCTGCAGAGAAAACGAAAATAATCTGTGAATTAGGGACAAAATTATGAGTAGGGTTCCCATTAACCACCCCGACCTTCGGTCACCCCTCCGGAGGAGGGGATGCTTTGTAAGAAAATTTGGTTTTAAACTACAAGACATCGTTTCCGAAATACTGCAGTTGTTAAGGTGATGTTACTTTCCAACTTGCAGCTGATCCTTATAAAAGCACAATTACTTCTACTGGCTCATCTGAAAATTCATTATCTTAAACCATGATCAATGATAATAATAAAATATCTCATGCTGTGTCCCCTCCCTCGGAGGGGTGTCCGCAGGACGGGGTGGAAAAGAAACCTCCTGTTCTTGCTACTATTGACTCGGTTCCTATATACCGAAAATCTGCTACATATTTGCCTGCAGAAAAAAATCTGAGAAACAGAGCAAGGGCACTGCGAAAAATGGGAAATTTACCGGAAATCGTTTTTTGGCAGCAGGTGCACAAGAGAAAATTTTATAACATAGATTTTGATCGGCAGCGGGTGATTGGACATTATATTGTAGATTTTTATGTAAAAGGTTTAAGCCTGATTGTTGAAATTGATGGAGCCAGTCATAATGAAAAGAAAGAATATGATAATAGGCGGGAAACTTATCTTCAAAATCTGGGGTTACTGGTCTGGAAAGTGAGTGCTACTGAGGTAATGATGGATGTTGAACGGGTTATGGAGAATTTAAAGAAGTTCATAATTGAAAATTATTCATAATAAGGGGATTGCCCACCCCGACCTTCGGCCAGACTCCTCCCACCCCGCCTTACAGGCACCCCTTCGGAGGAGGGGATGCTTTGCAAGAAAATTTGGTTTTAAACTATAAGATATCGTTTCCGAAATATTGTATTTTTAGGTGGTATTCATCCCCAGCTTAATATCTAACCTCACCAGAAAAATAATCTGTAGAGAAAACACAAATCATCTGTGATTTAGGGACAAAATTAAGAGTAGGGTTCCCATTACCCACCCCGACCTTCGGTCACCCCTCCGGAGGAGGGGATGCTTTGTAAGAAATATTTTGGGTAATAAACAAGACATCGGCTCAGGAAGCGAGAAGTTTTAAAGCTTTCCATAAAATTGTCTCATATTTATAAAAGTCTTGGCTTCCGGCTCTTGCAGGTTCATCCCGAAAAACCCTATTTTTGAAAGGTGAAGAAAAAAGTTGCTTTAATTCTCGCCCTGTTTCTACCTGTCCAGATCATCCTAATCAAGCTGCTGGGCAACTATCCTCTTTTTGTAGAAAAATGGTACAGTAACGGAATTTTCCCCGTGACCTCGGTCCTGCTTAGAAGAACCCTCGGAATATTGCCCTTTTCACTGGGGGACCTGCTCTATGCCTTCCTGGTGATCATGCTTGTAAGGTGGTTGGTGATTAGGATAAAAGAAAAATTCAGAGCGCCACAACGATGGATTATAAACGCCCTTGCCGTGCTTTCGGTTATTTACTTCAGTTTTAATCTTTTTTGGGGGTTCAACTATTACCGGTTACCACTGCATGCAGCCCTTGAGATTGAAAACGATTATACTACGGAAGAACTCATAGAACTCACACAAGATCTCATTAAAACTTCAAACGAACTTCATCTCTCTATTACCGGAAATGATTCGGTGATGGTCATGATCCCGTATTCTAAAGCTGAAATCCTGGAATTATCCAAAGAAGGATATCAGAATATTGAAGACGATTTTCCCGAACTTGATTACCATATTCCGAGTTTGAAAAAATCAATTTACAGCCTGCCGCTTACTTATATGGGCTTTAACGGCTACCTCAACCCGCTTACTAACGAAGGCCAGGTAAATACCCGGATTGTCGCCTACAAGATACCCACAACGGCCAGTCATGAAATAGGCCACCAGCTGGGTTTTGCCAAAGAGAACGAAGCCAATTTCCTGGCCTGTCTTACCACCATGAACCACCCAGATGAATACTTCAACTACTCCGGTTACACCTTTGCGCTTAGCTACTGCCTTAGCGAACTCTACCGCCGCGATCCGGAATTAGCTGAAAAGTTTGCTGACCAGCTTAACTACGGGATCAAAGAAAACTACCGGGAAGTACAGGAGTTTTGGGAAAGCCACAAAAATCCTTTTGAGCCCATTTTCATGTATGCATACGATTCGTTTCTGGTAGCAAACAACCAGCCTGGCGGCATGAAGAGTTATAGTTATGTAGTGGCCCTGCTGGTAAATTACCACAAGAGCAGGGGAAAATTATAGCCTTTGGCATTCTCTTTTTTTTGCTAACTTACCCGCTCTAATTTCCAATCCTAAACTATCTTATGAGAATTAAATTACTATTATGCCTGCTGCTTGGTGCCGTCACGGGCCTGCAGGCACAGGAGTATTTTCCTAAGAACGACGCCGTAAAGGCGCAGGAAAATACCAACTTCACGGTACTCAAAAATGCCAAAATTTATGTAGACCCTTCCAGCCTTATTCAAAATGGTATGCTGGCGATGCGCAACGGCAGGATCACCGCCGTTGGAAAAAACATCAAGGTTCCCGAAAATGCGGTAGTCATTGACCTTAAAGGAAAAACAGTTTACCCTTCCTTTATTGATCTTTATTCCAGCTTCGGAATTGAAAAACCAAAAAGCGAAGGCGGCAGCCCCTACAGCGGTAATCCGCAGTATGATGCAGGCCGTGAAGGTTACTACTGGAATGATCATATTAGGCCGGAAACTTCGGCTTTAGAGAATTTCTCCTATAATAAAGATGAAGCTGAAAATCTCAGAAAGCTGGGTTTTGGGGTGGTTAACACCCACATACCCGACGGAATTGTTCGCGGAACCGGAATGCTTATCGCCCTTAATTCCGAAGGCACTGAAGGCGACAGAATACTCGATGAAGAATCTGCACAATATTTATCTTTCGAAAAAAGTGCAAAATCAAAGCAGGTCTATCCTTCTTCTAAAATGGGTGCCATGGCACTGCTGAGACAAACCTACCTTGATGCCGACTGGTATGCAAAGGGCAACGCCGATAATAAAGACCTTGCGCTGGAAGCTTTTAACGAGAATAAAAACCTGCTGCAAATTTTTAAGACCGATGATGTACTTGACGAATTGCGTGCCGATAAAGTTGGTGATGAAATGGGCGTGCAGTACGTGATTGTGGGCAGCGGAAAGGAATTTGAAAGACTTGATGCCATAAAAGCCACAAATGCAACTTTCATTGTACCCGTAAAATTCCCGGATGCATTTGATATGGAAGACCCGTACATGGCCAGTTATGCCATCCTGGGAGACATGAAAGAATGGAACCAGGCACCGGCCAACCTCAAAATGCTTAGCGAAAAGAAAGTTCCTTACACCATTACTGCCCACAATGCCGAAAAAAACTTCAGGGAGAACCTGGTAAAGGCAGTAGCTTACGGGCTAGACAAAAAAGATGCCCTGGCAGCACTTACCACCGTTCCGGCAAAACTTATTGGACAGGAGAACAGCCTGGGGGTCTTAAAAGAAGGTGCCTGGGCAAACTTCATTGTTACTTCGGGCGATTATTTTGATAAAGAGACTACGATTTACGAAAACTGGGTTCAGGGGAAACGAGCTGTGTTTGAAGACATAGACCTGGTGAACCTCAACGGAACCTACGATGTGAAAGTAGGCGGAAATTCATACACCGTAAAGATCAGCGGTGAGCCTTCAAAACCCAAGGCCGAAGTGAGCACCAACAACAGCAAGATAGGTTCAAAGATCAACTACAGCAATAACTGGGTGAACCTGCTGCTCTCTTCCCCCGATACTACTAAAGCTGAATACACCCGGCTTAGCGCGAGAATTTCAGGCAACGCCAAAAACTTCAGCGGAAAAGCCATTTTGGGAGACGGTACACCAACCACTTTTACAGCTACCCGCACTGCAGAAGCTTCAGAAAATAAAGACAAAAATTCCGAAGAATATCCTGAAGTACTTCCCGTAACTTACCCGAACATGGCCTTTGGATTTGAAAGCCTTCCGAAGCAACAGGACGTACTCTTCAAGAATGCCACGGTTTGGACCAATGAAGCTGAAGGCATCATCGAAAACAGCGACGTGCTGGTAAAGAACGGAAAGATAGCCGCAGTTGGCAAGAACCTTAGTGCCCGTGGGGCGACGCTAATAGATGCTACGGGAAAACACCTTACTACCGGAATTATTGATGAGCACTCCCACCTGGCGGCATCGGCCGTAAATGAAGCAGGGCACAACTCTTCTGCCGAGGTGCAGATGGAAGACGTGGTAGACCCCAACGATATTGGTATTTACCGCAACCTTGCCGGGGGTGTTACTACCATGCAGCTGCTCCACGGCTCGGCCAACCCAATTGGAGGGCAATCGGCTATTCTCAAGATGAAATGGGGCGCGAGTCCGCAGGAAATGGTGCTTGACAATTCTCCGAAGTTCATCAAGTTTGCTTTGGGAGAGAATGTAAAACAGGCCAACTGGGACAGTAATTCCCGTTTTCCACAAACCCGTATGGGCGTAGAACAGGTATTTGTAGATTATTTTACCCGTGCCCGCGAGTATGAGCAGCTAAAAAAGAGCGGCAAACCCTATCGCAGGGATATTGAAATGGAAACCATCCTTGAAATCATTAACGGCGAACGCTTTGTGACGGCTCACTCTTATGTTCAAAGCGAGATCAATATGTTGATGAAGGTGGCAGAACAATTTGGCTTCAACATCAACACGTTCACCCATATTTTGGAAGGTTATAAATTAGCCGATAAAATGGCCGAGCACGGGGTTGGAGGTTCTACCTTCTCTGACTGGTGGGCCTATAAATATGAAGTTAAAGATGCCATCCCGCAGAATGCCGCCATTATGCACAATGCCGGTGTAACAGTTGCCATTAACAGTGATGACGCCGAAATGAGCCGCAGGCTTAACCAGGAGGCGGCAAAAAGTGTAAAATACGGAGACATATCCGAAGAAGAAGCCTGGAAATTTGTCACTCTTAACCCTGCAAAACTGCTCCATATTGATGATCGCGTGGGAAGTATCAAAGAAGGTAAAGATGCCGATTTGGTGCTGTGGGATGCTCACCCGCTTTCCGTTTACGCCAAACCTGAAAAAACCATGATTGAAGGCTTGGTGTATTTTGACCTTGAAAGAGACCGGCAGCTGCGCGAAGAACTGGAAAAGCAGAAGAACCTGCTCACTACTCAAATGCTGAAAGCCAAAAACAACGGACTGAAAACCCAGCCGGTGAAAAATTCCGGCAAAGAAGAAATGCACTGTGACACCCTCTAAAATCAGAAACATGAAGAAACTAAAGAAATACATCCTGCCGGTACTGCTCTTTTTCGCAGGTTCGGTTATAGCACAACAAACTCCGGCGCCCCCGCAAGACCGCGCGATAAGCATAATTGGTGCCACCGCCCACATTGGGAATGGCGAAGTGATTGAGAACAGCGTGATCATCTTTGAGAACGGTAAACTTACCACGGTTAGTGATGCCGCCTCCACTAACCGCCAGTATCCCGGCAAAGTGATTGATGCAAAAGGAAAGCATGTGTACCCTGGCTTTATAGCCCCCAATTCCACCCTTGGGTTGGTAGAAATAGATGCCGTGGTACAGAGTGATGACGAAGATGAACTGGGAGAACTCCTGCCCCATGTTCGCAGCCTCATCGCCTACAATGCCGAAAGCCAGGTAGTAGAGAGCATGCGCCCAAACGGGGTGCTTGTAGGGCAAATCACCCCGCGTGGCGGCAGGATCTCGGGCACTTCGTCTATCGTGCAGTTTGATGCCTGGAACTGGGAAGATGCCGCTTTAAAGAAAGATGACGGCTTGCACATCAACTGGCCAAACAGCGTGCGCAGAGGCCGCTGGTGGATGGGCGAAGATCCCGGGATAAAACCCAATGACAGTTATGCAAAAGACCTTCAGGAGCTAAGCGCGTTCTTCAACAACGCCAAAGCTTATCTGGCAGGGCCACAAAACAAGGCCAATCTGCCTTTCCAGGCCATGAAAGATGTTTTCAGCGGGAACAAGAAAGTCTATATCCATGCCGATTCAGAAAAAGAGATCATTGATGTGCTCGCTTTTAAAAAGGAACACAAGCTTGACAATGTGGTATTGGTAGGGGCTTACGACTCCTTTAAAGTGGCCAATCAAATCAAGGCTGCCAATGTTCCGGTACTGGTAGGCCGGGTACACAAGACCCCGCAAATGGAAGACCAGGATTATGATTTGCCTTACAAACTCGCTTACCTGCTCAACCAGGAAGGAATTCTCGTAGGGCTGGAAACCAGCGGTGACATGGAAAGGATGAACAGCCGTAATTTGCCATTTTACGCAGGTACAGTTACCGGTTACGGTCTCAGTAAAGCCGACGCCCTTAAAATGATCACTTCAAACACCGCAAAGATCCTGGGTATTGACGACAGCCTTGGAACGCTGGAAGCCGGTAAAGATGCCACCCTTTTTATTAGTGAAGGAGATGCTCTGGATATGCGCACCAACAAAGTTTCACAGGCCTTTATCCAGGGGCGGGAAATTAGCCTTGAAAGCCACCAGACAGCGTTGGCAAAGAGGTATACTGAAAAATACGGCCAGCAGGAGAAAAAATAATCTTCTGCTAAAATGCCCTTTTTGAAAGGAAAGGCTGTTTAAAAACTCCTGGATCTTTATTTCTGAAGTAACTTCAGAAAGCTATACTACCTGAAGCTGCTTCAGGTGAGCACAAAGACAGTTTTTAAACAGCCTCTTTTTTATATTTTGAACTCTTCCGAATTGAGCACCACCTGCGTGGAAGGGATCACAGGCTTGCTGTCATCTTCCGCAGTAATAAATATCCTGATGGGTTCGTAGGGCGTGTTGGTGCTAAGTTTTCCGTTGTTCTTCCGGTTAATATCCAACCGGCCCAGGTTAATGGTGCCATGGTTTTTGGTGACCATCCACACCACGTAGTGGTTTCGCGAAGGCCTCAGCCTGTCGGGGCTTGCTAGGTTGCTCACCTCAAGCTCCACCTCATAGTTGCTGTTATTGTCTTCATCTACCTTAACCACGGCTTCGGCGGCAGGCACTACATCAGAAACGGGAAACGTAATCTTTTTACTACAGGCACTAATCAAAATAGCTGCAAAAATAAAACTGAGCACCTTAAAAGCATCAGTCATTGGAAGTGGCTTCTTTTTCTTCTCCATAAAAGTGTTTTTGTGTTTTCCCGTTAAATTACCGCTTTTTTTCCAATCTTGAAAATTTCCACCATGCCTTAGCCCCCTATTACTGCACCAAACCCGAAGTTTTTTATCTTTGCTGCATGCAAAAATTTATAAGTAGTTTTCAGAATCAGGCGATAAAGAGGGTATTGCAGTTACAGGAAAAATCGCGCGCCCGCAAAAAAGAACAAGCCTTTGTGGTAGAAGGCCAGAGGGAGATAAGCCTCGCCATAAAAGGTGGTTACGAGCTTAGGGAACTCTATTATACCGCCGATCTCTTTCCTGCTGAAAATGTCAAAAATTTGCTGTCTTCTGTTTCCAGTCCTGTAGCTATCACCGAAATTTCTTCGGAAGTGTACCAAAAGATCGCTTACCGCGGAAGTACCGAAGGAGTGCTGGCCGTTGTGGGTTCCCGCGAACTTTCCCTTCAAAAACTAACCTTCAAAACAAAAAATCCGCTTATCCTGGTAGCAGAAGCCCCCGAAAAACCCGGAAATATAGGTGCCCTGCTCCGCACAGCCGATGCTGCAGCCGTAGACGCAGTGCTTATTGCCAATCCGCGTACAGACCTGTTCAATCCAAACATTATTCGCAGCAGTGTGGGCTGCCTTTTTACTAACCAGATCGCCACCGGCAGCACCTCAAAAATAATTGCCTTTTTAAAGGAACAAAAAATTGCCATTTTTGGAGCTGCATTGCAGGCTTCGGTTCCTTACCATACCGCCAACTTCACCGGTCGCAGCGCTATTGTAGTGGGCACAGAAGCCACCGGCTTGAGTCAGCAATGGCTTGAAAACACCAGCCAAAACATCATTATCCCCATGGAGGGGGTTATAGATTCCATGAATGTTTCGGTAGCTGCGGGCATCCTTATTTTTGAAGCGAAGAGGCAGCGGCGTTAAAATTTAATTTAGTTCGCAGTTCCGAAAAAAACCACCCCGCCCTGCAGGCACCCCTCCGGCGGAGGGGACGAAAAAAAGAATGTTTGTTCTCAAAGTGGAAGATCCTCAAACGAATGTAAACTTCGGTCTTTTCAGTAAGCGCCGCAATTCAGATTTCTTCAGAAAAAAAGATATTCCTAAGAAACCATAGAAAAATCATTGGTGGATTCGTGGCCTGGAATTCTCTAACCCTGCACAAGAAAATCTCTCCTACCTCGCCCTGAAGGCAGCCCTCCGGCGGAGGGGACGAAAAGAAGAATGTTTGTTCTCAAAATGGAAAATCCTCAAACGAATGTAAATTTGGGTATTTTCAGTAACCACCGCAATTCAGATTTCTTCAGAAAAAAAGATATTTCTAAGAAACCATAGAAAAATCATTGGTGGATTCGTGGCCTGAATTCTCTAACCCTGCACAAGAAAATCTCTCCTACCTCGCCCTGTAGGCAGCCCTCCGGCGGAGGGGACGGAAAAAAGAAAGTTTGATCTTAAAGTGGAAGATCCTCAAACGAATGTAAACTTCGGCCTTTTCAGTAAGCACCGCAATTCAAATTTCTTCAGAAAAAAAGACATCCCTAAGAAACCATTAAGACAAAATTGTTCTGCCTTCCCCCGAAGTTAGTTGAAGCAGTTGTTCATAAAGAACCTCCACATCTTCTTTTTTAAGCAGTTCGGTCCCCGGAGATTTTATGGTCGCACTGCCACAGGAAAGTCCGTACAAAATGGCATTTTTGAGAGGCTGGCCTGTAGAAAGGGCGTAAACCAGGCCGGCAACCATACTGTCTCCTGCCCCTATCGAACTCACATGTTCGACCTGCGGGGCAGGATAATGTTTCACTTCCCCTTTTGTAGCCAAAAGCGCACCTTCACCCCCCAATGAGAGCACAATGATCTCTACGGAATACTTTTTAAGGATGTCGAGCAAAGCCCTTTTTTGCTCCTCCATATTTTCTGCCGGCTGGCCTGTAATATCGCGGAGTTCATTTTTATTCGGTTTTAAAAGATAAGCCCCCTGCTCCAGCACTCCCTGGTAAGATTTTCCTGAAGTATCAAGTACAAATTTTAATCCGCAGGTTTTGGAGATAGCAGCTGCCCGGGCATAAAAATTGGGTGGCGCACCCGGCGGAAGACTCCCGCTTGCTACCAAAAAACCGCCTTTTTCACACCGGCTCACTTTTTCGAGTAAAGCTTCATATTCAGATTCGTGCAGCGAAGCGCCGGGAAACCCAAACCGATAGAGATTTCCTGTAGAGGTCTCGGTAACGGCAAAGTTCTGTCGCAAATCATTAGAGATCTCTACAGGCTCTTCTTTAACGCCTTCCTTTTTTAAAAGGTCTGAAAAAAGTTTACCAGTATGGCCTCCTTTGGCATAGACGGCAGTAGATTCACCGCCCAGTCTTTTGATGACCCGCGAGACATTTACTCCTCCTCCGCCCGCATCTATAAGCGGCTTTTCACACCTGAGTTTTTCATTTGGCTCCAGCTTTTTGGTCTTTGAATAAATATCAAGGGCAGGATTAACGGTAAGGGTTGTGATCATGGGCTAAATCTTTTCATTTTGGTTACACTCTAATTTACAGAGAAGTTTTAAAAGCCTGAAACTCTTGGCGTAAATTCTTAATTATTGGCAGCATATTTTAAGCAGCCTTGCTTAAACCTGAGAGATATCATAATTAAATTGATCATATTGAAGTAGTTTTAAGTTCGAAACTTCAGGAAATGGCTCAAAGTTTTACAATGACCAAAAACCTGCGTTCCTTTTTTACTGAAATAGGAGCCCTGTCAAATTTTGCCGGGAGGTTTTTCAGAGAGCTATTTAGCCGGCCGTTTGAATTCAAAGAATTTTTGAGGCAGTGTTACCAGATGGGGAATAAATCCCTGCTACTCGTGGGGGAAACCGGATTTATTCTTGGCCTGGTATTTACACTTCAGTCACGCCCCACCTTAGAGGAGTTTGGGGCCTCCTCCTGGATCCCGAATATGATTAGTATTTCTATTGTTCGGGAAATTGGGCCGGTGATCATCGCGCTTATTTGTGCCGGCCGCATTGGATCAAGCATAGGTGCCGAACTGGGCTCCATGAAAGTTACGGAACAGATAGACGCCATGGAAGTTTCGGGCACCAATCCTTTTAAGTATCTGGTGGTCACCCGAATTCTTGCTGCCAGCCTGATGCTCCCCCTGCTCATACTCTTTGGAGATTTGGTAGCCCTTATTGGTTCGGCACTGGTAGAGAATATTAAGGGGCAGGTCTCATTTTTGCTTTACTTCAATCAGGTATTTGGGGCTTTGGGGTTTCGGGATCTACTTCCGGCTACCGGAAAATCCTTTTTCTTCGGCTTTGCCATTGGCCTGGTGGGGTGTTTTAAAGGCTACAACAGCGGAAAAGGTACTGCCGGAGTGGGCCGGGCGTCAAATTCAGCTGTGGTATACACCAGTATGCTGTTGTTCATCATCGACTTTATTGCAGTTTTTTTAACCCAACTCATCTATGGATAATATGAAACCTGAACCTAGATATACTGCTACCTCCAGGGGAAATCCGGTGATACAGATAAAGAACCTGCACAAAAAATTCGGCGACCAGGTTGTACTGAATAATTTCAATCTGGAAATGTATGAGAACGAGAACCTGGTGCTCATGGGAAAATCGGGTTCAGGAAAATCTGTAATGATCAAATGCCTGGTGGGCCTCATGGAGCCCGACAGTGGCAAGATTGAGGTTTTGGGCAGGGACATTAGCAGGCTTGACCGCACCCAGATGGATGAACTAAGGGCAGAAATAGGTTTCCTTTTCCAGGGCAGTGCCCTTTATGATTCCATGACCGTGAGAGAAAACCTGGAGTTTCCGCTTAGGCGGCACACCAAAAGGATGAACATCACAGATACCGATAAGCTGGTGCTGGAGGCGCTGGAGAATGTGGGACTGGCCAGGACCATAGACCTGATGCCCGATGAACTCTCGGGTGGAATGCAACGCCGCATTGCACTGGCCCGTGCG
Source organism: Salinimicrobium tongyeongense (assembly GCF_026109735.1). Lineage (NCBI taxonomy): Bacteria > Pseudomonadati > Bacteroidota > Flavobacteriia > Flavobacteriales > Flavobacteriaceae > Salinimicrobium > Salinimicrobium tongyeongense. The sequence continues at coordinate 2,751,177 of NZ_CP069620.1, read as the reverse complement.
CTCATTCTTAAACCCAAAATTATTATTTACGATGAACCCACCACCGGCCTTGATCCTATTACGGCAAAGGAGATCATAGAGTTAATGACCAGCGTCCAAAAAAGGTACAAAACCTCTTCCATGATCATCACCCATGATGTGGACTGTGCAAGGGTGATCTCCCACCGAATGATCCTGTTACTGGACGGCACCAACTACGCCCAGGGAACTTTTGAGGAATTATCAACTTCTGAAGACCCGCGAATTAGGGCCTTTTTTAAATAAAAGCGATGAAAAATTCAAATTCACAAAATCTGAAATTAGGAATCTTCGTGATCGTGGGAATTGTAATTTTCGTTACTGCGGTCTATTTTATAGGAAACCGGCAAAACCTGTTTGGAGACAACAGCCTGATAGTTTCAGTATTTAAAGACGTTAACGGGCTGCAACGCGGCAATAATGTGCGGTTTGCAGGGGTTAATGTGGGGACGGTGCAAAGCATTAGTATAGTGAACGACACCAGTATTGCAGTAACCATGAGGATTGACCAGCGAACTATGGATTTAATTCAGAAGAATTCCCTGGCCACAATAAGTTCTGACGGGCTGGTAGGCAGCATGATCGTCAACCTACTGCCGGGAGAAAAAGCTGGTTTGGCACCCGCCCCAGTGACCTCTGGAGATACCATTAAATCTATTAGTAAGATTGCCACCGCCGATATGCTCACCACCCTTAATACCACCAATGAGAACGCGGCCCTGCTCACTGCAGATTTACTGAAGATCACTAACAGCATCAATAAAGGAGAAGGCACCCTGGGGGCTTTGATCAAAGATGAAGACATGGCGGTAAATTTCAAGGAGAGCATTAAAGACCTGCGACAGGCCACCGGCGAAATTACAGGCATGGTTAACAACCTCAATAAAATGACTGCCCAGATCAACTTTGAAAAAAGTGTTGCCGGGGTTTTGCTTAGCGATACCACGGCAGCAAGGCAAATTGAAGGTATAATTTCCAATCTTGAAGTATCTGCCCTTGAAATTGGTGTGATGACATCAAACCTGCAACAGGTTTCTTACGATCTCAAAAATGGTGAAGGCAGCCTGGATTATTTATTAAACGATCCCGGTGCCGTAGAAAAACTGGATGCCACGCTGCAAAACATAGAAGAAGCTACCAAAAAGTTTGACGAGAACATGAAAGCCTTGCAGCACAATATTCTCTTTAGAGGCTACTTTAAAAGACAGGCGAGGTTGAAGGCCGAAGAAGGAACAAGCAAAGAGGAATAGAAAAAGGCTGTCTTAAAAGCTCATTTTTCGTCATTTTTAACCTGGATAATTCAGGTTTGGCCGAAATATTCAGGATAACGAAGCTTTCAGGACAGCCTTTACCTTTTGACTGATTAGAATCTGACTTACTTCCTATTCTACGATAAATTTTCCGCGCATTTGAACGTAATGCCCGGGAAAGCTACAGATAAAATCATAAGTTCCTGCCTCAGAAACCGTAAATTCAATGGTGGTTTCCTCGCCGCCGCCTATCATTTCAGTTTTGGCGATCACCGCATCTGTACCTTCAGGAATGTATTCGTTAGCTGTGGCGGTTGCTGCCTTTTGGGCAAAATCTACCACATCTGTGCCCTGTTTAAGCAGCACAAAATTGTGGCCCATGGCATTTTCGGGCAATTCGCCAACGTGGGTAAGGGTAAGACGCACCTTTTCCCCAGCCTTTACCCTAATCTCGTTAAGGTTGTACTGCATTAAGTCGTTCCCGGTAAGGTTCACCTGAACTACCCCGTCCTGCCGCTGTATGGCTTCCCCATTCTGGCCAGTATTGGTGGCTGTATCTTCTGTGGTTTCAACTGTCTTAAGGCTACCTTCTTCCCCAATGGTGACAGTCTCCTGTTCTTTCTTTTCATTTCCACAGCTCATTAGAACTGCAGCTAAAAAAACTGCAAAAAATCTGCTTAAGTTTTTCATGTTTTTGGTTTTAAATTATAGTTCTTTAGTTTTTTGAACTTCACTCAAAGGTAAAGAATTATAGCAGGTTTTCTTAAAATCTGAAGTTAAGGAAAGTATAAAGCTCTTTACGTTTTTAAAGGATATGCGTCATCTTCCAGCGCTTTAAATCGGGCAGCATTTTGATGGTTTGCTGGGCTTCTTCAATAGTGAGGCCGTCGTGATGCCGTGCCATGTCCAGCAGTTTTTTTTCCATGTCCTGTATGGTGAGATGATGGTCTGTAAATTTTCCATCCTGAAAACAGGTGGAACAGTAGTCACTGTTCCTGCTAAGGTCTTTATTGGTGCCCCTCATTTTCCTGGAAAAGGGGAGCCCGCAGCTTTGACAGATATATGACTCCATAACACACCTTGTTAATTTTCAGCACCCTAACCCGCGTTGCAGAAAGGACTGATCTAAAGATAAAAAGCCAGCACAAAAAAAAAGGCTTTCAGGTCTTAAATATTTCCTAAATATGGTTTTCTGCCGTATCTTTATTTCACAATTTTAATTCGCTGATAATGAGAGTTGTTTTTTTATAACTTCTGAATATATCAGTTTAAATATCAAGCTCATGGAGAACTCAGTCCTCCTTATTGAAGATGATCTTGTTCTCGCAGAAAACACCCGGGAATTACTCGAACTTTCCGGTTACCGGACTTTCCTTGCCCATGAAGGCAAAACCGGACTAAAAAAGGCATACAAGGAATTACCTGACATTATTATTTCAGATATCATGATGCCCGAACTCGACGGGTACGAGGTCTACACTGCACTTCAACAAAATCGCCACACCAGAAATATCCCGTTCATCTTTCTTTCAGCAAAGTCAAATCCGGCCGATGTGCGCCGGGGAATGAACCTGGGAGCCGATGATTATATCACCAAACCCTTTAGCGAAGAAGACCTCATTTTGACCATTGAAAAGCGTTTGGCCAAACGTGCACAGCTGCAGGGAGAAAAGAGCCCAGGCCGCAAGAACCAGCTGCACCTCGAAGAATTTAAGGAATATGTGCGCACCTATGGCGAACAGCTTGAAGCCGACAAGAATGAAGAGATCTTTATGGAAAACCGTATGGCCTGCAGTGTCTACCTTCTTGAACACGGGCTTGTTAAAACCTTTAGGCTTGATGAGTACGGGAAAGAACTCATTACAGCCATCCCTCAAAAAGGGGATTTTTTGGGCTTCTATAGCTATAAAAACTCCACCCACTACCCCGAAAGTGCCCTGGCTTTGGAAAAAAGCATTTTGTACCGGCTTTCTCATGACGAGTTTGTACAAATGCTGGAGCAAAACCGGGATTTAATGCTGGAGTTTGCTGAAGAAATTACCCACAGCCTCGATGTACTTAGAACTCACCTGCTCGAAATGGCCTATGGCTCGGTCCTTAAAAAAACAGCCAGTACGCTCCTGGAATTTGCTGAAAAAATTTCCGGGAACAATACACCTGTCTTGAAGGTTTCCCGAAGTGATATGGCAAGCGTTGCCGGAATTTCTACGGAAAGTTTCATTAGAAGCCTTTCCTGCCTGAAGAAAGACGGGGTAATTGATATTATTGGCCGCGATATAAAGATCCTGGAATTGGAAAAATTAAGAGAAATACATTAGGATTTTTCGCACGACTTTCTTTTTGCAACATGACATTTGTCATTCTCTTAGGCTATAATGTGAGGTAAATTAGAAATAAAAATTACTAACATTAAATTCTAAGGTTATGTCATTAGTAACAACCAAAAAGCGCAGGACTCCGGTGTTGAGTAATGCCTTTATGAGCGATCCTTTCTTTTCAGACTTCTTTGACCGCCGCGGATTTATGAAAAATTTCCTGAATTCAAACGGAGACAGCGAAGTTAGCCCTGCTATGAACATTAAGGAAAAAGAGAAAGTATTTGAAGTTGAGCTGGCCGCACCCGGCCTCAAAAAAGAGGATTTCAACATCACTCTTGACAACGGACTTCTCACTATTTCTGCCGAAAGAGAAGATAAAAAAGAAGAGGAAAAAGAAGGTTTTGTGACCAGGGAATTCAGTTATAACTCCTTCTCACGATCTGTAAGTATCCCAGAATCTATTGATGAAGACAAAGATGTTTCAGCCCAATATGAAGACGGGGTCCTAAAACTAAAATTACATAAGAAAGAAGGCATGGAAGCTAAGAAACCAAAAACCATTAAAGTTTCCTGACCTTAAAGAAGAGACTGCCCTGCGATTCAAAACGATTTTCTTAAAGTAGCAGGCGGGAAGTAAAATGAGAATGAACATTTGAAATTCACCCGCTGCATTACGGGCAGTCTCTTCTCCTGCATGATCGCTGTCATACTTTTATACTGAAACTTTCTCTAACTTTAATAAAAATGCCAAACCATGAGAAAGATTATTGTTCCCACAGATTTTTCAGAAAATGCCTTTAACGCACTGAAATATTCCGCAGAACTCTTTAAGTATGAGCGAAGTGAATTTTATGTGCTTCATGCCTATGCCGATGAAGTTTACAGTTTTGACGGAGTGATTACCCCCACTCTTCTCGAGGAATACAAACAGAGCGTTAAAGATAAAAGCGACAGGAAACTTACAGGGATTCTGGAGCGCATAAGGGGAATATACGCGAACCCAAAACACACATTTCATGCAGTTTCGGCATTTGGGTTGTTAATAGATGAAGTAAATGACCTGGCGGAAAGAGAAAACGCCGACCTCATCATCACTTCTACCCGCGGGCTTACCAATGACAGGCAGCTCACTTTTGGAAGCAACACCCTTCAGATCATAAAATATGTGCAATGCCCGGTATTGAGCATTCCCGAAAATTACAAATTTTCAGACCCAAAAAGAATTTTGTTCCCTACCAATTACCTGCTGCCTTACCAGCGCAGAGAATTGAAACTGGTGGGTGGAATTGCCCGCTCTTTTTGTTCAGAGATCCACATGTTGTATGCTTCGAGAATTTCAGAAATTACCCTGAGACAGGAGGATGTAAAAGAGGGAATACTGGAACATTTGTACGATGTGAATGTGCAACAACATCGTGAAGAAGAACTCGAAAAGACCGAAGCCATCAAAAAATGGATAGACGAACTCCACATTGACCTACTCGTGCTGGTCAATTCCCGTCACAGCTACCTTGAAAATATACTTTACAGTTCCACAATAGATAAAATAGGACTGCATCCAAAAATACCATTTTTGGTACTTCAGAATTTTAGCCGTTCATAAATATTTTAAACCTGTTCCCATGAAAAGAATCCTGCTGCCCACCGACTTTTCCGAAAATGCATATAATGCCGCCAAATATGCAGTACAGCTGTTTAGCAGTGAAGAATGTACTTTTTACCTGCTCAACACCTACACCCCGGTGCTTTATGACAATGAATACCTTGTGTACAACTCCAATCACCCTACACTTACGGAGATTTACCAGGACAAATCAAAAAAAGGGCTTGACAGGGTGCTAAGGCGAATTAAACGGAACTTTAAAAATGAAAATCATCATTTTGAAAAGATCTCTTCATTTAATCTGCTGAATGATGAGATGAAAGAAGTAGTTGCCGAAAAAGAAATAGACCTTATTGTAATGGGTACAAAAGGAGCTACAGGTGCCGAAGAAATTCTCTTTGGCACGCATACGGTTCACGCCATAAAAAAAGCCCGCTGCCCTTTACTGGCCATTCCCTCACATTATGAATACAAGGCCCCAAAAGGGGTACTTTTTCCAACAGATTATGAGGGGGAGATCCCCGGGCTGCTGGGAATCATGAAAGACCTGGCTTCTGTTCATTCCTCCACCATCCATATTCTCCATGTTTATTTTGGTGTAGATCTTTCCTCCAGCCAGGCCAGCAGGAAAAAAGCCTTATCAACAGCCTTTAAAGACATTGCCCATCACTTTTACAGCATTACCGGCAAAAGTGTTACCCGCGCCATTTACGATTTTCAGGAAGAGAATGAAATAGACATGCTGTGCATGGTGAACAACAAACATTCTTTCTTCGAGAATTTGCTGTTTACACCTGTGGTCAACGAAATAGGTTTTAACGTGAAAGTGCCATTTTTGGTAATTCCTTCAAAAAAAAGAAAGTAAAATGAAAACCGTACTCTTGCCCACAGATTTTTCGGCTAACGCACAAAATGCCTGTAGGTATGCGGTTGATATGTACAGGGATCAAAAAGCACATTTTATTTTGCTGCACGCCTTTAAGGTGTTTGATTATTACGAAGACAGTCATTTAACTGCCAAACCCGGCAATGCGGTGATAGTTCGTACCCGGGAGGAGGTTCAGAAAAAACTGGAAAAAGCCAGGGCAGGCCTTGAAAGCATTAAAGGCAGCGCACATAGCTTTCAAATATGCCTCCACAACCTTCTCATCCCCGATGCGATCAAAAAAGAACTTCGGAAGAGAAACACCGATGTGGTTGTGATAGGCAGCCAGGGGCATACGCAAGACAAAGAGGTGATGTATGGCAGCAACTCCCTGAACATTATTGAAGAAGTTGAAAATTGCCCTGTACTAAGCGTACCTGCAAATGTAGATTTTAAAGTGCCCAATGAGATCGTGCTGGCCAACAGCTTTAAAACAGGCCTTACTCCCGATGATCTGGATTTCCTCATTTCTTTGGTAAAGCAGTTTAAAGCGGCCTTGCGAATATTACATATCGCAGAAGAAGGCGGCCTCAACAAAACCCAGCACCAAAACCGGCAGCAGCTGGGAGATTATCTTGAAGATGTAAAGCACTCATTCCACTTTCTGGAATATTTGAGTGTGCCCTTAGGGATCTATTCTTTTACAGAAAGCCGCGGTAGTGGCATGATCGCTTTTGTGAACAAGAAACACAGTTTTTTGGAAAACCTGCTCCTAAACCCGGTCTACAAGAACCTGGCCCATTTTTCAAAGGTTCCGGTATTGGTACTACATCAGCCGGGAAAGGTTTAAAAAACAAAATATGAAGATCGTCACAGCTTCAGGAGAGAGCTCCGAGTTCTCGGAATCAAAAGTAGCCTCCTCGCTTAGACGGGCCGGCGCGCAGGAGCATGTGATCTCAGATATTCTTCACCACCTGAAGGCACACCTCCACCCCAACATTTCGACTAAAGAAATCTACAAGACCGCTTTCAACCTTTTACGCCAGCAGGACGGGCTTACCGCTTCAAGGTATAAGCTAAAAAAGGCCATCTACGAGCTTGGCCCCACAGGTTTTCCTTTTGAAAAATTTATTGGAGCACTGTTTGAAAATAGCGGTTTTAAGGTAAAAGTGGGGCAGACGCTCCAGGGAACCTGTGTAAGCCACGAAGTTGATGTTATTGCTGAAACTGCAGGTGTGAAGATGTTCATGGAATGTAAATTTCACAGTGAACAGGGCAAAAAATGTGATGTAAAGATCCCTCTTTATATCCACTCCAGGTTTACTGACCTTGAAAGCTTTCAGCTGAAGAGTAAAAATAAAGACGATGTCCGCCATGAGGGATGGGTCATAACCAACACGAGATTCACAAAAGATGCAGTTACATACGGCCAGTGTGTAGGGTTAAAGCTCTTAGGCTGGGATTTCCCAAAAGGACAAGGCTTAAAGGAAAGAATAGATAGATTGGGCTTGTACCCCATAAGCGTGTCCACCTTGTTAACTGCCAGGGAAAAACAGTTTTTGCTTAGCAGGGACAACGTGTTGTGCCGACAATTATTAAAAGATGATTTTCTTTTAGACCAGCTGGAAATAAGTAAGAACAGGAAACACAAGATCCTGAAGGAAATGCGGGATTTAATTGCTCCTGCCAATAAACGATGAAAAACTTAGTCAATATCCACTTTTTAGGTGCTGCAGGCACGGTAACAGGATCAAAATTCCTCCTGGAGACTCCCTGGATGAACATCCTGGTTGACTGCGGGTTATTTCAGGGGCTTAAGGAGTTGAGGGAATTCAACTGGAAAGCTTTTCCCTTTCCTCCCGAAAAAATCGATCTTATCCTGCTCACCCACGGGCATTTAGATCATACCGGTTACCTGCCAAAGCTCGTGAAAGAAGGTTTCAAAAATGACATTTTAGGCACCTCTCCTACCCTCGCTATCGCTGAAATAATTCTAACCGACAGTGCCAGGATACAGGAGGAAGACGCCCGGCGTGCCAATGAAGAACATTACTCTGTACATCAACCTGCCCTACCTCTTTATGATGAGAAGGATGTTGAACAAACCATCAGGTTGTTCAAATCTGTAAGAACAGAAGAATGGATAGATATTTCAGAAAAGGTGAAGCTAAGGTTTAGACGAAATGCTCATATCCTGGGAGCTACCTTCATTGAATTAAACCTCAACGGAAAGATCTTTGTCTTTTCAGGAGATATAGGAAGAAAAGACGATCTACTTCTGGAAGCGCCATTACAGCCCCAGTATGCAGATTATCTATTCCTTGAAAGCACCTATGGCGACAGGTTGCACCCTCAGGAAGACGCAGACAGTATCTTGGCCTCAGCCATCAACAATACCATCAGCAGGAGGGGAACACTTATTATTCCGGGTTTTGCCGTGGAGCGCCTGCAAACCCTGATGTATAAAATCTACAGCGGTTACCAGAAAAATAAGATTCCGAGAATACCTGTATATATTGACAGTCCCATGGGCAATGAGGTATTTAAGGTCTTTAGCAGGTATATGTCGTGGCACAAATTAAATACTGAAGATTTCAAGAAGATGAAGAAATTCTTCAGGATCATTACCAGTTATAAAGATACCTGGAAGACCATTGAAGACCCTCAGCCCAAAGTTGTGATTGCCGGAAGCGGGATGGTGACAGGCGGAAGGGTACTCACCTATTTAAGATTTTACCTGGAAAAACCTGAAACCACCGTGCTTTTGGTCGGCTTTCAGGCAGAAGGCACCAAAGGCAGGCAACTGCAGGAAGGTGTGCCCGATGTAAAGATCTTCGGAAAATACTACCAGGTGAAAGCAGAAATAAAGACCATTAACAGCCTCTCTGCCCATGCTGACCAGGCCGGGTTACTGGAATGGCTGAGTGAATTGCAAGCTGACCCCATAAGGATATTCCTGGTTCACGGGGAGAAAAAAGCCGCAGATGTACTACGCGTAAAAATAAAAGACCAGGACGCCTGGCATGCAGAGATCCCGCATCTTGGGGAAACCATAAGCCTGGCTGTTTAAATGAAAAAATCCGCAGCTCTCGCCACGGATTCTCATTAGACATTCTTCAATGCCGGGTTCTATAGAATCAAATTATTCTACAGAAGTAGTATCTGTAATGTCTTCTACTACGTCACCGCCAGTGCTGGTAGTATCAACAATTTCTTCGCTCTCAACAGCCTCAACCTCAACTTGGGTCTCAGGAGTTTCGATCACTTCTACTGCACCTTCTTCAGTGGTTTCAGTAGCTGTTTCTTTACAAGAAGTAAAAGAGAATACTAATGCGATAGCAGCAAAAGTCAAAAAGGATTTTTTCATTTTAAATGAATTATTAATTGTTTGAGGCGCCAAATGTATACTATTTTTTGACACTCAAAACATCCCGATGAAAAAATATTTTAGTTAAAATTTTAGGTGTTTTTTCCTTGAATCCGGGAGCCAGTAATTTCTTCAGCATATTTTTTTAATCTGATATATGTCATCTTGACAAAGGGATTTTATGCTTACCTTAATAACTTAAATACAGCAGATTATGAACCGGAACACCTCCAGAAATTTTTCTGCCAACGAAAAAGAGATAGCACGCCTGTTAAAGGAAAACAGCAGGTGGAAAGAAAGGCTCGCATTCTTTAAAGAGGAAATTAATTTCCTGAACCTGTATCTAAGTGCAGACATCTTTCAGAAAAATATACTCAACCTCTACGAACGGCTGCAGTTGTTCTATGATGAGTTGCAAAATTTTAAACTTGAATGCCTCGATCTCACCACCCGGGTGCATAACCATCGTTATGATATTGAAGGAATACTCGAGTGTGAAGATATAAGTTGCGAAGTCTTCTACCACGAAGAACATTTAAAACTCAAAGAAAGCGTTCTGAATTTCGCCAGGAAATTCAGGAAATTTAAGTTGGAAGTTTATTCTTACACCGGCCGGTTGCTAAGGCGTACCAGTAAAGAGCATTAACAGTCTAAATCTTTTTGCCATGGAAAATAAGGCACATAACTACAGGTACATTGAGTGGAAAACACCCGATGAAATGCATTTCTCCTCCTTGCAGTGGAAATCTGAACTTAACTTCATTAAAGACGAACACCGGTTTTTTGAAGATATGCTAAAAGAATACACCCTGCCCATTATCGAATCCCAGCTTTTTTCCCGCATAAAAGAGCTTATTGAGCAGTTAGACCTTTCCAGAAAAGACCTGAAACTTCTGGAAAAACGCGTTGCCGATCACATCAAGAAACTTCGGGAATTGCTTGAAAACACCAACGAACAAAGAGAGGGCCACGTATACCGGCAAGAACACAAAGAAATTCTCAACGACGTTACCCATTATTCCCGCCAGTACAAGCGGTTAAAAAGGGATATTTTTCAAACCGTGGGCAGGGCCCTAAAACAGCAAAAACAAAAAAGGCTTCTCGCCTAACTTTTTTCAAAAACAATTTTTAATGCAAACACGTCTGCACCACAAACCGGGTGTAGACTTTCCTTTAAATACAGGCAGGGTAAGTTGACACAGCTGCTTCAGGATCCCTTCGGAAGTTGAAAAAGGCCCTGCTGAAAATACATAAGCCAGTTTGATTCCCTAAAAGTTATTTTTATCGTCTTATCCTGAAGTAATATTTTCAGCAAAAGATATATGCTGAAGGATTTTCCTTCCGAAGAAAACAATTTTATGCCCAAGTTCAGGCTGAGGTGTCAAAAAGGCCAGATTTGGGAGATATTTTTGGAATTAGCCAGAAGCTTTGACCAGGAGCTGTAAATGTGCTTCAGAAAAGCTATTTTTGAGGCTTCTATGGGAAACATAAAAGATATACGTACCGTTACTGTTTGCCGTTACATCGCACCGCTACGGGAAGGCGGCTCCCTCCCTGCACTGGCCGAGGCAGATGACGATTTTAAATACGTCCTGAAGTTTCGGGGCGCAGGCCACGGAGTGAAAGCCCTTATTTCCGAATTTTTGGGAGGGGAAATAGCCAGGGCCATTGGGTTAAAGGTTCCCGAGCTGGTTTTCGCCAATCTCGATGAAGCCTTTGGCCGTACCGAAGGCGATGAAGAAATCCAGGACCTGCTTCAGGGGAGCCAGGGCCTGAACCTTGCGCTGCACTTCCTTTCGGGTGCCATAAATTTTGACCCTGCCGTTACTACCGTAGATGAAGCCACCGCTTCTAAAATCGTATGGCTGGATGCCTTTATCACCAACGTAGACCGCAGCTTCAGGAACACCAATATGCTTATCTGGCACCGGGAACTCTGGCTTATTGATCACGGCGCCTCTTTTTATTTTCACCATTCCTGGAGCAATCTCGAGAAGCATGCGCTAAGCCCTTTCAGCTTAATTAAAGATCACGTCCTGCTTCCGCAGGCCACCCGGCTTTGGGAAGCCGACAGGAGTATAAAACTGCTGCTGAACAGGGAAAAAATCAGGGAAATTGTGGAAGGTTTACCACAAGACTGGTTAGAATGGAGAGACACTGAGCTTACTGCGGAAGAACTGCGGGATGCCTACATTAAATTTCTGGAGATTCGCCTTCAAAATTCAGAAACATTTATAAAAGAAGCAGAAAATGCCAGACAAGCACTTATATGAATATGCCACTTTGCGAGTAGTACCACGGGTAGAACGCGAAGAATTTCTCAATGTGGGCGTGGTGGTTTTTTGCAAAGAAGAGAAGTACCTGCAGGTGAGGTATAAGCTGGACAGCGCAAAGTTGCTCAGCCTGTGCCAGGATCTCGACCTGGAACAGCTGGAAAAGAACCTGCAATCGTTCAAACTCATATGTGAAGGCGCGAAAAATGGCGGCCCCATTGCACAAATGGATATTCCTTCCAGGTTTAGATGGCTCACCGCGGTGCGCAGTTCGGTAATACAGACTTCAAGGCCACACCCGGGCCTGTGTACCGATTTAGACCTTACGCTGCAGCGCCTCTTCTCTGAACTTGTGCTCTAACTTTTATAAAAAATAAGGTGCCAAAAATGGCATTATTCGCTGCCTTTTTTCACCCATTTTCCCAGAGTCATGGTGCGCTTTACCTGGTGGGCAACAGCTTTCTTCACTTTATCTCCCATCGCTTCTTTCCCTGCCGTTATACTCACCCCGTAAGGATTTCCGCCGGCATTGAAAATTGCTTCATCGGTATAGCCCGGTGCGGCAACAATAGCACCCCAGTGGAACATGGTTTTGTACAGAGAAAGTAAGGTTGATTCCTGCCCGCCATGCACGTTGCTTGCACTGGTCATTCCGCTCACCACTTTATTGGCCAGTTTTCCGTTAAACCACAATCCGCCGGTGGTGTCCAGGAACTGCTTAAACTGGGATGGAAGGTTGCCATAACGGGTGGGGGCACTAAAAATATAACAATCGGCCCACTCAAGGTCATCCATCGAAGCTTCCTGTACCTCTTTTGTGGCTTCCACATGTTTTTTCCAGTCTTCATTGGCCTCAATAGCTTCTTTGGGAGCCAGCTCCTTAACTTTTCGAAGCCTAACTTCGGCACCCTGGTCTTTTGCGGTTTCTGCTGCCCATTTTGCCAGCTGGTAATTTGTTCCGGTAGAACTGTAATAGATCACGGCTACTTTAATATCTTCCATAGTATTCAAAAATTTTATAATTATTAAATCACTTCGGAAGAAGATAAGTTTAAAATTGTGGTTTTTATACTAAACAAATTATAAAAATGAAAAAAGGAGGTATAAAAAAATCCCCTTTTTGAAGGGGATTTTTAAAGATATGTATTTCAGAAATTATTTTTCCATCGTGGCTGCAACCCCGGCTGATAATCTTTTGTAAGTTCCGTTTTCAAGGCGTTCCCTAATCGCAGAGAAGGCGTTCAAGGTCTCTTCCACATCTTCGAGCGTATGGGCCGCTGTAGGAATTAACCTTAGCAGGATAAGACCCTTCGGAATTACCGGGTACACTACAATTGAACAGAAGATCCCGTAATTCTCCCTAAGGTCGTTCACCAAAGCCATTGCTTCGGGAATACTTCCCTGAAGATACACAGGAGTTACACAACTTTGAGTGGTTCCTATATCGAAGCCTCGGGATTTTAATCCGTTTTGAAGCGCGTTTACGTTCTCCCAAAGTTTTTCTTTAAGCTCGGGTTTGGTCTTGAGCATCTCGAGACGCTTAAGGGCACCAATAACCAGCTGCATTTGCAGGGACTTGGCGAACATTTGGGAACGAAGGTTATACTTCAGGTAATCTATGATCTCACGATCGGCTGCTATGAAAGCACCAGTACTGGCAAGGGACTTGGCAAAAGTGGCAAAATATACATCAATTCCATCCTGCACTCCCTGCTCCTCACCTGCTCCTGCTCCTGTTTTACCAAGAGTACCAAAGCCGTGTGCATCATCAACAAGCAGCCTGAAGTTGTATTTTTCTTTTAACGCCACTATTTCCTTAAGTTTCCCCTGTTCTCCCCTCATTCCGAAGACCCCTTCAGAAATAACCAGTATCCCGCCTCCGGTTTGCTCGGTGATCTTCTCGGCACGCTGCAGGTTCTTCTCAATGCTCTCCATGTCGTTGTGCTTATAGGTAAAGCGCTGGCCAAGGTGCAGGCGAACCCCATCTATAATACAGGCGTGAGCATCAACATCATAAACAATAACGTCTTTTTTAGACACAAGGGCATCAATGGTAGAAACCATTCCCTGGTATCCAAAGTTAAGCAGGTAGGCAGCTTCTTTGTTCACAAAAGCAGCAAGTTCATCCTGCAGCTTTTCGTGTAGAGAGGTGTGACCACTCATCATTCTTGCCCCCATGGGATACGCAGAACCCCATTCGGCAGCCGCCTCGGCGTCTACCTTTCTCACTTCGGGATGGTTTGCCAGCCCCAGGTAATCGTTCACACTCCAGGTTATCACATCTTTACCCTGGAATTTCATCCTGTTGGAAATAGGCCCTTCCAGTTTTGGAAATACAAAGTAACCTTCGGCTACTTCACTCCACTTTCCTAAAGGCCCTTTATCCTTATATATTTTATTAAATAAATCTGCCATTTTGTGTATTTTTCACTTCTGCAAAAGTAACAAATAAATAGCAACTTCAGAATTTGAGTTGGTCAAATGCACTGAAAAACATGCACGTTACAACGCTAATTCTTCGGCAGCACCTGCTGCTTCTGCCATTATTTAAAAATAAGAGAGAATTTGTTTATAATACAGAACTGCTTTGAACTGTACTTATTTTATGAATTCGATTTGATTTTCAGCTTTTTCATTTTTGCTGTCAAAGAAGCCCTGTTCGTTCATCCAGTCATCGCTGTAGACCTTGCTCATATAACGCGAACCGTGATCGGGGAAAATGATCACCACTTTACTGTCTTCGTTAAATTCTCCTTCTTCGGCAAGCTGGCGGGTTCCCTGTAAGGCTGCCCCACTGGTGTACCCCACAAAAAGACCTTCGGTGCGGGCGAGTTCGCGGGCCGTGTGGGCACTGTCTTCATCGCTCACTTTTACGAATTTATCTATACTTTCAAAATCTGTAGCTGTAGGGATAAGGTTCTTACCCAATCCTTCAATGCGGTACGGATAGATTTCTGCGGTGTCAAATTCTTTGGTCTCGTGATATTTCTTAAGCACCGAGCCATAAGCATCGATCCCCAAAATCCTGATGTTCGGGTTCTTTTCTTTAAGGAACCTGGCAGTCCCGGAAATTGTTCCGCCGGTGCCACTGCAGGCCACAAGATGGGTGATCTTGCCTTCGGTTTGTTTCCAGATCTCAGGGCCGGTGGTAAGGTAGTGAGCTTCAATGTTGAGTTCGTTGAAATACTGGTTGATATAGACCGAACCTTTTATCTCATCGTGCATTCTCTTAGCTACTTGGTAATAAGACCTGGGGTCATCGGCAGTTACGTTCGCGGGGCAAACATATACCTTGGCCCCCATTGAGCGCAGCATATCTATCTTATCTTTGGAAGATTTGGAACTCACCGCCAGGATGCATTCATAGCCTTTAATCACACTAACCATGGCAATACTAAAGCCGGTATTTCCTGAAGTAGTCTCAATAATAGTATCTCCCGGTTTTAGGATTCCTTTTTTTTCGGCTTCTTCTATAATGTGGAGTGCTATCCTGTCCTTGGTGGAGTGGCCCGGATTAAAGGCTTCTACTTTTGCAAAAAAGTCACCTTTAAGTTCCTGGGTAACGCGATTTAAGTGAATAAGAGGGGTATTACCTACTAATTGTAATACATTATCGAAAACCTGTAAATCTTCTCTCATAAATTGAAGTTATTTACAATAATCGTGTTTAGAAATTGCATCCCAAAAACGATCACAAACGTCGCAAATTTAAGTCAAATATTTTAATTATTGGTCGATTCCCTCTAAATCCAGAAGAAAAGCGTATTCTTCAGCGACTTCCCACAGGGCTTCAAATCGGCCTGATGCTCCTCCATGCCCGGCTTCCATGTTGGTGTGAAAAAGCAGCTTATTGGAGTCGGTTTTTAATTCCCTCAATTTCGCCACCCACTTTGCCGGTTCCCAATACTGCACTTGTGAATCGTGCAGGCCGGTGGTGACCAGCATATTCGGGTAATCTTGCGGCCTAACATTGTCGTAAGGCGAATAAGATTTCATATAAAAATAGTAGTCGGCCTCATTAGGGTTGCCCCATTCGTCATATTCTCCGGTAGTAAGAGGAATGGTCTCATCGAGCATTGTGGTCACAACATCTACAAAAGGTACCGAGGCTATTATTCCTTTATAAAGCTGCGGAGCCATGTTGGCTATTGCTCCCATCAGCAAACCTCCTGCCGAACCTCCGCTGGCGTACATATGTTCTGCCGAAGTGTAGTTCTCCTCAATAAGGTGCCTGGTACAGTCAATAAAATCGGTAAAAGTATTTTTCTTTTTGAGCAGCTTTCCATCTTCATACCACTGCCTCCCCAGATACTCGCCTCCCCTAACATGCGATATCACAAAGATGAAACCCCTGTCTAACAGGCTAAGGCGCACATTTGAAAAGTAAGGGTCAATAGTAGAACCGTAGGAACCATAAGCATACTGCAGCACCGGATTTTTCCCGTCTCTCTTTAACTCCTTCCGGTGTACCAGCGTCATCGGGATCTTAGTACCGTCCTGGGCGGTGGCCCAAATCCTGTCGGAAACATAATTCTCTTTCTGAAATTTCCCTCCCAGCACTTCAAGTTCCTTCTTTACGTCCTTTTCCCGGGTGCGCATATTAAAATCTACTACCTGGGTAGGTGTGGTGAGGGAATTGTATGTGTACCTCAAAATTTCAGTGTCAAAATCGGGGTTGGTACCTGTAAAAGCGGTGTAGGTCTCATTGTCAAAAGGAAGGAAGTAGGAATCTGTTCCATCCCATCGGCGAATGTGGATCTTGTTGAGCCCTTCGCTCCTTTCGCTCACCACTAAATAGTCTCTGAACAGGTCTATATCTTCAAGCAATACATGCTCACGGTGCGGGATTACTTCTTCCCAATTTTCCATTCCAGGCTTGTGCACGGGGGCTTTCATGAGCTTAAAATTAATGGCCCCGTCTTTATTGGTAAGTATATAAAAGCAATCGCGGTAATGGGCTATTCCATATTCCACGCCCCTAATCCTGGGCTGCACAATATGAATTTCACCATCGGGATCATCGGCGGCAATAAATCTGTATTCTGAAGTAAGGGTACTGTCAGACCCTATAATAATGTACCGCTGAGATTTAGACTTATAAACGTAAGTGTGAAATGTTTCATCTTCTTCAAAGAAAACCAGCTCGTCATCTTTGGCTTTTGTTCCCAGCCTGTGCTTGAATATCTTATTGCTGCGCAGCGTCTCCTCGTCTTTACGGGCGTAAAAGAGCGTTCGGTTATCGTTTGCCCAGGTAGCGCCGCCGGTGGTGTTCTTGATCTTTTCGGGGTATACCTCTCCCGTCTCCAGGTTTTTGACGTAAAGAGTGTATTTTCTTCGGCTTACGGTATCTACAGCATAAGAGATGAGCTTGTTGTTGGGGCTCACGCTCAATCCGCTCAGCCTGTAATAATCGTGCCCTTTGGCCATCTCATTTACGTCAAAAAGGATTTCTTCGGGCGCATCGAGGGTTTCCTTTTTCCGGGAGTAAATAGGATAATCCTTACCTTTTTCAAAGCGGGTAATATACCAGTAACCATTCAGCTTATAAGGCACAGAAGAATCATCTTCCTTAATTCTTTTTTTCACCTCCTGAAAAAGATCTTCCTGCAGCTGTTTGGTATGAGCCGTCATCCGTTCATTATAATCATTTTCACGCGTGAGGTAATCAAGCACTTCAGGGTTTTCGCGCTCTCGCAGCCAGAAGTAATCATCTATACGAACATCTCCGTGTTTTTCAAGTTTTACGGGCAGCTTCTTCGCCCGCGGAGCCTTAATTTCTTGAGCAGCCACTTTCATCTTTCCATTTTAATTTTACCGGCTGCAAAGTTAAGCTTTCTAATAAAGAAAACTTAAAACTGTGTCTATTAGTTCTCTTATTAGACTTTTTAGGTAATTTTGTATTAACAGAAAAAAAGAAATTATGTTTGGAGATATGATGGGCATGATGAACAAAATCAAAGAGACCCAGAAAAAAGTTGAAGAAACCAAAGAAAGGCTTAAGAGCGTGTTGCTGGATGAACAATCGGCCGACGGACTTTTAAAAGTCACCATTACAGCGAGCCGCGAGATCAAAAACATTGAAATTGCCGACGAACTTCTCGAAGACAAAGAGCAGCTTGAAGATTACCTGGTGCTTACCATTAACAAAGCTGTTGCCCGTGCAACCGAAGTCAATGAAGCCGAACTTGCCGCTGTTGCCAAAGAAGGAATGCCCGATATCCCCGGAATGAACGATATGCTGGGCAAATAGATATGAATTTTTAGATTTGAGATAGTAGACGGGAGATTTTAGATTTAAGATAAACTTTAATTCTACCGTCTCCGCTACAGTCTAACGACTAAAAAAAATACCCGTCAAAAATGTCATTTTTGACGGGTATTTTTTTACAGCTTTATCTTATCCAGCACTTTCAAAAATCTCTGGTGCTTTTCTTCGGAATAATCGTGGTGAGTTACTATCCTTAGCTTGCCCTGCCCCATATTGCTTATCCTGATATGCTCCTGCTGAAGGGATTTCATAAAAGCTGCTTCATCTGAAGCATTTTTGAGATAAAAGATCACAATATTGGTTTCTACGGGCTCTACTTCACCAATATAAGTCTGGGCTTTCAGGGTTTTCCCAATTTCTGAAGCCCTTTTATGGTCTTCGGCAAGACGCTCCACCTGATTATCGAGGGCGTAAATCCCTGCGGCGGCCATAAAACCTACCTGCCGCATGCCGCCACCCAGTACCTTTCTCACGCGCATGGCATTTTTCATAAGCTCTTTCTTTCCTATAAGCACAGTGCCCATTGGCGTCCCCAAACCTTTAGAAAGACAAACCGAAATGGTATCAAAAATCTTCCCGTACTCCTTAGGGTCTTCATTTTTAGCTACCAGGGCGTTGAAGAGCCGGGCGCCGTCAAGGTGCAGGCCAAGATTGTGTTCATCGCACACCTTCCTTATTTTTTTGATCTCTTCAAAGTCATAACAGGCCCCGCCACCTTTATTCGTGGTATTCTCCAGGCAAACAAGTGTGGTAAGCGGACTGTGATAAAAGTCGGGCAGATTGATATTTTCGGCTACCTGGGCTGCAGTGATCATCCCACGCTCGCCGTCAATCAATTTACAGGAAACACCACTGTTAAAAGAAACCCCGCCGCCTTCATAATTATACACGTGAGCCCACTTGTCACAAATCAATTGCTCGGCCGGTTGGGTGTGCAGTTTTATGGCAGCCTGGTTGGCCATACTTCCGGTAGGAAAGAACAGGGCTTCATCCATACCAAACATATCGGCCAGTTTCCTCTCCAGCTTATTTACTGAAGGGTCTTCCTTATAAACATCATCTCCCACTTCGGCATTCATAATAGCCTGCATCATTCCTTCAGTAGGCCTGGTAACCGTATCACTTCTAAGATCTATTTCTTTCATCATAAAATATTAAACATTAGACCTTCAGAAATGATCCTTAAAAAATGACATTTTTGAAGGTGCATAAAACTATAAAATATTGGTAAAATAGTTTCCCGGAACCCTCATTAATTCTATTTTTGTTCAAAATTCAAGTATGCTTACAACAGATACAATTAAAGATCTTAAAGATCGCCTGGTTGCGTTAAGGAGGTATCTTTGACGTTGATGCCAAGAAAATAGAAATTTCAAACCTCCAGGAAAAAACCCTGGCTCCCGATTTCTGGAATGACCCAAAGAAGGCTGAACTTCTTCTGAAAGAACTCAATTCTGAAAAGAAATGGGTAGACGATTACGAAGAGGCTGTCACTCTTGTTGACGATCTCGAAGTGATCTACGAATTCTACAAAGAAGGGGAAGCCACGGCCGAAGATGTCGAGGAAAGACATGAGAAGTCCCGAAATCTTATAGAAGACCTGGAGTTCAAGAATATGCTTTCTGAAGAAGGCGATAACCTTAGTGCAGTACTGCAGGTCACTGCCGGCGCCGGCGGTACCGAAAGTTGCGACTGGGCCGAAATGCTGATGCGCATGTATTTGCGCTGGGCCGAAGACAGGGGCTACTCTGTACGGGAACTCAACTACCAGGCCGGCGAGGTTGCAGGAGTGAAAACGGTGACCATTGAAATTGAAGGTGAGTTTGCTTTTGGCTGGCTCAAAGGCGAAAATGGGGTTCACCGCCTGGTGAGGATCTCCCCTTTTGACAGTAACGCCAAAAGGCACACTTCATTTGCCAGCGTTTATGTTTATCCTCTTGCCGATGAAACCATTGAGATTGAGATCAACCCGGCTGATATTTCGTGGGAAACCATGAGATCATCGGGTGCGGGAGGTCAAAACGTGAACAAGGTGGAAACTGCCGTGAGGCTTAGGCACGCACCTTCGGGCATTGTAATAGAGAATTCCGAGACCCGATCCCAGCTTGACAATAAAACCAAAGCCATGCAGTTACTGAAGAGTCAGCTCTATGAAATTGAACTTCAGAAGCAACAGGCGCAGCGCAGGGAGATTGAAGATTCCAAAATGAAAATTGAATGGGGATCGCAAATCAGGAATTACGTGATGCACCCTTACAAACTTGTAAAAGACGTTCGCACCGGCGAAGAAACCGGAAATGTAGATTCGGTGATGGACGGCGACATTGACCAGTTCCTAAAGGCTTTTCTCATGATGATGGGACAGAAAACGGAAGAGTAATTTTTTATTGCCTATTGAATATTTTATATTAATCATTAGTAATTAGGGAATTTGATATTCCTAATTGTTTATTGTTAATTGAAAAAACATGATAAAGATCTACCACAATACCCGCTGCAAAAAATCTCGCGAAGGCTTACAGGTTCTGGAAGAATCGGGCAAAGATTTTGAAGTGCGGGAATATTTAAAGGATACACTGAGCGAAAAAGAAATTGCCGATCTTCTGAAGAAACTGAATATGGCGCCTATTGAACTGGTGCGCACCGAAGAAAAGATCTGGAAAGAGAATTACCGCGACCGCGACCTAAGCGATGACGAACTGGTTAGGGTAATGGCCGAAAACCCGAAGCTCATTCAGCGCCCCATTGTGGAGACAGAACACCATGCCGTTGTAGGCAGACCGGTTTCCAATATCGAGGAGATCATAAAATAAGGAGCATCAAAAATGGCATTTTTGACACATACCGGGACGCGCTTCCCGGTTTTTATTTTTGGTCCTGCCCAAATAGCAATGCGTAAATTTTACAGTAATTTCTGAAAGACGCAGGCTTCGGGCGGCCTGAAATATGCTGAATTCCAATTTTCTTATAGTCAATTTATCGTTAATAATCAATGATTTAAAACTAAAATCAGCTTTTTTCAGGAAAAAATTAAACCATTCCGGTTTTTATCTGTCCAAGAAAAAAAACCAAGTATGATAACGAGCACCTCCCGGCACCGAACCAGTGCCTTAATTTTTTCTTTCTTTTTTCTTCTTTCCATTTCAGCATTTGCACAGCTGCCCCAGTATGAAGTTTCGGGAAAAGTAACCGATGAGCAGGGTACTCCGCTGGAATACGCGACTATTTCCTTTCAAAGCACCAGTGAGCCTTCAAATGTTACGGGAGGGATTACAGATGCCCAGGGGAACTTCAACATAGACGTGCGCCAGGGAACATATAACATTACTGTAGAATTCATCTCTTTTGAACCTAAAACCTTCAAAAACCGCCAGGTGAACAAAGACCTGAGCATGGGAACCGTAAAGCTGGGAATGGCAGCCGGCGAACTTGAAGAAGTGGTGGTAACCGCCGAAACCACGCAGGTAGAAGTGAGGCTCGATAAGAAGATCTACAATATTGGGAAAGACCTTACCACTGCAGGTGGAACGGTGGCCGATGCCCTTAACAACGTGCCATCGGTATCGGTAGATATTGAAGGGGGAATAAGCCTTAGAGGGAACGAAAATGTGCGCATCCTTATTAACGGAAAACCTTCGGCCATGGCAGGATTTGGGAATACCGATGTGCTTTCGCAGCTTCCGGCAGATGCCATTGAGCGCGTGGAGGTGATCACCTCTCCTTCAGCAAGATATGACGCCGAGGGTACAGCAGGGATCCTCAACATTATCCTTAAAAAAGAAAAGACCCTTGGCTTTAACGGATCGGTTTCTGCAAGAGCCGGAGACCCCGACCAGCTTGGGCTTTCAGCAAACCTTAACCTTAGAAAAGATAAATTCAACATCTTTAACACCACCGGGTTCAGGTATTTTGACGCTCCAGGAAATGCCTTTTCAGACACTCGTTATTTGGAGTACACCGATGAAGACGGGAACCTTGTAAACCCTGCTAGCGAAAGGCTTGTGGAAGACCGAAGAATGGATCGCCTCAACCGAAATTTCTACACCAGCCTTGGGATGGAATATTACATCACCGATATGTCATCTATCACCGCCACAGGATTCTACAGGTATGGAGAAGATGAGGATATTACCACCAACCGCAGTACCGAATATTTCGAGGAAGGAATACTCAACACCGTACGTAGAGAAAACCAGGTTGAAGACGACAACAGTTACCAGTTCGCCTTGAATTACATCAATAAATTTGACGACAGCGGGCATGAACTAACGGCCGATATTCAATATGAGAGGGATATGGAAACCCAAACCGGAAACATCAATGAAAGTATCATTTCAAATACCTCTGAACTAGATCCCTTCTACCCGCTGGAACAAACCTTTACTGAAGAAACCCAGAATGAATTTTTGATACAGGCAGATTATGTAAGGCCAATTGGTGAGAATGCCCAGTTTGAAGCAGGTTACCGCGGAAGTTTTGAAGAAGAAGAGACCGATTATCAGCTTTTGCTTGAAAACAGGAACAGCGGAATCCTGGAGGTGAGTCCGCTTACCAACGTGTTCACTTATACCGAAAATGTAAACTCCCTTTATTCACAATACGGGAATAAGTTTGGTGATTTTTCTTTCCTTTTAGGCTTGCGATTAGAAAACACACAACTAAAAGGGAAAATTAATTCTGAACTTACCGAGGAAGAATTAAGAGAAGAGTTTTCAATACCTATAGACACAGATTTTGACAACAATTACCTGGGCTTGTTCCCTACCCTGAACCTCATCTACGAACTGGGAGATCGCGAAAACATCACTTTGGGGTACAACAGAAGGATCAACAGGCCACGCGGCTGGTTTATCAACCCTTTCCCTTCCAGGGCCAGTAGAACAAATATTTTTCAGGGTAACCCAAATCTTGAACCTGCATATTCAGATGCCTTTGACCTTGGGTATTTAAAAAGATGGGACAAACTCACCCTTACCTCATCTGTATACTATCAATACGAAACCGATTCTTTTGAAAGGGTAGAGCAAATCTCTACAGCTGCAGATAGCACCCAGGTGATAAGAACCATCCCCATCAATTTGGCTACCACCACACGAATTGGTGCCGAAGCCGGATTACTGTACAATCCTACCAGATGGCTGCGGTTGAACGGTAGCGTAAACTTCTTCCAGTTTGACACCGATGGCGATTATAATGGCGTTGACTACAGCGCAAAGAATACCAGCTGGTATGGAAGGTTTAGTTCTAAGGTATCGCTGCCGGCAAAAATAGACTGGCAAACCAATGCTTTCTACAGGGGTGCTTCGGAAGGAGCGCAAACAGAAACCAACGGCCTGTTCATGGTAGATATGGCCTTAAGCAAGGAATTGTTCAATGAAAAAGCCTCGCTCACACTTAACATCCAGGATCTACTGAACTCCCGAAAAAGAGATTCATTTACCGTAACCGAAAGGTTTGAGAGAGAGAGTGAATTTCAATGGAGACAGCGAAGCATCACCCTTTCGTTCACCTACAGGTTTAACCAGCAGCGCCGCGACCAGGAAAGACAGGGAAGAGACCAGGGCAATATGAATGGCAACATGGATGATGAAGGAGCAGGAGAGTTCTAGAAAAATTATTCAGGAATAAAAATATAAAAGCCGTCACAAAATGACGGCTTTTATATTTTTTGTAAGGCATTAAACGGCCATAAAAAAAAGGACTTGAAGTCCTTTTTTAAGCTTTTTCCCTCTCCAGGCGTTTCTTCTCTTTCTTTTCGTCGAGCATTTCTTTAACTGCGCCTCCTATCCAGTAAGGGATAATGGCAGTTAAGAATAGCATTACCCAGAACCCGATGAGTAATATAATAAGGAAAGCCAGAAAGCCTAAATATTGATCAAATTCAAACATGTGTCCTATTTTATTGAATCTTTGCCAAAGATAGAAACTCTAAGAAGTTATCGCAAAAGTTTTTATTTTATTTTTTCGGCAGCTGTAAGTTGAAAATATGAGCCGAAATTTTTACTGTTCATGGCCTAATTTTGTCTGGTTTTAAGTGCTTATAATTTATCGAAGATGTAAATTTGTAGTAAACCAATTAAATCATGGAATACAGAATAGAAAAAGATACCATGGGGGAAGTAAAAGTCCCTTCAGATAAACTTTGGGGAGCGCAAACCGAACGCTCCAGGAACAACTTTAAAATCGGTGCTCCCGGTTCAATGCCAATGGAGATCATTTACGGTTTTGCCTATCTTAAAAAAGCAGCAGCCTTTACGAACTGTGAACTTGGGGTTCTTTCGGTAGACAAAAGGGATTACATCTCAAAAGTTTGTGATGAGATCCTTGAAGGAAAGCACGATGACCAGTTTCCTCTGGTAATTTGGCAAACAGGAAGCGGCACGCAAAGCAACATGAACCTCAACGAGGTAATTGCCAACAGAGCCCAGCAACTTGCAGGAAGAACCATTGGCGAAGACGAGAAAGTGCTATCGCCAAATGACGATGTCAACAAATCTCAATCTTCTAACGACACCTTTCCTACCGGAATGCACATCGCCGTGTACAAGAAAATTGTAGAAGTGACCATTCCCGGAGTAAAAAAGCTCCGCAATACACTTAAAAAGAAATCGGAAGAATTCAAGGATGTGGTAAAAATTGGCCGCACCCACTTTATGGATGCCACTCCCCTAACTTTGGGGCAGGAATTCAGTGGATATGTTTCTCAACTTGACCACGGCCTCAATGCCCTTGAGAATACCCTGCCACACCTTTCTGAACTCGCCCTTGGCGGAACTGCAGTAGGGACCGGACTGAATACTCCAAAAGGTTATTCTAAACGCGTAGCCGAATTTATTGCGAAATTCACTGAACTTCCCTTTACCTCTGCTCCTAATAAGTTTGAAGCTTTAGCAGCTCACGACGCTTTTGTAGAAACCAGTGGTGCCTTAAAAACACTGGCAGTGTCTCTTAATAAAATTGCCAATGATGTGAGGATGCTTGCTTCTGGCCCAAGAAGCGGAATTGGCGAGATCCTCATCCCTGCCAATGAACCCGGATCTTCTATTATGCCCGGCAAGGTGAACCCAACCCAGGTAGAAGCCCTTACCATGGTTTGTGCCCAGGTAATTGGAAATGACGTCACTATTAACGTGGGCGGCATGCAGGGGCAATTTGAACTGAATGTTTTCAAACCCGTAATGGCAGCCAATATCCTGCAAAGTGCGCAGTTGCTTGGTGATGCCTGTGCCTCTTTCGACGAACATTGCGCCGCCGGAATTGAGCCAAACAAGCCAAGGATCCAGGAGCTACTCAATAACTCTTTGATGCTGGTTACTGCCCTTAACACCAAAATTGGGTATTACAAGGCAGCCGAGATTGCCAATACCGCTCATAAAAACGGAACCACCCTAAAAGAGGAAGCCGTTAACCTCGGGTATGTTACCGCCGAGGAATTTGACGAATGGGTAAGGCCCCAGGATATGGTTGGCAGTTTAAAATAACAAGTTAACTCCTTAAAAAAGAAGGTCTTCAAAAATGCCATTTTTGAAGACCTTCTTTTTTTTTACCAAATCTCATTAGCCGCTTCATCAACTTCAAAATAAAAATCATAATTTCACCACCTATTCCAAACAAATAATGACAACAAAAGTTGAGTTGAACTGCGGCGTGGTTTGGGTCCATGACAGGATCCTGATCAATGAAATGAACGAAGGCGCCTTACTTGACGTAGAGACCAACAGGAAGATCCTGCAAATTGGCACAGACAGCTTTGGGGGCAATTTTTTCGGCTATATTTCGCACAGGATACACTCTTATGCCGTAAACCCCATGGTGTACCGCGAATCTGCAGAGCACCCGCAGTTAAAAGCAATCGCCGTGGTTTCCGAAAATGCGCTCACCCGCCAAACAGCACGTGTAGAACGGCAATTTTATACCGATAAAAATTCCTTCGAGATCTTTAGTACTCTTGAAGAAGCTGAAGCCTGGATGACAGAGCAATTAAACACCTATTCAAAAGAAAAATCGCTTAAAGGGTAATTCTGAAGGAATTTTTTTGCCTTCTGAACAAAAGGTGCCATCACCACATCCTCTTTCACCAAAGGAACTTCTTTCCTGAATTCTTCAATTAATTTCTGAAGGAGGGGAGATGTCTTATAAGCCCCCCTGTACGAGAGTGCCTGCGAGGCATTATAGAGCTCTATTGCCAGGATGGTGCTCACGTTATCTACCACTTTCACCACTTTTGTTGCGGCATTCGCGCCCATGCTCACGTGATCTTCCTGCCCGTTAGACGACACAATGGAATCTACACTCGCAGGGCTGCAAAGTTGTTTGTTCTGGCTCACAATACTGGCGGCGGTGTACTGCGGAATCATGAATCCGCTGTTAAGTCCCGGGGCATCAACCAGAAATGCCGGTCCGCGCAAACCAGATACCAGCTGGTAGATCCTTCTTTCTGAAATACTGCCCAGCTCGGCCATGGCAATAGCCAGGTAATCTAAGGACAAAGCCAACGGCTGCCCGTGAAAATTCCCTCCCGAAATAATCTTATTGGCATCAGCAAAGATATTTGGGTTATCGGTAACCGAATTAATTTCGGTCTTAAAGCATTTGTACACAAAATCGAGCGTGTCTTTGCTGGCGCCATGCACCTGCGGGATACACCTGAAGGAGTACGGGTCCTGCACGTTTTGCTTTACCTGTTTGGCAATTTCACTTCCGGCAAGGATCTTCCTGATCCTTTCGGCGGTTTTCACCTGCCCGCGATGTGGCCGTACCAGATGCACCAGCTCATCAAAAGGGGCAATATTACAATCAAACGCATCAACCGACAGGGCTCCTATCACATCGGCCCAAATTGAAAGCCGGTTAGACTGAAGCAGGGCGTAAACTCCATGCGCACTCATAAACTGGGTACCGTTAAGCAGTGCCAGGCCCTCTTTAGATTGCAAGGTGATGGGTTTCCAGCCGAATTTCTTCAGCATTTCTTCGGAAGGAATAATTTCTCCATTGAGATAAACCTCTCCTTTCCCAATCAACGGAAGCGAGAGGTGCGCCAGGGGGGCAAGGTCGCCCGAAGCGCCTAAAGATCCCTGTGAATACACCACCGGCAGCACATCTTCATTGTAAAAATCTATAAGCCTGTTCACGGTTTCCAGAGAAACTCCCGAATGCCCGTAGCTTAATGATTGAATTTTCAACAATAACATCAACCTGATGATAGGTTTTGATACCTTCTCCCCTGTTCCGCAGGCGTGAGACATCACCAGGTTCTCCTGAAGTTTTGTAAGGTTTTCTGAAGAGATCTTGACATTGCACAAAGAACCAAAACCGGTATTGATCCCGTAAATGGGGCTTTTGTTCTCTTTCATTTTTTGATCGAGATACTTCCTGGCTTTCTCAATCTGGTAAACAGCCTCTTCACTAAGGGCAAGGCTTTTCTTGTTTTCAATGATCTCCCTTATTTCTTCAATATCGAGAACTGAAGAACTTATATAATGACAATCTCTCATTAGGAATAGTTGGTTTTTTGGGTTTCAAAAAGGTCAAAAATTGCAGCTCCTGTATTTTTTGCAATATCCCCTGCCACCACACCTTCATAGCTGAATCTTTCGGCGGCGATATCTCCGGCTTTTCCATGCAGGTATACTCCCAGGATGGTAGCGCGCAAAGGTTCATAGCCCTGGGCAACAAGCGCACTCAGCACTCCCGTCAACACATCTCCGCTACCGGCAGTGGCCATGCCAGGGTTGCCGGTAGTATTGATAAAAAGGTCGTTTGGAGTTACTGTAAAGGTATAGGTGCCTTTTATAAGCAGGATTACTTTATGTTTTTTGGTGAAAGCCCTGGCTTTATCGAGTTTTTCGAAATCATCTTTCCAGGGGCCAATAAGTCTTTCCAGTTCTTTGGGATGAGGCGTTAAGATACTGCCTTCGGGTAAAAGCTCGAGTAAATCGCCATTTTTGGAAAATATATTAAGTCCGTCGGCATCTATGACCATCGGCTTTTTGTACTTCTTCAGTAGTTGTTCAAAAGCTTCAACAGTTTCTTCTTTTGTGCCCACTCCCACACCAAATGCTATCACATCGGGATCAAGGTCAAATTCGATGTTGGTGAGGATCTCGTTATGCAGATCGGTGATCACCATGGCTTCAGGAAGTGCGGTTTGCAGGATATCATAGCCGCATTTTGGCGCATATACAGTGACCAGGCCTGCACCTGCACGCAGTGCGGCGGTGGCCGTGAGGCAAACACTGCCAATTTTACCATAACTTCCGCCAATAATAAGCGCATGGCCATATGTCCCTTTGTGGGTGAACCTTTGGCGTGGCTTGTAAAGGGCACGTGCTTCGGCTTTCCCAATCAATTCGGCTGCTGCGGGGGCATCTTTTATAAATTCGGGATCAAGGCCTATATCCAGAATTTGAAGGTCGCCAACAAAAGGCGCTGTACCGGGCAGGTAAAATGCCATTTTTGGCACCTGAAAGCTAATTGTGTAACTGGCCCTAATGACCGATTCCATATTTTCTACCGCGGCATCGGCCATAAGGCCCGAGGGCATATCTATGGCCAGCATAAAAGCCCCCGAAGCATTAATGTGCTTTACCAGCCCTGCGACCCAGCCTGGCAGCGGCCGATTCAAGCCCACCCCAAAGATGGCATCGACAACAAAATCGCCGTATTTTATTTGGGGAAGGTCGTCATCAGCTTTGAGAAGAACAGGCCAGTTTTTCGAGAGGTTTTTTACCCGATCGTAATTCACGAGAAAATCCGGCGAGCGTTGATCGCTGTAGTTTACAATATATATAGTGACATCGTAGCCCGCTTCTATCAACTGCCGCCCCACCACAAGCCCGTCCCCTCCATTGTTCCCAATTCCGCAGAAAATTTTAACGGGAATTGGCGCAGCCTGCAGGCGTTTATGGATCTCGTCAAAGACAAGCGTGGCGGCTCTTTCCATTAATTCGGTGGAAGAAATCCCCTGCTTTTCAATAGTCAGTTTATCGGCCTGCTTTATTTGTTTGGCACTAAGGATCTTCATGAATTGCTTTTTTGAAAAAGTTACACAAATATAAAATTTCCTTTGGCCCCAGCCTTTGCCTTATCTATTTCTATTGAAAATTTCCGCATTAACCGCCCTATCCTTACTGAATTTAATAAATTTGCGGAAAATAAATTTTAAATGAAGAATACAGCACTTACCTCTACTCATATAGAACTTGGAGCCAAAATGGTTCCCTTTGCGGGCTACAACATGCCTGTTTCCTATGAAGGTGTAAATATTGAACACGAGACCGTGAGAAAAGCGGTAGGTGTATTTGACGTTTCGCACATGG
Organism: Salinimicrobium tongyeongense; assembly: GCF_026109735.1. Taxonomy (NCBI): domain Bacteria; kingdom Pseudomonadati; phylum Bacteroidota; class Flavobacteriia; order Flavobacteriales; family Flavobacteriaceae; genus Salinimicrobium; species Salinimicrobium tongyeongense. The sequence goes on along the minus strand of NZ_CP069620.1, from coordinate 2,721,897 downwards.
GCGAGTTCCTTATCACGGGAGAGAACGCCCTGGCCTTGATCCAGAAAATTGGGTCTAACGACGCTGCAAAACTTACCGACGGCAAGGCCCAGTACAGCTGCATGCCCAATTCCGATGGCGGAATTGTAGACGATCTTATTATTTATCGCTTTAACGAAGAGAAATACCTTCTTGTGGTTAATGCTTCCAATATCGAAAAAGACTGGAACTGGATTTCCCAGCACAACACGATGGACGCTACCATGCGCGATCTTTCAGATGAGTATTCACTGCTCGCCATACAGGGGCCAAAAGCCGCCGAAGCCATGCAGTCTCTCACCAATGTAGATCTTTCAGCAATAAAATTCTACACGTTTCAGGTGGCAGCTTTTGCAGGAGCCGAAAATGTGATCATCTCGGCCACCGGCTATACCGGCAGTGGCGGTTTCGAGATATATGTAAAAAACGATGATGCCCAGCGCGTTTGGGACCGCGTTTTTGAAGCAGGAGCCGGTTACGGGATTAAACCCATAGGCCTTGCTGCCAGAGATACTCTGCGCCTCGAAATGGGCTTTTGTCTCTACGGAAATGACATTGATGATACTACCTCCCCAATTGAAGCCGGGTTGGGCTGGATCACCAAATTCACCAAAAACTTTGTTAACTCTGAAGCCCTTAAGGAACAAAAAGAGAATGGGCCAACGCGTAAACTGGTGGGCTTTGAGCTTAATGAACGCGGAATTCCGCGCCAGGGTTACGAGATTGTAGATGAGAGTGGCAAGGTTATTGGCAATGTAACTTCCGGAACCATGTCGCCGTCTCTTGAAAAGGGAATTGGAATGGGATATGTTCCCACCGAGTATGCCACGCCGGGAAGTAAAATTAATATTCAGATTCGCAAAAAAGCTCTTCCTGCCACAGTGGTAAAAATGCCATTTTATAAAGGATAGTTTTTGAAGAAAATTTTGATCTTAGGGGGAAGCGGCTTTATAGGGAATGCCCTTTATAAAGAGCTTTACCCCTATTTTGATACGCACGCCACCTACCGTACCGAAAATGCGTTTTTTGAAAAGAACCAGAAGTTCCACCAGTTTGACCTGGAGCGGGAAAGTATAGGCATTCTCCTGGAAAACCTGCGTCCAAATGTTATAGTCTCTGCCCTGCGCGGAAACTTTCTGGCCCAGGTACACACCCACTTTGAGATCATAGACTACCTGCTGAACAACAAGAATTCAAAGCTTATTTTTCTGTCTTCGGCCAATGTCTTTGATGCTTTCACCAATTACCCGTCTTACGAATACGACAAAACCCTGTCTCAAAGTGTCTACGGAAGGTTTAAAATTAAGATCGAAAATGCGCTCCTGCGACTGCCAAACCACAAATATGTCATTGCGCGTTTGCCTATGGTCTTTGGAGCCAGTTCGCCACGTATTGCCGAGATAAAAAGGCAGCTGCAGGAGCACGAAGCCATTGAAGTTTTCTCAAACGTGGTGGTAAACGCCACTTTTGATACAAAAGTGACCCAGCAGCTGCACTACATCATAAACCGGAACAAACAGGGGGTGTTCCATTTAGGCAGCAACGACCTTATTCACCACAACGACCTTGTGGCCGAGATCTGTGAAACCCTGGGAGAAAAAAAGCCTTTGCTTAAAAACGTCTACGATTCAAACTTTGACCGGTTTCTTGCCGTAATCCCCAAAGACAACCTGCTGCCAAAGAACCTGCAGATCTCGATCCAGGAAGTGGTGGCCAGTACTTTGGTTTCCTAGCTGTTAATATTCTACTAATTCATCTTTCTGCGCGCCGAGCTTGTTTAACTTTAAACAATTAAAATTCAGGAATTATGCAGATTTTAGATGACAATGAGATCAGATCAAAGCTTGAAGAGCTGGAAGGCTGGGAGTATAAAGATGATGCCATTCACACCAGCTTTCAGTTCGAGAACTTTAAAGAAGCATTCTCGGTGATGGTTAGGATTGCTTTTGAAGCCGAAGCCCAGCAGCATCACCCCAACTGGACGAACGTCTACAACGAACTTCAAATTTCGCTCTCTACACACGATGCCGGCGGTGTGACCCAGAAAGATTTTAAACTCGCCCGAAGCATTGAAGATATTATAGGTACAGGCGAATAATCTTTTTTAGGAGCTTGATGTTTTTTCCTATTTTTACCCCTCAATTAATAGATTAAAATGGGAAGAGCATTTGAATTCAGGAAAGCGCGTAAAATGAAGCGGTGGTCTGCTATGGCCAAGGCTTTCACCCGCATTGGGAAAGACATAGTAATGGCTGTAAAAGAAGGTGGCCCCGATCCCGATACCAACTCCAGGTTGCGGGCGGTGATCCAGAATGCCAAGAGTGTTAACATGCCCAAAGACAATATTGAGCGGGCCATAAAACGCGCTTCCGATAAAAGCCAGGGCGACTACAAAATCGTACTTTTTGAAGGTTATGCGCCACACGGTATTGCCGTGCTGGTAGAAACTGCTACAGACAATAATAACCGCACGGTTGCCAATGTGCGTTCGTACTTCAATAAATGCGACGGGAACCTGGGAACTTCGGGCTCGGTAGAATTCATGTTTGACCATACCTGTAATTTCCGCATCGACAAAGATAACCTTGATGCCGAAGAACTTGAACTGGAACTGATAGATTTTGGTGCCGAAGAAGTTTTTGAAGATGAAGACGGAATCATCATCTATGCGCCTTTTGAAGCATTTGGAGCCCTTCAGAAGGAACTCGAAAGCAGGGATATCGAGATCATCTCCTCCGGCTTTGAGTATATTCCGCAGGTAACAAAACCGCTATCTCCCGAAGAAGCCGCCGATGTGGAGAAACTTCTTGAAAAGCTGGAAGAAGATGATGATGTACAGCACGTGTACCACACCATGGAAGAAACAACTGAAGAGGAGGCGTAAATAAGAGGCACTCCCGCAGTTAGCATATATATTCTGAAGTAATTTTAGAATCCTTTAAATTTATATCGCTCCTGAATATTTAGGAAGACAGAAACGAGGCTGTCTTAAAAGTTGTCAAAAATGTCATTCTGAAGGTATTTTTCAGGATCTTACAAACTGATTTTCAGAAGCAAAAAGATTCAGAAATAATTTAGAAAGATAGCATTAGAGCTTTTAAGGAAGCCTCTTTAGTTTCAAAAAATTATGAATACCGATTCCCACCGGCAGGCCATAAAAGCCTCTTACTACAGCATTGCCGGCAATGCCGCGCTGGCCATCATCAAAGGCATCACCGGTGTTTTTGGGAATTCGTACGCCCTTATTGCCGATGCCATAGAATCTACCACCGATGTGTTTTCGAGCCTGCTGGTACTTTTTGGATTAAAATATTCGGCCCGGCCGGCCGATGAGAACCACCCCTACGGGCATGGACGGGTGGAGCCGCTTATCACCTTTGCCGTGGTAGGGTTTTTAGTAGTTTCGGCTACCGTAATTGTGATGGAGAGCATTGAGAACATTCAAACTCCTCATAAAGTGCCCAAACCCTACACGCTGGTAGTGTTAACGGCAATTATACTTACCAAAGAGATCTTTTACAGGTTTATCAATAAAAAAGGGGAAGAGACCAACAGCAGCTCGCTCAAGGCCGATGCCTGGCACCATCGCAGCGACGCCATCACCTCCCTCATGGCTTTTATTGGTATTGCCATTGCCCTCTTTATGGGAAAAGGATACGAAACAGCCGATGACTGGGCGGCACTTTTTGCTTCGGGCTTTATACTCTACAACGCTTACCTTATTTTAAGACCAGCCCTTGGTGAAATTATGGATGAACACCTTTATGACGACCTGGTGGATGAAATTCGCGAGGTCTCAAAAAAGGAAAAAGGCGTGATTGAAACTGAAAAATGCTTTGTACGCAAAACCGGAATGACTTATCATGTAGACCTGCATGTTATTGTAGACGGTGAACTTACGGTCAACGAAGGTCACGAAATTGCCCATAATTTAAAAGACAGGCTGCAAAGGGAGATCCCGGAACTAGCCGATATCCTGATCCACATAGAACCTCACGACACAGAGCATTCTTAAAAATGCCATTTTTGGCAGCTATTTTCCTCTTCAGTCTGACCGGTCTTCCTAAAAAAAACTTAATCCCCGCTGCTTCTCATTTGTGTCGGCATCATTTCCCTATCTTTATGGGATAATCAGGAAATTTAAATTTTTAATGGATACAAGATTAGCGGTATTAATAGACGGTGACAATATTCCTTCGGCCTATGTAAAAGAAATGATGGAAGAGATTGCCAAGTACGGCAACCCTACTATAAAAAGGATCTACGGCGACTGGACCAAGCCACACCTGGCAAAATGGAAGAATGTACTGCTCGAAAATGCCGTTACACCCATACAGCAATACGGCTACACCCAGGGCAAAAATGCGACCGATTCTGCCATGATCATAGATGCCATGGATATCCTGTATTCACAAAAGGTCGACGGATTTTGCCTGGTTTCCAGTGACAGCGATTTCACAAGACTCGCCACCCGCCTTAGAGAAGCCGGAATGAACGTGATTGGCATTGGAGAGAAAAAGACCCCCGATCCTTTTATCGTTGCCTGCGACCGGTTTATTTATATTGAAATCCTGAAAAACCAGACGAAGGAATCGAGTAAGGAGAAAGAGACTAAGAAGAGTGATTATGACAAGATCACCAATAAGGTCATCAAATTAATCGCGTCTACGATCTCTGATGTTGCCGATGATGACGGCTGGGCTTTCCTGGGAGATGTAGGAAGCCTGCTGCAAAAGAAGCAACCTAATTTTGACTCCCGTAACTACGGATTTCAAAAGTTAACCCCAATGATAAGTTCCATAGCCAAATTTGAAATTGAATCTAGGGAAAACCAGGGCCGTGGAAAATATAAACTCATTTATGTAAGGAATAAAGAGTAAGAAATTGAATAATGAATATTGATTATTGAATATTTGACTATCAACTACTGACTATTGACTACTGACTATTGAAATATGAGGACCATTAAAAGAACATATAAAGCAGAGTACCGGCCCATTGCCGATCTCATCACCTATTCGCCTATGCCCACGCGGTCTCTGCGGATGATTGATCCTTTTCTCTTTCTCAACCATCACGGGCCGCAGCGGTATTCACCGGGAAACAATGGGCTGCCTTTTGGGCCGCACCCGCATCGGGGGATGGAAACAGTAACTTTTATCCTTGATGGCGACATTGCCCATAAAGACTCAGGCGGAAACAACAGCGTCATTGAAAGTGGCGGCGTACAATGGATGACTGCCGGGAAAGGTCTTATTCACGCCGAAGTTTCTTCGGAAAAATTCAAAAAGGAAGGTGGGCCGTTAGAGATCCTTCAGCTGTGGGTGAATTTACCGGCGAAGTTAAAAATGACACCACCAACTTACAAGGGGCTTCAAAAAGGGGAAATTCCGGTGACATTTTCCGAAGACAAAAAAGTAAAAGCCCAGGTAATTTCAGGGGATTTATACGGTACCAAAGGTCCTTTTGATACTCCCACAGAGATACACCTAAGTACCCTTTTCTTTGAGCCCGAAGGTGTTTTTAGTACTCGGGTGCCGGCTGAGCACAATATTCTTTGTTACGTGATAAAAGGAGAAATAAAGATTAACGGAGAGATCATCCAGTCCCTTCATCTCGTAGAATTTAATAATGACGATGAAAACCTGCGCATGGAAGCCCTGGCAGAAAGTATTGTCTTGTTTGGTCACGCAAAACCTTTTAACGAACCCGTAGTAGCCCAGGGTCCTTTCGTGATGAACACACTCGAAGAAATTGACCAGGCCTACACCGATTATCAACAGGGAAAATTTGAGTAAGGTTTAAGGAAAGGCTGTTTAAAAATACTTTTTAAACAGCCTTTTTTTCGTAGATATTTAAAAGAGTTTTTTTTTATTTGGGTTTAAATATTTTTTAATCTTTTGCCCCTAGAGCCATTGATGGTATTGTGGTCTGTTCTTTTGTCTGCTAAACCACATGAATTGTACATTCTCCTGCAGGGCCTCCCAATTTTTACTGAGGAATAAATATTCCGAAGGTAAGAGTTAATCACACCCCTCCTTTATAGCTCCTCCTTAAAACACTACCACTTAAAAATTCAACTATAATATTGAAAAACCGGACAGGATGTTTTATATAACCAGATCATCATAGCCGGAAGGAATTAGTCTTAAAAGCTACTTATGTGCTCATGATCTAAAATAATCAGCTATAATTTTTTACAAAAAAAGACCGTCAAATGACGGTTTTTTTATAAAAATTTCCGAAGAAACCTACCAGAAAATAGCGTACAGCATGGTCACGATTAATAAGATCGCAAAGGCACCAATATTAAAAGCTGGTCCGGTTTTAAAGAGTTTTTTCGTAATGATGATCGCCTTTGGATGGGTGGCACCCTTATTCTCGTAATAGCTTAAGGCCACCATAATAGCCATGGTAAGTATCCAGGTGATAAACATCTGGTGCATGAACGGCAGTTCTACAAAAAACGGACTGTCAATCCAGCCTGAAGGGCCTACTTTAAAGTAGAGGGCGATAGGTATAGAGGCCAGTACCCCAAAAATAGCCGCATTGTTGGTCGTTTTTTTCCAGAACAAGCCCAGCATGAACACGGCCAGGATCCCCGGGCTCACTACCCCTGTGTACTCTTGGATGTACTGGAAAACCTGCCCCAGGCTTCTTAGCTGGGGTGCAAGAATCACTGCGATGATTAGGGCTAGAGTAGCCGAAAGCCTTCCTACGGTCACAAGGCGCTTTTCAGAAGCTCCTTTCTGTATGTACGGCTTATAGATGTCCATTGTAAAGATGGTTGCGGTGGAATTCAGCATAGAGGCGATCGAAGAAACGATGGCCGCCGCAAGAGCCGCCAGCACCAGGCCTTTTAAGCCCACAGGCACAAATTCTTTTATAAGCCATGGGAAAGCATTGTCATTGATGATCCTGCCGCCTTCAGCAATAAAAGAAGGATCGGTGTATTCAGGTCCAAAAGCGCCGCCCGGCCCTGTGTTCATCACGTAAGCGATGATTCCCGGCACCACTACGATCAACGGGATTAAAAGTTTAAGGAACCCTGCGAGAATAATCCCTTTTTGAGACTCCCGTAAACTTTTTGCTGCAAGGGTTCTTTGAATAATGTACTGGTTAAAGCCCCAGTAATAGAGGTTTGCCACCCACATCCCGCCAAGTAGAACGGCCAGCCCCGGAAGATCCCACCAGGCATCTTTTCCGCCGGGGGTAATAATCTCTCCTTTTTCAAGGATCATAGAGAATTTTTCGGGAACCTGCTCGTACACGCTAACAATTCCGGAGATAATTCCGCCGTCTTCAGACACGTGTGACAGGCCTATATAGGTGGTGATCAACCCTCCTAAAATGAGAAGAACCACCTGCACAACATCGGTCCAGGCAACGGCGGCAAGCCCGCCATACAAAGAATATGCAGCGGCAAAAAGCGCAAGCCCAATAATTGAATACAGGAAGATAGAACCGTCTCCAGAACCTACAATGGTGTCTAAAGCTGTGGCACCCAGGTAAAGTACCGATGTAAGGTTAACGAATATAAACAGGGCGATCCAGAAGACCGCAAGTATGGTTTTTAAATTTGTGCTGTACCTTACCTCTATAAATTCTGGAATGGTGTACAGCCCTTTTTCAATAAAAATGGGAAGAAAATATTTTCCCACAATGATAAGGGTAATAGCCGCCATCCATTCATAAGACGCAATGGCAAGCCCAATCGCAAAACCGGAACCCGACATTCCAATAAACTGTTCTGCGGAAATATTAGCCGCAATAAGCGAGGTACCTATCGCCCACCAGGGCAAAGATTTACTGGCCAGGAAGTAATCTTCTGAAGTATTTCCCTTGCCACGGGAGACCCAAAGGCCAATCCCAATGATCATCAACGCGTAAGCGGCAAAAATCAGCTTATCGAGTAAAGCGAATTCCATAAGAAAAAAATTAAGGAGAATTAATGCTTACAGGCAGTTCGCACAGGCAAACCTACCTACTAAAATTTTGTTAAATATAAGAGTTTAACCAGAATAAAGGTAAGTTTTACAGTTAAAATTTTGAACCGGCGGTAAACCTCCATGTAGTCTTATTTTCGTAAACTTCTCCCTTTCGCAATCTAACATCCGGAAAATGCTCATGATGAGGCGCATCAGGAAATTTTTGCGTCTCAAGACATACTGCCGCACGTTCTGCCCCAACTTTGGTGGCATACTCCCAGTCTGCAGGTAAATCTTCGGGAACATACACCACTACTGCCGGCTGGTTGGTTTCCACCTCCAGCTTGAGACCCGATTTATCTCCCTCTAATGTTATGTTCTTTCCACTCCCGTTTAGTTTAAAAACGGTATCTAGCGGCACTTCGCCTATTAAAGACGATTCTCTGAAATCAAACTCTGTACCCGTCACCTCGGTCAAATTCCCAGTAGGCACCAGGTGAGCATCTGACTCCAGGAAGGAATCTGCAGGAAGCTGAAGCCTGTGCCCGTTCACATCGCCGCGACCATTCAGGTTGAAATATGCGTGGTTGGTGAGATTCACTACGGTCTCTTTATCGGTTTGGGCGCGGTAGTCAACCTGCACTTCATTGTCTTCAGTAAGTGTATATTTTACCTGCACAGTGAGGTTTCCGGGATACCCTTCTTCCCCATCGGGTGAAATATATTCGAGCAGCACGTATGGGTCCTGCCCTTCTCCCTGCTCTATGAGCTTCCAGAACTTGTATGAAAATCCGTGCTTGCCCCCGTGAAGATGTACACCGTTTTTCTCAAAAAGTTTGTACGTTTCCCCATTGAGGGAGAACTGGCCTTTTGAAATTCGGCCGGCATAACGGCCCACCGAGGCGCCAAAGAATTTTCCACGCTCGTGGTAGATCCCGCTAAGGTAATCTTCAGGCTGCGATGGCCCCACAACTACGTTGATGCCTTTAATTGTTAAACTGAAAATAGTCGCCCCAAAATTGAGGATTTCCAGTTCAGTCCCCTGCTGATTTTTAAGTTTTATGAGTGTTAACTCTACTGCTGTGTCTTTTGTTTTCAAGCTTGTTTATTTTTAACCCATTCTACAACCAGTTCTTCAAGTATGTTGAGCGGGACAGACCCGTTAGTGAGAACCACATCATGAAACTCCCGGATATTAAATTCATCCCCCAACTCTTTTTTTGCATATTCCCGAAGTTCCAGGATCTTGTTCATTCCAATTTTATAGGCAGTGGCCTGTCCCGGCATTACAATATGCCGTTCTACCATCTTCACCGCGTCGCTTTCGGCATTGGGGGAGTTCTCCACGTAATAGTCTATCGCCTCATCTCTCGTCCATTTTTTGGCGTGGATCCCGGTGTCTACCACCAGCCTAATGGAACGCCAAAGCTCCATAGCCAGCCTTCCGAAATCGGAATAAGGATCTTCATAGAAACCTATTTCTTTCGGCACCAGTTCGCTGTAAAGCCCCCAGCCTTCAATGTAAGCTCCATACCCGCCTATTTTCCTGAACATGGGCAGGCTGTCAAGTTCCTGCGCTATGGCCAGTTGCATGTGGTGACCGGGAATTCCTTCATGAAAGGCCAGTGCTTCCATCTGGTAGGTGGGCATTGCCTCCATGTCGTATAGATTGGCGTAATAGGTACCGGGGCGGGAACCGTCTATTGCCGGCTGCTGGTAAAATGCCTTCCCGGCACTTTTCTCCCTAAAAGGCTCAACAGCCTTCACCACAATATCAGCCTCGGGTTGGGTCAAAAAGAGCTCATCGAGACGGGCCTTCATCCTGTTAATGACAGCTTTGGCTTCAGTTAAATACTGCTGCCTGCCTTCTTCTGAATTTTCATAGTAAAACTGCCCGTCTTCGCGCATAAACTGGAAAAAATCTTTCAGGCTGCCGTCAAAGCCCACCTGCTTCATAATATCTTCCATTTCCTTATGAATACGCGCCACTTCGCTAAGGCCAATTTCGTGGATCTCTTCAGCAGATAAATTGGTAGTGGTAGTTCTCTTCAAAGCATTTTCATAAAAGGCTTTTCCCTTCGGAAATTTCCAGGCCCCGTGATCGGCTGTGGCGCGTTGTTGCTGGTCCTTCAGCTTTGCAATAAGATTCTCGTAAGCCGGTTTCATCGAAGTGAGCAGTGCCTGCTGCGCCTTCAGAATCAGCTCATCTTTCTGGCTTTCTGAAACCTCCAGCTTTTCTACTTTACTCCTAAAATCTTCCAAAAGTGTACTTGCTTCAGCCGATTTCTCAAAAGGGCGTCCTTTCAGGAGGTTTTGTGAAGCCTCAACCGTGTGGGCAAACACGAAGGCCGGCGGCATGATCTGGTTCATTTCCCGCAGCTCCAGCCCTTTTATCACGTCTTCCATTACTGAAGGAAATTTGTTAAGCCTCGCGATATAGGCTCTGGCATCGCTCACCGAATCGATTTTGTGCATATTGATCAAAAATGCGGGCAACTGCACATGAACCCCAAACATTTGGTTTACGGGGTAATTGTAAAGCCTGAAATCGTAGTCTTCAATCTCGTTTTCAAGCTGTTGGCGGTAGAGTTTATAACTGAGAGCTGCCTGCCCTTCAAGAGCTTCAGGATTTATTTCATCTTCAAGAAAGGCAAGTCTTTTTTTGGCCTTTTTGAGATCTTCGGCATAGCGCAGGTGCGAAAAATCGTCCCAGGCGTCATAATTTGTTTTTATCCCCAGGCGGGTTTGCAGCATGGGTGAATCTGCAAGATCTTTCTGAAATTCCTCTTCAAAAAAGGCATTTAGCTGTGCTGTTTCCTGCTGAATTTCTTCCGAAGTGATCTCTGCTTCTCCTGAAGTATTCCTGCAGGCAGAAAAACCGGTGAAGATAAGCAGGGAAAGTAGTATTTTGAAGCTTTTGATTCTCATAAGCGCTATAATTTTATGCTGAAAAACGAATGTTGAAAGTAAGAAATTAACTGCAATCGCGCAGCGGCAGGTAGAAAGAAAAAGAGGTGTTAAAAATGTCATTTTTAACACCTCTTAAAGCTATTCGAGTATTGAAAATATGATTTGTGAATCGTGGAAGACCTTGTGTTCCTGTTTCTGGAAATCTTCTTCTTCGGCTTCAAAAATATTGTCGACGTAAGTCTGCGGATTCCTGTCAATTAACGGGAACCACGTGCTTTGCACCTGTATTTGCAGCTTGTGGCCTTTTTTGAAGGTGTGGTGCACATCCTGAAGCTGCAGGTTTACTTCAGTCTTCTGGTTGGGTTCAAAAGGCTCGGGATTCGAAAAACTGTTCCTGAACCTGCCCCTTATAACTTCGCTGCGCACCATCAAGTGATAATTGCTCATCGAGAGATAATCCTGTGTTTCTTCAAAATCTTCGGCATCTGGTGGAAAAACGTCAACTAGCTTCACCACCCAGTCGGCCGCCGTTCCGGTGGTTGCCACCTGCAATTTTGCCAGCACTTCTCCGGCGAGCGTGAGATCTTCCTCTAAAACTTCAGTTTCATACACCAGTACATCGGGGCGGCGTGCTGCAAACCTTTGATCGTCGGTCATATACTTTCGCGGGGTGAAAACCATTTTGATATCTTCAGAATAAGGCACAGGTTTCGCCGGGTCGCTTATGAACGTTTCGGCACCAGTGCTAACAGCGGGAGCAGCTGCAGGCCCTGCAATTAGCTGCTGATTATCACCAAGGTAAAAGGCTTTCTTTTTTGCCATTTTTGGGGGCCAGGCTTCATAGGTTTTCCATTGCATCAAACCGGTATCGAACATGTAAGCTTCAGGAAGCGCGAGCGGTTCATCTGGGTCTCCTTTCAAAAAGTGGTTAAAGAAGATGGTCTCCACTTCTTTCTGGTAATTTTCAGAAATATTATCGCCAAAATACACATTCCCGATAGCCTGCCGCTCCTTTTTGCGGGCCCAATCGCCATGGCTCCAGGGACCCATCACGAGCATGTTGTAGGTATCGCTGTTCTTCTCTATGGTCTTGTAAATATTGAAGGGGCCGTAAAGGTCTTCAGCATCAAATAAGCCGCCCACAACCATTACCGCAGGTTTAATATTGTTTAAATGCTGAATAATTCCGCGTTTTTGCCAGAACTCATCATAATTTGGATGTTCCTTGAGCTGTTGCCAGAAAACATTGTCTTCTCCATAGTATTTATCGAGGTTTTTGAGAGGCCCCGCATCGAGGAAGAACTGGTATTGATCTTTGGTATTGAGCTCCGGGAAAGAATACCAGGCAGTATCGCTGGGCGTACTTTTTTCATAGCCAAAAACAGCAGTAGCCCTCCAGTAGCTCAACATATAGGCGCCGTTGTGGTGAAAATCATCGAAGAAGAAATCCCCGATGGATGCCTGCGGGGAAACCGCTTTTATTGCCGGGTGATTGGCCAGAAGGGAATAAGTAGCGTAAAAACCGGGATAGGAAATACCCCAGAGGCCAACGCGGCCATTGTTGTTCTTTACATTCTTCACTAGCCATTCTACAGTGTCATAAGTATCGCTGGCCTCATCGAATTGCTTTCCTTTTTTCTTCGGAATAAAAGCCCGCATATTGTCGTAAACCCCTTCGCTCATCCACCTTCCGCGCACATCCTGGTACACGAAGATATTCCCCTGTTTCATCAAATATTCATTGGGCCCCAGCTGCGAACGAAACTGCCCTTGGCCGTATGGCCTCGAACTATAAGGAGTACGGGTGATGAGAATTGGATATTCTTTGGAAGTATCTTTAGGCGAAAAGATGGTGGCATGAAGCTTTGTGCCATCCCGCATGGGAATAACCACCTCCTGCTTGGTGTAGTGGTCTTTAACCTCATAGTTGGTCGCGTTTTGTGCAAATGCACGGCTGCCAAGCAGCACAAACAGCACCGGCAGGAAATAAATTTTAATAAATCTCATCTGTAAGCTTAGTTTTGAAGTCCCTAAAGATAGAAATTCCTGTCAAAACCCGGCTGCCAATGAACTTACCGGGCATTAAATTCTTCTACTCCCTGCCTGAGCCAGGCCGCAAACTCTTCTGAATCGGGCGTATAACCAACCGGCTGGTTGAGCATATTCATGTTGTGGTCTAGCAGAACGTAAAACGGCTGGGAGTTATTCCGGAAGTTAAGGGTTTGAAAAGTGGCCCATTTGTCTCCAATGGTTTTTATCTCCTTTATACCGCCGGTAGGTTTCTGGTAATTGAACTTCTGATCTTTGGGCAGCTCTTTGCGGTCGTCTACATAAAGGGAAATGAGCACAAATTCATCCTGCATGAGGTCAAAAACTTCAGGGTCACTCCACACCTGCTCTTCCATTTTTCGGCAGTTCACACAGGCCCAGCCGGTAAAATCGAGAAGAATGGGTTTATTTTCAGCTTTTGCTGCCGCAACGCCTTCTTCAAAATCTTTATACGCCTTAAGACCTAAAGGCCCGTCTGTTTCTTTTTCATAGATACTGTAAAACAAAGGTGGCGGGAAACCACTTAGAAGTTTAAGGTTGGCTGCAGGCGTGTTGGTGAGGCCCGGAACGAGGTAAACCACAAAGACCAGGGTGGCAATACCCAGCAGCAATCTCCCTTTACCCAGTTTCGTTTTTGGCCCATCATGAGGAAAACGCAGCAGCCCGAACAGGTACAGCAGCAGGCCGAGGCCTACCACGATCCAGATGCCAATGAAAATTTCCCTTTTTAGGAGCCCCCAGTGCTGCACAAGATCGGCGTTGGAAAGGAACTTAAATGCCAGTGCCAGTTCGATGAACCCAAGCACAACTTTTACCGAATTGAGCCAGCCGCCGCTTTTTGGCAGTGAATTGAGCCAGTTGGGAAAAAGTGCAAACAAGGCAAACGGAAGCGCAAGGGCCAGGCCAAAACCTCCCATCCCAAAAGACAACTGGGTTGCACCCCCATCGGTAGTAAGGGAACTTCCCAGCAGAGACCCTAAAATAGGCCCTGTACACGAGAAAGAAACCAGGGCGAGGGTTAGCGCCATAAAGAAAACGCCTATAACCCCTCCAAAGCTGGAAGCCTTGTCGTCCATCTTATTGCTCCAGGAACTGGGCAGCGTGATCTCGTAATACCCAAAAAATGAAAAGGCGAAGAAGATAAAGATCACGAAGAAGATAATATTCAATGTGGTGTTGGTAGAAATATTGTTGAGGATACCGGGATCTAGCGAATCCAGCAGGTGGAACGGCAAACTGAGCAAAAGGTAGATCAGGAATATGAATACCCCGTACATGATGGCATTTACCAGGCCTTTTCTGCGTGTTTTCGCGCCTTTGGTAAAAAAGGAAACGGTTAGGGGAATCATTGGGAACACACAGGGCGTGAGCAGGGCGATGAGTCCGCCAATGAAACCAAGGAAGAAAATGGTACTGTAATTATGCTCTTTTTCATCGGCAATATCGACTCCGCCCACTCCTTTTACATCAATATTCAGGGCTTCGGTAAGCCGCTGATCTTTATCTGAGACCTCGAGGTCTGTAAAACCTTCCTCTACCCGATTTTCTCCAATATTGAAGCTGAAGCGTTCTGTTTCGGGCGGCAGGCATTTCTCATCGTCACAAACCGAAAAATAAACTTCCGCAGTGATCAGCAGTTCAGTGGCATCAAGCACCCTGATCTTCTGCTTAAAGACTGCTTCCTTTTCAAAATAGGTGATATCGGCTTCAAAAACTGCATCGTAGAGTGCCGGAACATCAGGCTCAACGGTAGGCCCCACCAGTTCATATTTTTCGGGAGCCTCAGAAAAAGTAAAAGCTGTAGGGATGGGCGCAATGTCAATCTTCACTTCTTCCTGGGAATACAAATGCCAGCCGGGTTCCAGAAATGCCTTAAACACGAGCTGATATACAGAGTCGTTCTCCTGCTCCAGGCTGGCCTCCCACTCTATGGGGTCTTCCATTCCCTGCCCCAGGTTATTGGGGTCAAATATCTGGGCCTGGGCATTAAAAAAACCTAAAAAGAAAACGATTAAAAATAGGGGTGATCTCATGGTGTGTAACTTAATCTCAAAATTTCCCGGGTACTGTCTTCAACGGCAAAGCGGGCATCGGCACGGTAATTTATAACCCAAACAATATCCTGCCCCGAACAGAGTAGCCAGCAATTTTCCTTTTGTGGCAAAGATAACTTCTCATCTTTGAAAAACTTGCTAATTTTTTTCTTCCCTTTCATCCCGAACGGGTAAAAATAATCGCCCTGCTGCCACCTTCTTACCACCAGCGGAAACTGCAACTTTTCCCGGTCAATAAAAATTGTGCCGGCTTCGGTTTTTTCAACTTCTTCGTCCAGTTCAAAATGAAAAGTCCCCATAGGCAGCATCACTACTTCTTCATCTTCTTTGATGGTGTACTTCCTATCATCTTGTGACGGAAGCAGGGTAAGCAGCAAATCTTCCCGATCTTTTATAAGCCTGTGGGTTTTGGAGTAAACGATTTTTCCCGGCTGTGCAGTGAGCAGGCCATGTACATCGTCCCATTCGGTGAAGCCAAAAGTTTTAAAAAGTTCGTACATCACCGCCTTGGTATTGGGCAGGGTCCTTAGCAGTTTGACTTTGAAAGAATATCCGTAGGCTTCCTGCTTTGCCACTTTCGGAAAGATGACCGAAACATAATCTTCTATGAGCTTTGAACTCTGCTGCAGGTGACGGCGTGTATTTTCAAAACTTTCAAGCAACTGCGGATTCAATTCGAGAAGTTTGGGAATCACTTCCAGCCTCACTTTATTCCTGAAATATTTAGTGGAAGCATTACTGCTGTCTTCCCGCCATTGCAGTTGATGTTCCCGGGCATAATTTTCAATGTGCGCCCTCGAAAATAGCAGTAACGGCCGAACGACAAACTCATTCACCTGTGGAATTCCCGTAAGGCCTTCAATACCGGTACCCCTTATAAAATTAATGAGCACGGTCTCAAGATTGTCATTGGCGTGATGGGCCGTAAAAATATGGTCAAACTGCAGGGTTTCGCGCAGCTCCTTAAACCAGTTATACCTTAGCTCGCGCGCGGCCATTTGTACCGAGATTTTTTTCCCGGCCGCATAAGCTTCGGTTTCAAAGCTCTCTATAAAGACTTCGGTTTCGAGGGCGTCGGCCAGTTCCAGGACAAAAGCTTCATCGGCATCGCTCTCGTCACCTCTCAGGTTAAAATTGCAGTGGGCAAGGGCCATTTCCAGGCCTGCCTGTTTGCATAAATGGGCGAGCACAACACTGTCTACCCCACCGCTCACGGCCAGTAGGACCCTACGTTTAAAAGTTTTAGGAAACAGCTCCTGCAGGTGTTTTTTAAAGGCTGACAGCATAAGCTCAAAGATATCAAATTGCATGGGTTGCAGGGCTCTTTTTTCTGAAGATTTCCCTTTATTCCTGCTCCTCCAGCACCTTTTTAAGGGCTGCGGCTTTTACCAGGCATTCCCGGTATTCATTTTCGGGAATTGAGGCCGCTGTAATGGCACTCCCCACCGAAAAAGACACATACCCCGAAGCTGCGTTGTACAAAATGCTGCGAATAACCACGTTAAAATCGAAATCGCCCGAAGGTTCAAAATAGCCCACGGCACCACTGTAGAGGCCACGTTTTGTTTCTTCCAGCTCTTCAATGACCTGCATGGCAGAGATCTTTGGTGCCCCCGTCATACTGCCCATGGGAAAAGTGCTGCGCAGCACCTCAACCGCGGCAATGCCTTCATCTAATTGAGATTTTATGGTAGAGATCATTTGATGCACCTGCAAAAAGCTGTAGACCCCGCAAAGTTCGGTCACCTCAACGCTGCCCTTTTTTGCTGTTTTTGACAGGTCATTTCGCACCAGGTCTACAATCATGATATTCTCTGAGCGCTCTTTAGGATCTTTTTCAAGCCGAAGCGCCAGTTCTTTATCTTTTTCGGCATCAAAAATTGCCCTGGGGGCAGTTCCTTTTATAGGCTGGGAAATCACCTGCCTGTTTTTCTTCTGAAGGTATCTTTCGGGGGAAGCAGAAAGCAGGTAATGATCGTGATTTTTCAAAAAAGCGGCAAACGGGGGCTCAGAAATGGCATTTAAAGCTAAAAATTTCTGAAAAGGATCAAATTTTACAGCTTCAGCATAGAATTCCTGACAAAAATTGGCCTCATAAATATCTCCCCGCTGAATATGCCCCAACATTTCCTGCACTTTCAGCAAATATTCATCTCTTGAGATGCGCGGCTTCAGCCTGACCTCCCTTTCCGGCTCCGGAAAAATTTCCTCCTGAAAATGCCTTTTTTGAAGGATATGCTCCAGGTCTTCTTCCAGCTCATCATCAACCAGCCCCAGGTAATGCAGTTCGAGCTCATTCTTCCTGACGATGATGAGCTTCTTCGGCTGAAAAAAGAACAATTCGGGAAAAAGGAGTCCGTCGTGGTTTTCACTTTTCAGGTGTTCCACATCATTTTTAAGGTCGTAAGTAAGATACCCAAAAATCCAGTCGGCAGTAGTTTCCTGGTATTCCTTCAGCTTGTCAAAAGCTTCCGAAGCATCGGTTTGAATAGCTGTAAAGGCATCTACGGCAAGCAGGGCCTCAAAATTCGAATAGCTGTCTTCATGCCGGTTGCTATCGAGCCACACCACTTCGTTGAACTGGCGTGCCCAGTGCAAGAGCGCCTTTTTTACTGGAAAATCTTCTTTAATTTTGACCTTTTTGGATATCCTCACTGCGCCTCTTTGATATTTTGCGAGAAAGAAGTGACCACGTCTATAATGCCAAGGTCAAAAACTTCGTTAACCACCAGGCCTTTTTCAGAATCAAAATTCTCGTAGAACTGAGGCAGGCTAAAGCTCTCCACCACTTCTCCCCCAAACCTTGGAAACTGGTTTTTACAGTATTCCAAAGCCGAAGCACCCCCTCGTTTTCCGGGCGAGGTGCTCATTAAAAGTATTTTTTTGCCGGCGAGAAAATTCTTTTCCACACGCGAAAGCCAGTCAATAATATTCTTAAAAAATCCCGAAACATTAGAGTTATACTCGTTTACCGCGATAATAAGAGCAGGGGCTTCAACAATCTTTTTATAGAGGAATTTCACGTTTTCGGGAAAACCTTCTTTTTCCCTCACAATGCTGTACACAGGAAACTCGAGCTCGTGCAGTTCGAGCAGCTCCACCTGCTGATCTGAAATACGCCGGGTGACATTTAGAATTAACTGATGGTTGATTGAAGTTGGGCTGCTGGAGCCGGCAAAAGCCAGGATCTTTGTCATAGTAGTAAAATTGGTAGCCAAAAATACAAAATAGGCGCGGAAGAAATAAAGCTGGCATTAGCTTAAACAAAACCCATAGGCTTTCAATAATTTAAGTTTAACTTTGCCACCTTAAAAATTTACCGCGTGACTTTTCAGGACCTCAAGCTTAGCACTCCGCTTTTAAATGCACTAGAAGATCAAAATATCTCCACCCCCACTCCTATCCAGGAGCAATCTTTACCGGTGATCCTTTCGGGCAGGGATATGGTGGGGATCGCACAGACCGGTACGGGAAAGACCCTGGCTTACCTCCTACCTCTTTTAAAGAGCCTGAAATATTCTGAACAAAAGAACCCGCGTATCCTCATTTTAGTACCCACCCGCGAACTGGTGGTGCAGGTGGTGGAAGAGCTTGAAAAGCTCACCAAATACATCAACACGCGTATTCTTGGAATTTACGGAGGTACCAACATCAACACCCAAAAACAGCTGGTTGCCCGGGGGCTGGACATCCTGGTGGCTACCCCGGGAAGGCTTTACGACCTCGCCATTAACCGCGACCTGCAGTTAAAATCTATACAGAAACTGGTGATTGATGAAGTAGACGTGATGCTCGATTTGGGTTTCAGGTTTCAGCTTACCAATATTTTGGAATTAATTCCCGGGAACCGGCAAAACATTATGTTTTCGGCCACCATGACTGCCGATGTTAAGAAACTAATTGAGGAGAATTTCAAGAATCCCGAAACAGTATCGGTAGCTGCCAGTGGCGCCCCACTGGAAAACATCAACCAGGAAGGATTTGAAGTCCCGAACTTTTACACCAAGGTGAATCTTCTAAAACACCTCCTGGCCGATAAAGAAACTTTTCACAAGGTGCTCATTTTTGCCGGAAATAAAAGAATTGCCGATCGCCTTTTTCAAAACCTCGATCCCCTTTTTCCAGAAGAGTGTACCGTAATCCACTCCAATAAGACCCAAAATTACCGGTTGAGGAGCATAAGGCAGTTTGGGGACGGATTTTGCCGCATACTCGTAGCTACCGACGTTATGGCGCGGGGCCTGGATATTGAGCAGGTAAGCCACGTGATCAATTTTGACACCCCCGCATATCCCGAAAATTACATACACCGCATAGGCCGTACCGGAAGGGCAGAGAAAGAAGGGCATGCCATACTTTTCACCACTCCTTCAGAAACAGATGATCTTGAAAAGATAGAATCCCTGATGGATTTAAAGATCAGTTTGCAGCCGCTGCCCCAGGAAATTCCTGTGTCTACAGAGCTCATCCCGGAGGAACAGCCTAAAGCAAATGAAATTTACAATCCGGGGAAAATTTCCGATGAAGATAAACCTGGGCCTGCATTTCACGAAAAGAAGGAGAAGAACAAAAAGGTGAACCTGGGAGGCTCTTACAGAAGGGAAATCAAGAAAAAATACAAGAAACCCAAGACCCGCGGGGACAAAAACTACAACAGGAAAAAGAAAAAATAGCTGCTGATTTCTGCATTTTTGAGGGTTCATTTTAACAGATCGCTTCCAAATAAAAAGTTAAAGCACTGTAAGATTCTACGGGAAGGAAAATTTCTCTTCGGGTGCTCCCGCATTTTGGATATTTAAACATATCTCCTACACAAGAAAGGTTTTTAAAAGCTTCTTTGTCAGAATTCTGACTGCTGCCTCTTCTCCATTTATCTGGTTTACTAGCACTTTTTAAAAAAAATCGGATTTTTTTTCCGAAGGGAAGTCAATGCCTATGCAGCTTCCGCCAAACTGCAACATATTTTCGGTAAAAATCTGGTACCCTGATGGTTGAGGTATCAAAAAATTATCCTAATTTTAACTTTACTCCCCCTAACAGTATTGTTGAAGAAGCAGCACAAAGTACTGCCCTCTCTAAATTTTCATAGATGCAAAAATCTACCTTTATGCCCGATGAAATCCCTATTGGTGCCATGCACAGCCTGTTCCATGCTTTTAACGGACATGAAAACCAGGAATTTCTTTTGTTCATCAGTTCTGCGGAAGATTTTTCGATAAAGGCTGTGAACTACAGGTTTCTTCAGTATTTCAGGGACCGGCTTCCTGCCCTTGAAGAAAATGTTAGCTTTTACAGGGATAAAATCCATCCTGAAGATTATCCGCAGTTTTTACGACTGTTAAGAAGTACAGAAACCCCGGCTGATGCTAAAGAAAATTCTGAAATACTTCGTTTCAAATCTCCGTTTGGACACTGGAAGCGTTTTCATTTTTCTAGTCGCAGGTATGATGGCTTCAAAGAGAACAATGAGGATTTCATCCTTACTCTTGCCAAACCACTTGACACTTCTAGGGTGCAGGGAAGAAGAGAAGTGGGACTGGAAACCGAACAGTTGCTGCAGGAAAGCCTGAACCGCTATCGTGTGCTCGTAAATTCACTCGACCAGGGATTTGGGGTGGTAGAAATGATATTAGACCTCCAGAAGAATCTTGTAGATTATCTTTTTGTTGAAGTTAACCCCGCGTTTGAAAAACATACAGATTCAAGGAATCCTCTGGGCAAAACCATGAGAGAATTCTATCGCGACCACGAAAGCCACTGGTTTAATACTCTTGGAAAAGTGGCTGCTACGGGTGAACCCCTGCGATTTGAAGATTACGCTACTGCTCATCACCGCTGGTTTGATGTCTATGCCTTTCCCATAGGGAGCTCAAAAAGCCGAAAAGTTGCCTGCCTTTTCTCAGATATCACGCCTCGAAAAGAAGCCGAAGAAAAATTGCAAAGGCTAAATGAAGATCTTGAACTAAAGATAAAAAGCCGTACCCGGGAGCTGGAGGAAAACAACGAACTGCTTCAAATGGTTTTTGACACCGTAAAACAGGGCATCTTTGTTATGAAACCCCTCTTTGGCGAGAATTATGACATTGTAGATTTTACCTATGTGCGGGTAAACAGGATCATTAACCGTTACTACAATCAAAACCAGATGGTAGGGCGAAATTTCCTGAAATACAATCCGGGAGCTGCCGAAAAAGGTGTTTTTGAAGCCTTTAAACAAACCATGCTCACCGGGGAATCTTCCGACTTTGAGATTGAGCTCAACCGCAATGGAAAAAACAACTGGTTCCGAATTTCGGGGCGGCGTCAAAAAGGGCTTCTCATCTGCTCTCTCGAAAATATTACACGGGAAAAAACCAAGTCACAAAAATTAAGGGAAAACAGCAGGTTCAGAAAACAGCTGGTAGAGACCTCGCCCGATGTTATTTTGATTTTTGACCTTTATTCTGAAAGGGTGAGGTGCATTAACAGGGATATATCGGCCGAAGAAGGCATGAGTGCCGAGAAAATAAAAGGCATGGCCCTACTGGATATTCTGCCACTCATTCATCCTCAGGACCGGCAGAAAACCCTTGGCTTTCACAGCGGACTCTTACGGGGAGCCGATGACGACCTGCTCGAAGTGGAATTCAGGTTAAAAGCCAGCGAAAAACAGTGGGAGTGTTACAATGCGAGAGGAAAAGTATTTATGCGCAACGAGAAAGGAAATGTAGTGGAATACATCGTGTTGCTGCGCAATGTGCAATCACAAAAAATGACCCAGCAAGCCCTCATAACTGCTGAAAAATTATCTATTAAAGGAGAGATCGCAAGAACCCTGGCCCACGAGTTAAGGAATCCGCTGGCCAGCATCAGCATGTCTGTAGACATACTTGAAAAGATGAACCAGGAGTCGCACAAAAAGAAACTAAAGAATTATACCGATATCATAAAAAGGAGCACTTCCACGTTAAACAACCTGGTAACCGATCTTTTAACGGCATCAAATTACTCCAAGCCCCAAATGAAAAAGTGCTGCCTGGCAAGAACCACCAATAAAGCCCTGCGCCATGCCAAAGACCGTATTTACCTCACCGGGGTCACTGTTCACAAGAGGTACCGCGGCCCTTATTTCATCAATGCCGATGAGGAGAAACTTCAAATTGCCATTCTTAATATTATCGTCAATGCCAGTGAGGCCATGGTACCAAATGAAGGCCAGCTAACGTTGAGTATCAAGAAAAAGAAGAATACCTACTCTTTAACAGTGACCGATAATGGCTGTGGTATGGAAAAAGAACAGCTGGACAGGCTTTTTGAATCTTTTTACACCCGCAAACCCGGCGGAATGGGAATTGGGCTGTGCTCGGTCAAGAACATACTTGATGATCACGGGGCTACAATAGAAGTGCAAAGCGTTCCCAACGAGGGCACCTCTTTTGTACTTACTTTTCCTGTTCATGAAGATGTTAATAAAGGAAAATAAGCAGGTGAAGTTCAAAAAAAGCGATTATTGTGTATCTTCGGCACTTGTAAGAGAGGGGGATTTTTTAGTGAGTCTCCACCAAAAAAACATTACAAAAGTTGATCGCGATATATGGGGATAATTGATTCCATAGGCAATCTGGTGATGAAGAGCCGGATCGAAGACTTAGAAAATTCCATTAACAATCCTCACGAGACTCAGCAACGGGTCCTGCAGCAACTTCTGGAAACAACTAAGAATACTTACTACGGAAGGAAATTCCATTTTAAAGATATTCATAATTACCGCCAGTTTGTTGAGCAGGTGCCGCTTAACAATTACGAAGACCTTCACCCTTACATTGAATTAATCCTGAAGGGGGAAGCAAATGTACTCTGGCCCACACCCATAAAATGGTTTGCCAAATCATCGGGAACCACGGGGGCTACAAGTAAGATCATCCCGGTTTCTACCGAAGGTCTGGAGCAGTGCCACTATCAGGGGGGCGCGATATGCTCGCATTATATATTCGAAACTATCCCGATGCAAAGTTGTTTTCAGGTAAGAACCTATCCATTGGCGGCAGCCAGGAAGGCAAGCAGGCGGGCAGTAACAGCTATTACATAGCCAACATCTCGGCCATTGTCATGAAAAATCTGCCTTTTTGGGCCCAGTTTGGAAGAACGCCAGGGCTGGAAGTGACCATGATGAACAACTGGGAAGAGAAGATAAAAAAGATCGCCGAAATAACTGCCCAGCAGCGAGTAACCAGCCTTGCCGGCTCCCCCATGTGGATGTTGTTACTGCTTCAGCATATCATCAAAGAGAAAAAGATCACTTACATTCAGGATGTATGGCCAGATCTTGAGGTTTTCTTTCACGGATCGGTTTCTTTTGCACCTTACCGGCCTTTGTTTGAGGAACTCGATAAAAATAAAAGCCTGAGATACCTCGAGATCTTTAATGCTACGGAAGGATTTTTTGCCCTCCAGGATCAAAAAGATGACCCTTCCCTCCTGCTTATGCCCAACTACGGAATTTTTTACGAATTTATTCCCGAAAAGGAATTCCTTTCTGAAAACCCGAAGGTGATCCCGCTGAGTGAGGTGGAAACTGGCAGGAACTACTCAATGGTGATAAGCACAAATTCCGGATTGTGGCGTTACAAGATTGGCGACACCATAAAATTCACCAGCACCAGCCCTTACCGCTTTACCATTAGCGGTCGCACCAAACACTGTATCAATGTTTTTGGGGAAGACCTTTTTGCAGAACATGCCGATAAGGCAATTTCACAGGCCTGCAGGGAAACAGGGGCCATTCTGCGCGATTTTACTGCCGCCCCCTATTTCTATGACCGTCGCAAAAAAGGCTATCACGAGTGGATCATAGAATTTGTGAGGTCTCCTGAAAACATGCAGAATTTCACCGATGTGCTTGACAGGGAACTGGGCAGGTACAATGACGATTATGCCGCAAAAAGGAAGAACGACATTGCCATTGAACGCCCCGTGGTGCGTGAAATGCCTGAAGGTACTTTTTACGAGTGGTTAAAAAGAAAAAACAAGCTGGGTGGCCAGCACAAAATACCGCGTCTTTCCAACAGCCGCGAATTTGTAGAAGAACTGCTGAACATAAGAAGTTCGCTGCAGCCCGAGTTTTAATTTTCGGCCAGCAGTTGGTCAAGCAGCTCTTTAAAACCGGAATCGTTCCAGTTTGCCGAACCTTTTTTATTCACTGCTATTTTGCCATTTTTGGAGATCACCATAGTGGTGGGCAAACTGCGCGACTGCAATTTTTGAGGCGCCATATCCAGCGGCTGGTAAACGGGGAGCCTGTAGTTCTTTTTATCTAAAAACTGCTGGAGTTTGGCGGCTTCTTCAGTAGAGACGAAATAAAAATCAATTTTGTCGCCGTACTCGTTATATAACTTCTGAAAAGAGGGCATTTCAGCAATACATGGAGGGCACCAGGTTGCCCACAGGTTTACTACGGCCACTTTCCCGATACTGCTCTTAAAATTTACCGGCTCTCCTTCCAGGTTTATGAGGTTCCAGTTGTAATCTTCCAGAACTTCGCGCTCATCTTCAGCAATTTTTGACGGGCTAAAAGAAATTACGCGGTTTAGGCCCACCTGTATGGGTTTTCGGGTTTGGGGAACCAACAACAGGATAATGACAATAATAAAAAGGATGTTGGACCAGTTCTTTTTTAAAAATTCCATGTGGTAAATTCTAATTTCTAAAAGTAAGCCGAAAATATTTCCTGTCAAAAATGGCATTTTTGAAGCCCCGTCTTTTTTAGGATTATTAGTATCTTGAAGACCGAACAAAAAATGATAATTGAACATGATCCCCATGAAGAAAACCAGTCTTGGATTAATGACCGCCGTGCTTATTTCGGCATGTGGCTCGGGTAATGCTACTGCTCCTGCCACTCAAAATGATCAAGACCCCACTGTACAAAAAACCACTATGAAAAACGATCTTTTACAAGAATGGACCGGCCCTTATGGCGGTGTGCCTGCCTTTGACGAAATGAAACTGGAAGATCTCCAACCTGCCATGGAACAGGCCATGGCCTCACACCTGGAGGAGGTGCTTATCATTTCCACCAACCCGGCCCCGCCAACTTTTGAGAACACTATACTGGCCATGCAGAAGTCGGGAGAGGCCCTAGACCGCGTTTTTACCTACTACGGAATCTGGAGTAGCAATATGTCTTCGCCCGAATTCAGGGAAATTCAGCAGGTTTTGGCACCAAAGATTTCAGAATACTCCTCAAAAATATCACAGAACAAAGAACTTTTTGAGAGGATAAAAGCGGTGTATGAGCAGTCGCAACAAGATCCGTTACCCTCACAACAGCAACGGGCTGTTGAGCTTATGTATGAAGACTTCGCCATGGAAGGGGCCAATCTTAATGAAGCCGATAAAGAGCGATATGCCCAAATCAACAAAGAACTTTCACGCCTGTACACGCAGTTTAGCAACAATGTTTTGGCCGAGGAAGAAAATTACGTGGTGTACCTTGAAAAAGATCAGCTAAGCGGGCTGCCAGAATCTTTTGTAAAAGCAGCAGCAAAAGCAGCAGCCGATCGCGGAAAAGAAGGCAAATACGCCGTGCTTAACACGCGCTCTTCCATGGATCCATTTCTTACTTATTCTGATGAAAGAGAGCTCAGAAAAGAGGTTTGGGACAATTACTATTCCCGTGGCGACAACGAAGACGAATATGACAACAAGGAGGTCATAGAAGAGATTCTGAAGCTTCGCGATGAGCGGGTAGAACTGCTGGGGTTTGAAAATTATGCCCAGTGGAGATTACAGGACCGCATGGCAAAAACCCCCGAAAGGGCCATGGAACTCATGGAAGCCGTATGGCCTGCAGCATTGGCGCGCGTTGAGGAAGAAGTTGCCGATATGCAAGCTGTGGCCGAGGCCGAAGGCAAAGATATTGTGATCGCCCCCTGGGATTACCGCTACTATGCCGAAAAAGTAAGGCAGCAGAAATACGACCTTGAGTCGGATGAAGTAAAGCAGTACCTGCAGCTCGATAAATTGACGGAAGCGTTGTTCTACACAGCCGACAGGATATTCAATTACAAATTCACCCCTGTGCCACAGGGCACCGTACCTGTTTTTCATGAAGACGTAAAGGTTTGGGAAGTGACCCATAAAGATACCGGCAAACATATTGGCCTTTGGTACCTGGATCCTTATGCCCGCAAAGGAAAAAGATCGGGCGCATGGGCATCTCAATACCGCAGCCATGCAGAAATGGATGAACAGGAAGAAACCGTTCTAGCCTCAAACAATTCCAATTTTGTAAAACCTGCCCAGGGAGAGCCGGCACTGGTTTCCTGGGATGACGCCACTACCTTTTTCCACGAGTTTGGCCATGCCCTGCACTTCTTTTCTTCCGAAGTAAAATACCCAATCCTCAACAGCGGGGTAAGGGATTACACCGAATTTCAATCTCAGCTGCTGGAAAGATGGTTGTCTACAGATGAGGTGATCAATCGCTTTTTGGTACATCATGAAACCGGGGAACCCATTCCGCAGGAACTGGTGGAAAAGATCAAAAAAGCTTCCACTTTCAACCAGGGATTTGCGACCACCGAGTTTCTTGCCTCTGCCCTTATGGATATGAAGTTGCACACCACCGATCCTTCAGAAATTGACATGGGTACTTTTGAGAAAGAAAGTCTTGATGAACTCAACATGCCTTCAGAAATTGTCATGAGACACCGCACCCCACACTTTGGCCACGTATTCTCGGGTGAAGGTTATGCTACAGGATACTACGGATATTTGTGGGCCGATGTGCTGACTTCAGATGCCGCGGAAGCTTTCAGGGAAGCCCCGGGAGGCTTTTACGATGAGAATGTCGCTGAAAAACTTGTGAAGTACCTGTTTGCACCACGAAATGCCATGGATCCTGCTGAAGCTTACCGCCTCTTTAGAGGAAGAGATGCAAATATTGATGCCCTTATGAGAGACAGGGGCTTTCCTGTTCCTTCAGATAAAGAATAGCAGGATTTTTGCACAAACAAGAAGGCCGGAAATAGATCCCGGCCTTTTTTTTTATAGCAGTTCTTTAAAATGATCTTTAAGTGCTTTTTGAGCGGCGTGAAAACCGCACATCCCGTGAACCCCGCCACCCGGAGGGGTAGACGAGGAACAAATATACACCCGCGGATCTGGCGTGGAATAAGGGGAAATTCGCGCCACGGGCCGGGTAAACAGCTGGGTGATATCCTGTCTTCCCCCATTGATATCCCCTCCTACCAGATTGGGGTTGAACTGTTCTAAAGTCGCCGTATTCATGGCAGACCGCGCCAGGATGTTCTCTTTAAAGCCAGGGGCAGCACGTTCAATCTGGTTCTCCAGGATCTCCGAATAATTTGTGGTATCGCCATTTGGCACGTGAATGTATGCCCAGGCGGTATGTTTGCCTTCGGGCGCACGAGTGGCATCAAATGGCGAATGCTGTGCCAGGAGCACATAAGGTGTGTTGGTCATTTCTTTGTTGTGTATGCCTTTTTCCGAAGCTTCGATTTCATCCTGAGAAAATCCGAGGTGAACGGTCGCTGCTTTCCGGCATTTTTCACTGGTAAACGGAATGGGTTCACTTAGGGCCCAGTCCATTTTAAAGACACCCGCACCATATTTATAAGCTTCAAGCCGCTTGCGGTAAAACGAATTAAAGTTTAGCCCTTTTATTTTCAGCAGCTGTTTTGGGGTAAGATCAAAGAGATAGGAATAGGCGTTGGGCAGATCGCGAATATCCTCTATCAGGTGATCGCAGTAGATCTCGCCGCCCAGCGACTTATAGTGCTGCACAAGCGCGTCAAAGAAACTGCCTGCCCCGCCTTTTGGAAAAGGCCAGTTGTATTTATGGGCACTGGTGGTGAGCACCAGCCCAAAAGAAGCCGAAATCAAAGTATTTAGCGGGAGCGTGGAATGAGCGGCCGAGCCATAAAAAAACATCTTCGTTTTCTCATTTTTGAAGTATTTGTTCGCAATCATTTTTGCTGAAGGAAGGGCTTTGAGCCCGAACTTCATGAATTGCAAAGGATGATCGGGAATCCCCAGGGGCCCGAGCAAATCTTTGTTCAGTTTATCCCAGTTCTCAAGCAATGGATTAATAAGGTTGAGATAAGCCTCCCGGTCTTCTCCCAACTGCGCGGCCGTGGCATGAATATCTTTGTAACAGGCATATGCTGTGCCGTCTTTAAATGGATGCGCATAGGCAATCTCGGGAAAAACCCACTCCAGCCCATACTGCTGCAGCGGAAGATCCCTGAAGAAAGGAGAGGCCAGCCCCAGCGGCATAATGGCCGAACCTACATCGTGTTTAAAACCCGGCAGGGTTAATTCCTTTGTTTTAGTGGCGCCACCGGGAACTTCTGCCTGCTCAAAAATGGCAGTTTTTAGTCCTTTTTGCTGTAACCTTAGGGCTGCAGCTATTCCGTTGCTTCCGCACCCTATAATTATTGCATCATATTTTTTAGACATTACGGTAAATCTTTTTCCAGGTCGAGGCTGTTGAGGTATTCTTCAAAGGTGATCTCCCCGTTTTTCTCTCCAACCATATCATGAGTAGTGACAAATTTGAAGTAATGAAGCTTGGCCGAAATATCATCATCAACCATTTCGGGCAGAAACATTCCCCATTCGGCTATTTTTTCGGGAACCGGGATCACTCTTCCGCCAATTTTTTCAGCAATCATATCGGCCATTTCCCGGCGGGTGTGAGTTAAAGGGCCTCCCACTTCTTTTAGATCGGGGCCTTCATGTAAATACCCGACCACCACCCTAGCCAGGTCTTTTTGATGAATGCTGTTGGTCCTGGCTTTTCCGTCTCCCACAATGGGAATAACCTTTCGCTTAGCCATAATAGCCAGGTCGTTAAGGCCTGAAAAAAAACCTACCGGCCTTATAATGGTATAATCAAGGCCTGAAGCTGTAAGTGCATCTTCAAACATCTTGTGAGATTTTGCCACTTCATACTCCAGTGCTTTTTCGGCCCCTTTTATAGAGACGTAAATAAACCTTTTTACGCCATTTTTAATGGCATCATCAAGGATGTTGAAGTTGGCGTAAAAGTCGTTTTCCACGAAAGATTTTCCGCGGTTGGTGAATAAACTTACACTTTTCCCAAGGGTAGAAATCACGATAGAAACATCTTTGGTGATGTCTTTTATGCTGTCATTCCCCTCACTGGCATCGGCTTTCCAAATATCCGTAGTATAAGGAGAGACCTTTTTGGCCCCGTCTTCAGAATGCACCAGCACCCTCACCTCTTTTCCCTGCTGGTGAAGCAGTTTGAGTACTTCCAGGCCCAGGGCCCCGGAAGCTCCGGCTAATAGAATTTTCTCCTTCATGACTATGAGCTTTCTTCCTGAAATTAAAGGAAATAATCTGAAGAAGTAATGGAATTTAAAGGATTAACAAAAAATTAGAGCGTTGCCCGGCCTGCTTTCTCCCGTTCCATTTCACGCCGGCAGAATATTCGGAGTTGTTCCTTGGCTTTAGCAAGCGGCAATTTCCTGCGGTGGGCGCAGGTCACTTTATCGGGTTTCTGGGTGTTGATTAATTTTGAAAGTGCAGCTTTTTCTGAAGAGTTCAACAAATCGAGATGAGGCTTCATCAATTTGTAGGTCGTAATGGCATCCATAACTGATTCTTTTCTTAGCAACGGCTAATGTGTTGTTTATAAATATACTAAAAATTGAAGACATGAGGAAGCTCACTTCCTGATGAACTGCAACCGGGAGAGATAAATTAACTTCAGAAAAAATAAGACAAAGGAAATCTGCCCCTCAGAAAAGGGTATTTTCAGGTTGCGGAGTTGCAGTTATCCTACAATTTCCAAAATGACCAGGACTATGGCGAAAATGGCGATCAGGAAGATCATTCCAAGTACAATAGCAATAATCACTTTTTGAGTAGTAGAGAACTCCACCGTATAGTTGTTCCATATATTTGTTAAAGTGCTCATAGCATGGAGCTTAAGTTCGAATCAAACAGCTTACAACTAATTGATTTTCTTAAATTTACAATAATTTACCAGGATTAACAACAGGCTTTTAAAAAATATTTTTCCCCTCTGCGGAAAGATTTCTGCTCATACCGGCCACTTCTTTTCCTGCCGAAAAAGGAATTATTAAAGTTTTAGCATAATAAAGTATCTGCCTGCCGTATTTTTGTCGCACATGAATCAAAAAAGGAAATATACCGAAGGAGGGATCTTTACGTCCCTTTTCCACCTCGCCGTTCCTATAATCCTGGCCAACATACTTCAAACCGCATATCAGCTAATCGATACTTTTTGGCTGGGAAGGCTCGGGGCCAATGCCGTTGCGGCAGTGAGCATCAGCTTTCCGCTGCTGTTCCTGGTGCTGTCGCTGGGTTCAGGCCTTACCCTGGCAGGAACTGTGCTGGTCTCCCAATATTATGGTGCCGAAGATCAAAAAAGGGTAGATTTCAATTCGTCGCAAACCATATCCCTTATTTTCTTTATTTCGCTGTTCCTTTCGGTGCTTAGTTATTTTGCAGCCGCACCGCTTATGAGGCTTATAGGTGCAGGCCCCGAGATCCTTGAAGATTCGGTAAGCTACTTCCAGGTCTCTTCCATCGGGTTTGTATTCCTCTTTATGTTCTTTTCCTTTCAGTCGCTCATGCGCGGCATAGGGAATGTGATGCTGCCGGTGTATATCGTGCTCTTCACCGTTTTTCTCAATCTTATTTTAGACCCGCTCTTCATATACGGGTTTGGCCCCATTCCCGGTTACGGCGTTGCAGGGGCTGCTGTTGCTAGCATCATCACCCAGGCCCTCTCAGCAACCATAGGCCTGTGGATACTTTTTAGGGGCAGGAGCGGAATAAGGATTCATTTCAACCAGATGAAGCCCCACCTTTCTACCTTAAAACGAATTGTCAACCTTGGAATTCCTGCCAGTATAGAACAGTCTACACGTGCCCTGGGAATGACTTTTATGGTGGTACTGGTAACGGGTTTTGGAAGTGAAGTTGTGGCAGCCTACGGGATTGGTGCCCGAATTTTGAGTTTCATCATCATTCCGGCCCTGGGCCTGGCCATTGCAACAACTTCCCTGGTGGGTCAAAACATTGGTGCCATTAAGATCAAACGAGCTGAAAAGGTAGCCAACCTGAGCAGCCAGATCGCCTTTTTTGGCCTTACCGGAATGGGGATCCTCATGTTCTTTTTTGCTGTGCCCATCACCGCCTTTTTTATTCCCAACGACCCTGATGTCATCAATGATGCCGCCTATTTCATTAAGATCATGGCTCCCAGCTTCGGACTTCTAGGGGTGCAACAGGTACTCAACGGGGTGTTTAACGGTGCGGGCTTCACCAAAGCCTCTATGCTCATCTCCATACTCAACCTTTGGATCATCAGGTTCCCGGTGGCTTTTATGCTTTCCCACAAGACCGATCTTAGTTACGAAGGAATCTGGTGGGCTTTTCCCATTTCCAACCTCATTGCTGCCCTGGCTGCTTTTATTTACTTTAAGCAGGGGTATTGGAAGTTAAGGCTGTTCAAAAGAAGGAATTAAAAGCGGTTTTACCGATTCACAATAGCTTAACAATTATCTTTTTTTGCTGTTAAAAGTCTTTTCCTTCCGTTCCAAAAAAGGCATTTTTGATTCGTAATCAACTTAAAATCAGGAAACATGTCACAGTCAGATTCCAAGACCACAAAAGATCATAACACTATCAAGACCTGGACCGAAGAAAGGGACGGGAAACCCGCGGTAGTAGAAAGCACCACAAATAGCAGTAAAGGAGGTGGTTTGCTGCGCATCAACTTTCCGGGTTATGCTGAAGACAATCTCAAAAATATTTCCTGGGAGGAATTTTTCAGGATATTTGATGAAAACAATTTACAGTTCCTCTACCAGGAAAACACCAAAGATGGTGGAAATAGCAGGTTTTTTAAATTCGTGAGCGACGATTAATGGCGTTTTCTGAAAAAAGGGTTCAGTAGGTGTTCCTGTAAAAATTTATTATCAAAACAGAGGTTGATCAATCAGGAAATGAGAGCTGACTTTCCTTCTGAAGCGAACTTCAGAAGGAATTTACTTCCTAATCTAGCATCAATAAGTTAATTTTGATTTTCAATTTTCCTGCTAAGAAAATCAGTTACATTTCATGTACACATTAAAGAACGATCAATTAAGCATTGGCGTAAAAAAAACCGGTGCTGAACTCTGCAGCCTGAAAAAGAACGGAAATGAACCTGAATATCTCTGGCAGGGAAATCCCGAACTCTGGAGTGGGCAGGCGCCCAATCTTTTTCCGGTTGTTGGGGGGCTTAAAGAAGATACTTACTTCTTTGAAGGCCAGAAATACTCTTTGCCACGGCACGGCTTCCTTAGAAACAACAAAAACTTTTCACTCAGAGAACAGCATGAAAATCAACTGATTTTTCAGCTAAATTATTCTGAAGAAACCCTGAAAGTATATCCTTTCAAATTTACTTTCGAAATAAGTTTTACCCTCAAAGCAAATGAAGTACATGTTTCTCACAGGGTTTTTAATCTTGATGAGAAGCCGCTCTACTTTTCCCTGGGCGGGCACCCTGCATTTAATGTACCGCATTACGAGGATGAATCCCTGGACGATTACTTGCTCGAATTTGACCAGGACATGGACCTCAAGAGTTATACCCTGACCAGAACAGGCCTGATCAAAGAACAGACGACCCAGGTGCTCAAAAATGACAAAAAAATCAAGCTTCATAAACACCTCTTTGACCGGGACGCCCTTATCTTTAAAAATATTCCTTCAAAAAGAATCAGCTTAAGAAGTAAGACTCGCGGAAATATCCTCACTGTTGAATATGAAGATTTTAAACACCTGGGAATATGGGCAAAACCGGCAGCTCCTTTTGTTTGCCTTGAGCCCTGGCTGGGTTATGCCGATGTTGAAAACACGAATCAGGATTTTAAAACGAAAGAAGGCATTAACGAATTAATGCCTTCTAGGGAATTTAGAGCTTCTTACACTATTCGAATAGATAAGAAAAATACTTTTTAAATTAGGTCCTGGTTTTCTTTTTGGCGGCTTTGGCAGCACGCTTCTCTTTCAGGCTTAAAACGGGTTCTTTTTTAGCCGAATTTTTCGAAGGTGATTTTTCTTTAGGCATCTTTTTACATATTTAAAGTGGGTTCAAGGTAAGAAAAGGTAAAAAAGAAGGGGGTGAACAACTAAGAAAAAGCAGAAAATCAATATCATTATACACCTGACAACCAATCGTCTAACTGACTCCCTACTTAGGGTTCCTTCTGATAAAATTACTGAAATTTTTTGTAATATTGAGAGTTGCATCAGGAATTTGACTAAGCCCAGCGAAGACATCTTCTTGAAAGCGGTTACAACATCAAAAACCAGCCTTAGACCTGGAAATTTCAGATCAAAGATTATCTGCTTAAGCCTCATATTAACTAAAGAAATAAAATGAAAAAACTTCTCCTCCTCCCCCTCCTTGCCCTC
This sequence comes from Salinimicrobium tongyeongense, assembly GCF_026109735.1. Classification (NCBI taxonomy): domain Bacteria; kingdom Pseudomonadati; phylum Bacteroidota; class Flavobacteriia; order Flavobacteriales; family Flavobacteriaceae; genus Salinimicrobium; species Salinimicrobium tongyeongense. The sequence goes on along the minus strand of NZ_CP069620.1, from coordinate 2,688,473 downwards.
TTAGTCTCATGCAATACACAGGAAAAAGAGACCACTGCTATTCAGAAAATTGCAGAAGCCAATGGTTTTGAATACTGGGCAAATGTTGAAGAGCTCCGGTATACCTTTAATGTCAAAGTTAATGACAGCCTTAGAACCAGCAGGGCGTGGACATGGAACCCCACTACTAATAAAGTCAGTTTAACCACACAAGACAGCACAGTGACCTACAATCACAAAACAGAAGCAGCTGCAAATCAAAAGATTGATCAGCAGTTTATAAACGACCAGTACTGGTTACTGTTTCCGTTTCACCTGGTTTGGGATGAGATGGAATGGGAATATTCAGAAGAGGCTACTGCCCCTATCAGCGGCCAAAAATTGCAGCGAATCACCGTACAATATCCTGGCGAGGCGGGTTACACTCCGGGAGATGCTTATGAAGTTTATTTCGGGGAAGATCATATGATCCAGGAATGGGTATACCTGTCGGGCGGTAGCAGGGAGAATCCTTTCGCCACCACCTGGGAGAATTACGAAAATCATAAAGGAATTCCTATCGCAAAAACCCATAAGAACAAAGATGGAAGTTTTGAGTTATTTTTTACAGAAGTGAGTGTGGAGGATTAGGGATCATTGTCGTACTTAAAAGTTCAAAAAAAATCCCGCTGATCTCGCAGATATCCGCAGAAGAAGATGTGATCATTTCACGCAAAGACCGCAAAGGTTTTCCGCAGAGAAGGTTAAAATATGTTCAGTGGTAATAGGCAGAGATCAGGTTGTTTACATTTAAAATTTCCCGCTGATCTCGCAGATCCAGCCGATAAAATTTCACACTAACCAAACAAAGAATTTCTTACAAATACACCTAGCATGAATAAAATCAGCTGTCTATGAATTAATTCAGACTTATACGGAGCATAAGTATTCCTTAACTAACATCCTCTGCCACTTAAAAAACCGGTGAATTAGTGGCTAAAACAATTTACTTGCATTTCCCGCTGATCTCGCAGATATCCGCAGAAGAAGATGTGATCATTTCAGGCAAAGACCGCAAAGCTTTTCCGCAGAAAACGTTAAAATGTGTTCAGTGGTAATAGGCAGTGATCAGGTTGTTTACATTTTAAATTTCCCGCTGATCTCGCAGATTTCCGCAGAAAAAGATGTGATCATTTCACGCAAAGACCGCAAAGTTTTTCCGCAGAGAAGGTTAAAATGTGTTCAGTGGTAACAGGCAGTGATCAGGTTGTTTACATTTTAAATTTCCCGCTGATCTCGCAGATCCAGCCGATAAAATTTCACACTAACCAAACAAAGAAATTCAAGAAGCTTAAAGAAAATTTGAGTGCCAACATGGTAGAAAAAATTCGTGAATTAGTGGCCTTAGCCCAGTGAACCAATCCTCCTTTAACTATTTCAACACCTCCGACACCTTTACATTCACAATAACTCCGAGGCCAGAAAGGATCAGTTTAAGTCGTTTATTTCCTATTTCCTGAATTTCAGCTTCTTTTCCTTTAAAGCTACCATTAGAAATGGTCAATCTGTCTCCGGGGGTAAGATGGCTCACCTCAATATCCTCTATTGCTTCATCTTTCAGCCATGACCTGATAATATTGATCTCCTCATCTTTTACAACCGCCGGCTTTCCAAGCCAGAATAGATACTGTACTACACCGGGAACTTCAAAGACCCTTGCCCGATCTTTTTCTTCAATGCGCACAAAAACATAGGATTTAAAAAGCGGGGTGCTTACTTTCTTCTTTCGGTCGCTCCACTGCCGAACCTCAGCCACCTGCGGACAATAAGTTTCTATACCTTCCTCCTCCAGGGCTTTTGCCACTTTCTTCTCCCACCTCGGCTTTGTGTACAATGCGTACCACTTCATAAATATTTCTTACTTACAATTAAAATTCTCCTTTCCTCAGGTAGGGGTACGCACAGGCGCAGGGAAAGATGGGAAATACTCCCTAAGCTGCACAAATTTAAGAAAATTTTGATCCCAAATATTTTATTCGTGAATTAGTGGCAAATTTCCTCTTTCCTCCAAAGCGCCACGAATTTACTAATCTGAAATATTCTCTAGAGAGTTCTTTTGGATGCCACATGCATCTTCTGTGCCTGTACCTAATTTATTTCCCACCAAAAAGTGAAATTCTAGCTTTACTTAATTAGTAATTGACTCCCAAATCTTTTAAGGCTTCAAATCATTGAAATAAGTTCTAATTATCTTTACATAATTCATAACCAGTATTTTCTGACATTTCACCTATCTAATATTAACAAAGGTTAACAGGAGAATTTAAAATTTATTAAAATAATTTTAACAATTAGTGTTTAATTTCCCACTTTACAGGTTTGAAGTATCACTTCAACCTAAGTTATTCCACAAAACCACAAGTTTTCCACTATTGTTGAAAATTTTCTTTACGCTTTTAACATTTTAAGTTTGCCTTAATAGAAAGTTAAGAAATATATTTGCCAGTTCAATCCGGTCGGATTGAACTTTATCCGACTTTTCAATCCTTTTGTCGATAAGAGACATGTAAACATGTAACTCAGAAGGGCGAAGCCGTGGGCGCGCAGCGCGTAATTCCGAATTTGAAATTTAAAATTCAGGATTCACTACTGGTTTAAGGTTTAAGGTTCAAGGTTTAACGTTCAAAGATTGATGTTTGTAAAACTCAAAACTGTTTACAACAACTGATTCAACAGTAGACAATAAAAGCAAAACAGTGATGAAGTAACGGAGTGACCAAGTCAATTTACCTACATCATAAGCTCACTACTTTACATCGTCACAAAGAACATGACAGCGTCACAACAAACCATAAACGCTAATTACAAAGAGCCAAAGGCTAATGGCCAATAGCTAATAGCTTTTTAGAATAACTCATAACTCATAACTTGCCTCCGGCACCCCTACCTCCAAGGCACCACGATAAATACATGAATACAGAAACACCCAAAATCGCCGTAATTGGATTAGGCTATGTAGGTCTTCCCTTAGCAAGATTATTTGCTACTAAATATCCCGTCATAGGTTTTGACATCAACGCCAAACGTGTTGAAGAACTTAAGAATGGGCATGATGCAACTTTAGAAGTAGAAGATGAAGTACTACAGGCGGTATTGCTAAAGAAATATCCACTTCCTATCGCAGCCCCTGTTCTCGAAGAAGAACTGGCAATCGCCGGACACTGGGAATCCTCCTCCGCTAAAGCTACGGAGGACAAGCAGGAAACAGGCAACGGGGAACCGGTAACAGGTTTATATATTACTCGTGACCTCGGAGACATCCAGGATTGCAACTATTATATCATCACGGTACCGACTCCCGTAGACAAAAACAACCGGCCGGACCTTACGCCGCTGTACAAAGCCAGCGAAAGTGTTGGGAAAGTTTTGAAGAAAGGAGATATTGTGGTCTATGAATCTACGGTATATCCCGGAGCAACAGAGGAAGAATGTATCCCGGTACTGGAAAAAACCAGCGAACTCAAATTCAACGAAGATTTCTTCGTAGGCTATTCCCCCGAAAGGATCAACCCGGGAGATAAGGAGCACACAGTAGAAAAGATTTTGAAAGTAACATCAGGATCCACCCCTGAAATAGGGGTGGCGGTAGATACGCTCTACAAGAGCGTAATCACCGCCGGCACCCATCTCGCTCCTACCATAAAAGTAGCCGAAGCCGCCAAGGTAATCGAAAACTCCCAACGCGATATCAATATCGCCTTTGTGAACGAGCTGGCGAAGATCTTTAATAGAATGAGCATCGATACGAACGCTGTTTTGGAAGCCGCGGGTACCAAATGGAACTTTTTACCATTTAAACCCGGTCTCGTTGGCGGGCATTGTATAGGCGTAGATCCCTATTACCTGGCGCAAAAAGCGCAGGAGCTGGGGTACCACCCCGAGATCATCCTGGCGGGAAGACGTATGAACGACTCTATGGGAAAATACGTGGCCGGAGAAGTAATAAAGCTGATGCTGCAAAATGATCTTAAAGTAAAAGGTGCCGACATTTTGGTACTGGGGATCACCTTTAAGGAAAATTGTCCCGATGTGCGGAATACTAAGGTGGTAGATGTGGTTCACGAACTGCAATCTTATGGCACCAACATTACTATCTACGACCCCCTGGCTAACCCTGCCGAGGTGAAACACGAGTACTGTCTACAAACAACAAACGAACTACCGAAACAAAAATTTGATGCTATTGTTTTGACTGTGGCGCATAGAGAGTTTTTAGAGATGGAATTAAATACTCTTAAAGATGAAAAGACGGTGGTTTATGATGTAAAGGGGGTTCTTAATACTGTAAATGGAAAACTTTAATTCAAAAAATATAATTCATAATTAGAAAAATGAAATCAATTGTAATAATTGGAAAGAGCAACGAAGGAAAATCCACTACTATTAAAGAAATTTGTAAGAGATTAAATCCCAGTAAGGTCTGGGGATTAAAGCCTGATTCCAACAATTACAAGAATTCTCTTCTTAAAGATGCTGATGTAGAAGATATTCATGATAATACTTTTATTATTAAGGTTAATGAACAAAACGTTCTTATTTCAGCAGGCGCACCCACAGAACAGGAGGTGAAAATAACAATTCTCATAGATATTTGTATAGAACTTGAGATTGAAATCCATCTTGCAGTTGTTGCTAAACGTTCCAGGGAGAGAAAACAAGGCTTTAATACGTTGCAAGAATTGGAAAAATTCGGAGAAGTAATTTTGACAGAAAGAATATCAAAAATTGAGGAAACGAATTATAGAAGTTCACCTGAATGGCTTGACAGGATTGAAAGAATTGAAAATACCGTATTAAGTAATTTGTAAAAAAAAATATTAATAATAATGACTACAGAAAAATACTTGAATGGAAATTGGGAAAATGAAAATAATCCCGAAACGTTAAAACAAGTAATTAAATTTTGGCAGGAAAAAGCTTTACGCGCAGAAATGGAATTACTAATAATAAATGGGAATATTTCTTTAGATGAGTTAGAATCCATAGGTCTAGATTTTCAAAAAATAAGAAATATATTAGATAAAAAAAATAGTAAATAACTACTGCTTTTTTGAAAAATTATATTCCCATCCTATGGATAAGAAATGGCTTAGAAAAAAGGAACGTTCTTAAAATACTCAAAAATAGGAGGAGAAATTATGTAATCTTATCTCAAGTTGGGAATGCAATTATTGGGTTGTTAAGTGGTAAACTTATTGCAGAATTTATTCTTCCCGAACAATTTGGAATTTATAGTTTACAATTTGCGGCATTTACTTTCTTCTTTGGATTATTAATTGCACCAACTTTACGTTTTCTAAAAGCTACTTACACTACACTGTATAAAAAAATAGGAATAGTTCCTTATTTAACATGTTTAGGTGTACTGCTTTTACCACTTTATTTATTGCTAATTACCTTCTTTGAAGTTAATCAAGGAAAAATAGAGAATAAGATATTTTTATACATAATTATATTAATTTTTATTCCATTCAATCTCATTAGTAATTTATTGATTGATCAATTTAATGTTTTAGATAAAATAAAGGAACTCTCCTCCTTAACGGTATTAAAATCTTTTGCAGGCTTATTATTTTTGATAATTATATTTTATTTACTGCCTGCTAATAATCCTGATTACATCAATTTATGGATTATGCAGCTAATCATAGGAATATCTGGAACTCTTTTTTATTGGAGAAAATTTAGTCTTATTGTAAAAAGTAAAAAAGTTTCTTATGTCAAATTTTTTAAGAGACAACTGCGATTTGCCGGTCCATTGATGATTTTGGCCTTTTGGTCCTGGATCAATAACTTTTTTGATCGTTTTGCAATTGAGAATTTTATGCAGATGAAAGATGTTGGCTTATATAATGCCAACTATGGTTTAGGGGCTAAATTTTTCCTGTTGCTACATCCCATTTTTCTAATAATGCTGACACCTTTGGTTTACAGTAACAAAAGTATAGGGATAAAAAAGAAGGCAATAACGAAATATTCTCTCGTTTATTTTTTTATTGGAGGAATTGTTTTATTGGTTCTATTTCATCTCACCGAGGTTATTGGAACCTTACTTCTATCGGAGAGTTATTCTCAAGGTTTCTTCCTAATTTTTTGGACAGCATTGGCTTATCTATTTATGACAGCCACTTTTCTTTATGAGTCAATTTTTTATTATGAACAGAACACTGCATTTATTTTAAAAACCCACTTGGCTGCCGCTATCCTAAATATATGCTTAAATATTGCTCTTATCCCTCTTTATGGGCTGAATGGAGCAATTTGGGCCACTATACTTTCTTCAATATTACGCTTCGGCCTTGTGGTGGTTAATTTTATAAAATTGGAGCATAAGTTGTAACATAGGCAATTTTAAAAATGGCCTGAGGGTCATTCCGGTAATATATTTGAAATGAAGAAAAATAGCTTATTGAACTTAAAATGTCAATGATTTTAAAAAGGAAAAATATTCTTATTGGTTGGTTTTTATTTCTATTAGCTTCATTTGCCTATGAAAAACCTATAGCTATATTATCAAGTATAGACCGATTAAATCCACGACTTTTTGATATTGCTACTTTTACTGCCCTTTTTATTTTACCATACCTGAAAAAAGAAAAAAGCTTCAATCCCCTTTTTTCTAAATATAAAAACCTTATTTTATGGTTTGGAGCTTGTGCTGTATTTTCTCTTGTGGTTTATTCCTTTCCTGTAGAAATCAATCAATACGTAATATTTTATTATTTAAAATACCTACAAGAGTTATTTATCTTGTACGTGGTATATAAAATATTGATGCAGTTTGTTCCAGTTAAGCAAGCTCTAATTGTATTCCTTCTATCAGGACTATTTGTATTTGGTTATTCCCTATATGAATTTTATTATGGAGTCGTGGGAGAAATTGAATTTGCACCGGGGAAATTCATAAACAAGCCGGTAGGAATTATTTGGGGACCCTTTGGAAATACATACTTTCAAATTGCTACTTACTTACCTCTTCTATTTATTCTGCTGCTGGGGTATGCCTCCATATTTACTGGTCTAAAGAGGTATATTTTATATTTAATTTCTTTTTTGATTGCCTGGCCATTACTCTTTACTGGTTCAAGAACCGGTCTTGGTCTTTTGCTAATTACTTTAACAATTTATTTTGTTCTTCGCTATAAATTCAGTTACGGTTTAGTGTTAGTAGCTATTTTTAGTATTGTAGTACTATTCGCCACGAATAATTTAAGTGATAAAAGTTTTCAAACTGTAGAAAGGTTAGAAACTATGGAAAGCCACGATTCCAATTCCTTAGTCGGCAGGTTAACTATTTTCAGTGATTTTAGTTTGGAAAAATATACTTCTGATGGAATTTTAATGCCATTTTTCGGTGGGGGCTTCTACGTCGCACCTATAGATGACAAGTTTAGAATCGGCTACGGTTTTCACAATATTTATGTTTTCGCATTTGAACAAGCTGGATTATTCGGGTTATTTTTTTTCTTATTGTTTTTAAAGGAAGCTTTTAACTATCTGAAAAAAGCATTGAATTTATATTCCGTCAATAGAAAAAGTATTGAATTCGTATTTATAGCAGGGGTCTTCAGCTATTTCATTGCAGAGTTAATTGTCGGTTTAGCCGGACATACCTTTTGGAGAGGCTTTGCTACAAATAATTTTAACACGCTAAGGATTATTGTTCTTCTAATGGCTGTAGCATTATATTTAAGAGTGCAGGTAAAGAAAAAATTAATCTCGGAAGAAGGAGTTACGACTTATGTTGAATAAAACGATTTTATTAGTAAATGATCATATAAGACTTAGTGGTGGGGGAGATGCCGTGATATATTTGGAGAAGAGATTCTTGGAAAGCTGGGGCTACAAAGTTTTTACTATTGGTTTTGGAGACTCCACAGAATCTAATAATGGAAATTATTTAATAGATCTTCCTAAGAATAGTAAGGTTGAGAAATTGAATAAATTTATCACCGGCAAAAGAATTAAAAAGGAGTTTACATCATTAGTTAATGAAATTCAACCAGATTTAATTCACATTCACTTAATTTCTAAATTCCCTTTGTCAATTTACAGCTCAGATGCATTGAAAGGTGTACCAGTAATTCAGACTTTACACGGTCCAAATTTATTCTGTGCAACTTCTTGGGGTGGATTAAAAACTTCTGGTCCTTGCGAATTAAAAATTGATCCTAAATGTTATGTACGCGGCTGTACTAGTTTGATCAACACAGGACTCTACTGGCAATTACAATCCAGATATTGGGCTTCACTTGAAAACAAAATTAGTGCTTTTCATTGTCCATCTTTAAATATTTTAAATACCGCAAAAAGGTTAGGCTTAAGCAACTCCAAATATATTCCGTTGGGAATTGATCAAATCTTCATGGAAGAACCTCGGAGGATCGAGACACTGCGTCCTACTCTTCTTTTCGCCGGCGCTTTGGCCGAACAAAAAGGAGTAAAGTTCCTATTGCCGGCATTAGCAGAAATAAAAAAGGATTTTCCAACTGTCCTGCTCAAAATAGCAGGACGTGGAAATCTACTGTCACTTCTTAAAGACGAAGTAGAACGATTAGATTTAGGTAAACACGTTGAATTTTTGGGTTTTGTTCCACATGAACAGATAAGAGAATTTTATTTAAGTGGTGATATATTTCTAATGCCTAGTATTTGGCAGGAACAATTTGGATTAGTAGGTCCGGAAGCAATGGCCTGTAAACTACCTTGTATCGCTACAAATGTTGGAGGTATTCCAGAATGGTTAATACATAATTACAATGGATTATTAATACCCCCTCAAGATGTCGATGCCATTGTAGAAGCAGTTAAGAAATTACTGTCAGATAAAAATAAAAGATTGGAAATGGGAGAACGAGGTAGAGATTTTGTAATTCAAGAATTCTCCCCGGCAGGATATGAAGAAGGTTTAAAAAATATGATTTCTGAACTAATCTCATGAGAAATTCAAAAATTTTATATGTAATTGGCGGTAGAAGTTTTTCGGAAAATAATTTAGGAAGAAAAATTTCTGAAGTCATAGCTGTGTGGAGAAGGGAGGATGTTAAGGTTGAAGTAATTTGTGGAAAGGATTTAATAACCTCTAAGAATCCTGCTAATTATGGTAGCCAAGAAATTCATGATTCGACCTGGCGCAATAAGAAATATTTACAATACCTAAAAAATTCGTATTCCGAAATAAAAGATCTCTTGCATGATCTAAAGTTATACAGAAAAATCGAAAAGGATTTTTTAAATGAAGAATTAGATCTCATATGGGAACGCTCCTCAAGGCTACACTGGTCCGGATTAAGGTTGGCTCGGAAAAAAAATATCCCTTTTATTCTGGAATGGAAAGATCACTTAATCAATTATAAATCTTCCCTGCTCAAATTATATGCTGAAACTATTGAAAATCGAAAAATTAGAGAAGCGACATACATTGTAGTTGAATCTGAAGTACTGAAGAGGGAATTAATAAACCACGGTGTGAGACCAGATAAAATTTTAATAGCATTAAACGCCGTTAATCCCGAAGAGTTTCGAAGAAATGAATTAGAAGGAAATAAATTAAAAGCTAAACTAGGAATACCTGCTAAAAACATCATTGTTGGATACCTCGGCAGTTATGCTTTTTATCATAATTCAGAATTGTTAATACACGCAGCCAAAAAAATATTAAAAAAACATAAGGATGTAACCTTTCTACTTGTTGGTAATGGGAAAGATTATAATCATTGTAAAAATTTGGCTAGCGAATATGATATTCTAGATAAAGGTTTAATAATGCTGAACGGAGTTGCAAAAGAAAAGGTTCCTCAGATTCTTTCTGCAATTGATATTAGCGTTCTACCAGGATCTACTGATATTATCTGTCCCATTAAAATAATGGAATATATGGCAGCAGGAACTGCTACCATTGCGCCAGATTACCTTTGTAACAGAGAAGTTATAAACAGTGGTAGAAATGGATTACTGTTTACTCCAGAGGATGTAGATGACCTGACAAACAAGATTATATTCCTGATGAAAAATAAGGAAAAAAAAAAGGAGCTCGCTACTGAAGGAGCGGAATATGTAAAAGAAAATCTTTTGTGGGAACACACGTGGGGAAAAGTCTTAAAAAAAATATTGAAGAATGAAAGTTCTTATTAGGTTTTGTTTTCGCGGAATTCGCTCTCTTACACGAAAAATTACCAAATACCTTGTCATCTTGCAAATACAGAACGTTGGTGAAAATTTTATCTGCGACCAAAATGTGATTATCTATAATGGGCAAAATATATCAATAGGGAATAATGTTACCCTTAACAGAGGCGTTATACTACAGGCTTGTGATACGGCAAAAGTTGACTTGGGAAATAATGTAATCATTTCTTATGGTACCAAAATTTTAACTGGAAATCTGTCTCAGACATTTTTAAATAATGTCACACAACGCACCCATAATTCATCCTCAGTATCAATAGGAAATAATGTTTGGATAGGTGCAAATGTTATCATCTTACCGGGAGTATCCATTGCAAACAATTCCATTATAGCAGCTGGAACTGTTGTTACTAAATCCATAGACACGGAAAACGGGATTTTCGCTGGAGTTCCAGCAAAAAAAATAAAAGACATAATATGATTGACAAAGATTCCCTAAAAGGAAGGATTTATCATTTCAGTAAAAATAAAATTACAGATGAAACCTTTCATAAGCTAGCACATTATTACCTCCATCTCAAAAATGGTGTTATTCCTAAAAAAATTAACTCTAGAAGGCCTAAGACTTTTAATGAAAAGATAATTTTTAGAAAGTTGAATAATCGATTTGAACGAGGCCACTTACTCGCTGACAAATACGAAGCTAAGAATATTGTTAGCAATTTAATTGGTCCTGAATATATTATTCCGACTTTGGCCATTTATGAAAAAGTCAGTGATATTGATTACAATTCCTTGCCTAATAGCTTTGTTATAAAAGCAAATCAAGGATCGGGGTGGAATATAATTGTAGAAGATAAAAATTTCTTAAATAAAAAATTAGTTGAAGACAAATTTTCGAGATGGTTAAAAATGGATTATTCCATCTATGGCAGAGAATGGCAATACCAAAAAATTTCGAGAAAGATAATTGTAGAAAAATTTTTAGAAAATAATTTAGAGAAACCTCTTTTAGACTACAAATTCTTTTGCTTCAACGGACAACCACAATTTGTGCAGGTGGATATAGATCGTCACACCGATCATAGGAGAAATTTCTATGATTTAGAATGGAACCTACAGCCATTTTCTCTTCTCTACCCGAATTCGACTAAAAAAATAGAAAAACCAGCCCGTTTCCAGAAGATGATTTCTATTGCAAGTGAAATTGCCAGAAATCTTAAGAATGAAATGGACTTCGTAAGAGTAGATTTGTACAGCCATAATGGAAATATCTATTTTGGTGAAATAACCTTTCATCCAGAAGGAGGGTGTGGGCCTTTTAATCCACCGGAATATGATTATAAATTAGGAACATTATTAAAATAACTAGTTTGAGATTAGGCATTGACGCTTCTAACTTGAGCAGAGGGGGAGGAGTAACTCATTTAGTTGAATTCTTGGAATCATCGAGACCAAGCAATTACCAAGTTGAACAGGTAATTGTATGGGGCAGCAAGTCTACATTAGGAAAAATAAAAGATAAAGAATGGCTTTTAAAGGTCAATTTACCTGTCTTAGAAAAAGCTTTGCCTTACCGAATTTATTGGCAGTCATTCGGACTGGAAAAAGAGTTAAGAGCTAGAGGATGTGATGCCTTATTTGTACCCGGAGGAACCGTCTGGTCAAACTTTTCTCCCACCATTACGATGTGTAGAAATATGTTGCCATTTCAAACAATAGAGTTGAAAAGGTATGGCTTTTCACTTCATACCCTAAAATTTCGCTTCCTGAGAATTATTCAGAAAAGATCCTTTAAAAAAGCAGAAGGATTGATTTATCTTAATGAATTTGCAAAAAAAAATGTTTCAGAGATAGTAGGGAAACCTAAATTCTTTTCTGCAGTAATTCCCCATGGCATAAATGCGAGATTTAAGGGAATAATTCGTCCAAATAAAAAAATTTCAAGATATTCTGAGGTAAATCCTTTCAAGATATTATACGTATCAATTGTTGACGTTTATAAACATCAATGGGGTCTTGTAAGGGCGGTGGAGATTCTTCGAGCAAAAGGATTTCCGCTGGAACTGATCCTTGTTGGTCCGTCATATCCTCCAGCTCTCAAGAAATTGGAAAAAAGTATTGAAGACAGTGACCCTTCTCGGCAGTTCGTTAAGTACATGGGAGCTGTTTCTTATGAGGAATTACATAAAATTTATTCTGAGGCAAATTTAAATGTCTTTGCATCTTCTTGTGAGAATATGCCTAACATTCTATTGGAAGCCATGGCTTCCGGATTACCTATAGCTTGTTCTAACAAGGGACCTATGCCAGAAATATTAAAAGATGGTGGTTTATATTTTGATCCTGAAAATCCATTGGACATAGCAAAGACAATCGAGCAGTATTTATTATCTCCCTCACTGAGAGATGAAAAAGCATATAAATCATTCAATGAAGTAAATAATTATTCCTGGGAGAAATGTGCTGATGAAACGTGGGCATTCATTAACAAAGTCGCAACGACCAACCCAGTAGAAGCTAGAAATCTAAATGAATAATCTTTCCAAGGTAACGCGGTTTTTTTTGATTTATGGTTTTGGAAGAGCTATAATTAAAGTTGCTGGCAGAACACGAAATGTTTTCCTTCATTACTTTTTTCCAAAGCTTTTTTTTGACAAGCGAAAGAAAAGTATTTCTTTAATTGGATGTGGGCAATTTGGCTTTTCTACCATTTCTTATTTTTTACTAAAAAAACAAGGAAATAAATTTTTGGAATGTTTTGATACCGACAAAGAGAATCAAAATTCTACAGCAAATTTCTGGCAGTATCAATCCCAAGATAGTGTAAATAATTTATTAGCTAATCCAGCATGTGACATAGTTTATATAGCTTCAAATCACCATAGCCACTCCTCTTATGCCATTAAGGCTTTAAATTACGGTAAACGAGTCTACATTGAAAAACCAATAGCTGTGAATTATCCGCAGTTCGCAAATTTATTAGATTCAAAGGAAGCAACTAAAAAGGAAGTTTATGTTGGTTATAACCGGCCTTTTTCTAAGGCAATATCACAATTGAAGGAATATCAAGATGAAAAGATCCCTTTAACTTTAAATTGTTTTGTTATCGGCCATAAAATTGAGCAGGACCATTGGTACAGAAACCCAGAAGAAGGGACGAGGGTTTGTGGGAATATGGGTCATTGGATAGATTTAGCTGTACATCTTTTGGCAGCAAGAAATTTTGTTCCAGAGTCTTTTGATATTTCTATTTCTTACACCAGTGAAAGCGAACGAGATGATAATGTTGCAGTAACAATGACTACAGAATTTAAAGATCTTATTACAATAATTTTATCGGCCAGAGAGGAACCATTTGAAGGAATAAATGAGACTATCAACTTCCAATCTGGAAAATTAATTGCGAAAATTGATGATTTCAGAAAAATGCAGGTGTGGAAGGGGAGTAAGTACAAGAATTATTCCTATAAACCCAAAGATGTGGGACATTTAAAAGCCATTAACCAACCTTTTGATAAGGAGAAAAGGAATTTTAATGAAGTAGTTATTTCAACCATTTTAATGTTGGAGATTACTGATATGGTTAAAAAAGGGGAGAGACAAAGGCAAATACAGCCAAAATTAATAAAGGATCAATTACTTGAAAAAGTTTAAATGAAACAAATCATACAAGACCTTAAGCAAGGTAATACCATATTAGAAGAGGTACCTGCACCACAGGTAAAAAGCGGTCAGGTTTTAATAAAAACCAGTCGCACCCTGGTTTCTTTAGGAACGGAACGTATGCTAGTAGAATTTGGAAAAGCCAATTTTATTGCCAAAGCAAGACAGCAGCCCGATAAGGTTAAACAGGTGCTAGATAAAATGAAAACAGACGGGGTGATGCCAACCCTTGAGGCGGTTTTCAACAAATTAAATCAGCCACTACCACTTGGCTATTGTAATGTAGGGACTGTGGTAGCTGTTGGAAAAGGGGTTTCAGAATTCCAGGTAGGAGACCGCGTGGCTTCTAATGGGAACCATGCAGAGTTTGTTTCAGTTCCTAAAAATCTTGTTGCGAAGGTACCGGAGAATGTCAGTGATGAAGAAGCCGCTTTTACTGTAATTGGCGCTATAGGTCTTCAGGGAATACGCCTTATAAATCCCACTTTTGGGGAAACTATTGTTGTTACAGGCCTTGGATTAATTGGGTTGGTTACCTGCCAATTGCTGCAGGCTAATGGCTGTAAAGTGATAGGACTGGACTTCGACCAACAAAAAGTGGATCTTGCCAAGGCAAAAGGCGTTACCGCTATCAATCCTGGAGCCGGTACAGATCCCGTGAAATTCGTACAGGAGCAAACAAACGGTGTCGGTGCAGATGGAGTTATTATTACCGCTTCTTCAAAAAGCAACGAGATCATTCACCAGGCAGCCGAAATGAGCCGTAAAAAAGGGCGAATTGTTCTTGTTGGAGTCATTGGCCTGGATATTCAGCGCTCAGATTTCTTTGAAAAAGAATTGAGTTTCCAGGTTTCCTGTTCTTATGGACCCGGGCGTTATGATGATGACTATGAGCAAAAAGGCATGGATTATCCTATTGGTTATGTACGCTGGACGGAAAAAAGAAACTTTGAAGCTATCCTTCAGGCGCTTTCTTTAAAGCAGCTGGATGTACAGCCTCTTATAACAGAAAGAGTAAAGCTGGAGAATTTTGAAGAGATCTATGGAGATATGAGGAAGCAGGGATCCATTGCTTCTATTCTTGAATTTCCGGAGGATTCTGTTCAAAATTCAAAAGTACAAGTTTCAGAAAGAACATTCAAAGCTTCAGAAGGAATTTTCGGAATTATAGGAGCAGGAAATTTTACCTCCTCCACTATTATTCCGGGAATGAATGCAGCTGATGCCAATTTAAAATATATCGCCAGTGCCGGTGGTCTTTCTGCTAAGACCCTGGCTAAAAAAGGGGATGTTGCTTACGCCTCTTCAGATTATAAAGAAATGCTGAGCGATGAGCAGGTTGATATGGTAATGATCACCACCCGGCATAATTTACACGCTTCTATGGCCAAAGAAGCTTTGGAAGCAGGGAAACATGTTTTTGTAGAAAAACCTCTTTGTCTTTCTATAGAAGAACTGGAAGAGATTTCAACTCTTGCAGAAGAAAAGAACAAAATGGTTGTGGTTGGTTTTAACCGCCGTTTTTCTCCGCTGGCTGTCAAGATGAAAAGTTTATTGGGAGAAGGACCTAAAAATATCGTTGCCACAATGAATGCCGGTTTTATTCCGGGAGATGTCTGGATCCACGACCTGGAAGTTGGGGGTGGAAGGATCATTGGAGAAGCCTGCCATTACATAGATTTGTGTACTTACCTGGCAGGAAGTAAAGTAGTGTCGGTTTGTATGAATGCTTTGGGAACAGATCCTGAAGAGAATACTGATAATGCTTCTATTCTCCTGAAATACGAAAATGGAACAAATGCAGTAATCAACTATTTTGCCAACGGCAGCAAGTCCTATTCTAAAGAACGTATCGAAGCATACAGCCAGGAACGGACATTGGTTCTGGATAACTGGAGAAGTCTGAAGGCATATGGAGTAAAAGGTTTTTCCGGTATGAAAACGAAACAGGATAAAGGACATAAGAAGCAATTTGAATTGCTGGTGAATTCTTTGAAAAAAGGCGGTAAGGCTATTGTTCCTTTTGAGGAAACCTATAATACAACTTTGGCTTCTTTTGCAGCTATTGAGAGTTTGAAGCAAGGGAAATGGATTGGTTTAAATGAGATGAATGCTCCTAAGAAATTAGAAGCGGAAGAAGTGGTAATGAACTAAAAAGGGTTCACGCCAAGAGCGCAAAGGTTTCGCAGAGGCCGCAACGCAATTAATATTTCTTTGCGTCCATTGCGTTTTCCTTAGCGTCCGCTGCGTGCAACTTTACGGGATTCACATCAAATTTTCTATTTTTAATCTATGGAACCAAAAATAGAGAATGAAATTGCCGCAACAATTCTCAACCAGGCATTCAAGATCCATACAGAACTTGGGCCGGGGTTATTGGAATCTGTTTATGAAAAATGTTTGCAATACGAATTGATGCAGGCGGGATATGATGCGAAGGTGCAGGTACCTGTCCCGATGAACTATAAAAGCATAAGTTTCGAAGCCGGATTTAGAATAGATGTGCTGGTGGAAAATAAAGTTTTGGTAGAAGTTAAGTCGGTAGAAAGTCTCGCTCCCGTTCATTTCGCTCAGACGCTGACTTACCTTCGAATGAAGGATCTAAAGTTAGGATTGTTGATCAATTTTAATACAAAGAGATTGAAAGACGGGATTCATAGAGTAGTGAATAATCTCTAAAAAATTTCACGCTGCGGGCGCTGCGGGAAAAAAAAACGATGCGTTCGTTGGGAGATCTTTGCGATCGCTTCGAGAAAGAACAAGAAATAGCAATTGGCATAATATTAGCAATTTAGAATCAAAATTTCTCTATTTTTGATAGCACAGGTATGAACTCAACCTTGGAACATATAGGTAAAGAAATGATCTCCTCCTATTCACATCTTAGTGAAAAGGAGCAGATAGATAATTTTCTTGATGAGATCAACCGGACCAAAAAAGAATTGCGTGATTTAACCAAAGCTTTGAAATCCCTTGATAAGTCAATCATCCAAATCACCTGGTTGGACAACCTCCAAAAAAAGGATGAGATCATTATCAAAGGGATTATTGCGATGGGTAAGGAAGCTAATATACAGCTCACAGCCTTTGTAGAAAAACAGGAAGAACGCGATAGCAAAAATGGCATTTTTAAGAAAGAGCTCGAGGCGCTTAAGGAGGCAATTAATTTACATCAAGAAAGCGTGCTTGAGGTGGAACATATCATTTTTGATCTTCGAAAAAATGATGAATTTCTCGACCTTTGTAAAATGGCCGATGAGCTTTAAATGCGGTTTTTCTTTCAGCAATCTTTTATCAATTCTATTCAAAAACTTCTCAAGAAGAAATCTTACAGAGATTGTGAAGCGGCCTTGATCAAAAGCATTTTTGAACTTTCTGATGAGGAATTGTATGCTATAAGTGAATCCTATCGGTTAAACCCCAGTGGCAGAAATCCAATTACTAAACTACGTGTTGCCGCCGACAAAGGAAAAAGTTCTTCCTATAGGTTATATGCCTTCGTGATCATTAAAAACGGGAATTTCTATATGGGTCATTTATATCCTAAAACAGGCCCAAAAGGTCAGGAGGCATTATCAGCACAGGAAGAAAATGAAGTTATAAAGTCTCTGCTGAAGGATGTGAAATCGAAAAACCTTCAGGAAGTCTTCTTGGATAAACAGAAGAAAAAGATCTGTTATTGCCGGGACAAATCTGAAGTTTGGTAAATAAAATGAAAATTTCACGCAGCGAGGCTGCGAGAAAAAATTTAAACGCTGCGACCGTTGCGTGAAAAAAGAATAGGTGCGACCGTTGCGAAACCGTTGCGGCCGCCGCGTGAAATACACAATGTTCTTTAAAAATCTTAATTTATATTACAACACACTCAAGCACGTAAAGCCTACCCAGCTTTACCATCAGGTGTATTACAGGTTAAAGAACAGGTTAACCAATAAAGCTTATATTGATACTCCTTCCCGGGTGGTTCAACTGAATCTGAAAAAGGGAATTTTATACCAGAACTCGTATCTTGGGAATAACTCCTTCACTTTTCTTAACCTTGATCAGGAATTATCAGAGATAGCCTGGAACTTCAGCGAATACGGAAAGCTGTGGACATATAATCTCAACTATTTCGAATTTCTTCACCAGGAGGAAATGACCAAGGAAGAAGGTCTGAGACTTATTAGAAATTACATTACTGTCGGAGACTCTTTAAAAGACGGGTTGGAGCCCTACCCTATTGCTTTACGCGGCATCAACTGGATCAAATTTCTTGCTGAATATCAAATTCAGGATGAGGAAATTTCCTCTTTCTTATTTAGAGATTATTTAAGGCTGGCTGATAATCTTGAGTATCATTTATTAGCAAATCATTTACTGGAAAATGGCTTGTCGTTGCTATTCGGCGCCTATTACTTCCAGGATGAAAAGCTTTATAAGAAGGCCAAAAAGATCCTAAAGTCAGAACTAAGGGAACAGATTCTTTCCGACGGAGCTCATTACGAATTAAGCCCTATGTATCACCAGATCATCCTGCACCGGGTGCTGGATTGTTACAACCTGGTACAAAACAATTTTTGGAAGGAGAAGGAATTGCTACTGCTTCTAGAAGAAAAGGCGGAATTGATGTTAGGCTGGCTGGGGGAAATAATTTTCCGCAACGGAGAGATTCCAAGGCTCAATGATGCTGCAGACGGAATTGCACCTACTACTGAACAATTATTTGCCTACGCAGAGAAACTGGGATTGAAGAAGAGAAAAATAGAACTATCTGATTCAGGTTATCGAAAATTTACAGATGAAAAATTTGAGGCTATTATTGATGTGGGACAAATAGCACCTTCTTATCAGCCGGGGCATTCTCACGCAGACAGTCTTCAGTTTGTTTTACATTACAAAGGCAATCCAATTATTGTTGATACCGGAATTTCTACCTATGAGAAAAACGAGCAAAGGCAATTGGAACGTTCTACGTGTTCCCATAATACAATTACCATAAACCACCTAAATTCTTCTAATGTTTGGGGAGGCTTTAGAGTTGCGGAAAGGGCACACGTTTCAATCCATAAGGAATCTAAAGAACTGATTGAAGCCTCTCATAACGGCTATCGAAAGTGCGGGATCACCCATAAAAGATCTTTTAATTTCGCTTCGGGAGAACTCGAAATTAAAGATGATCTTCAAGGGAAGGCGAAAAATACTAAGGCTGAAGGGCATTTGCATTTTCATCCAGATGTGCAACTTGAAATCATTGATAACAGGATTATCATCAATGAAAATATACACCTTAAAATTTCGGGTGCAACAGAAATTCGTTTAGAAGAGTATCAGTTTGCAGCAGGTTTAAATAAGCTGCAAACGGCAACAAAGCTTGTATATCAATTTAATAATAAAGCAACAATATTTTTTCACGCCACGAGCGCGACGGTAAACGCAGCGACCGCAGCGCAATCTTTGTCCCGATAGCTATCGGGACCGCGTGAAAAGATTATCTAAAAAAACGCCGCGGCCTTTGCGGAACCTTTGCGACCGCTGCGAGAACCAAAAAAATCCGATGAAATTATTATTCCTTACTGATAACTTCCCCCCGGAAGTTAACGCTCCCGCAAACAGAACCTACGAACATTGTAAGGAATGGGTGAAAAGCGGAGTGGATGTCACCGTGATCACCTGTGTCCCCAACTTTCCCAAAGGAGAAGTTTATCCCGGCTATAAGAACAAATTGTACCAGAAGGAAGTTATCGACGGAATTAAGGTCATCCGGGTTTGGAGTTACATCACCGCCAATGAAGGTTTCGTGAAACGAATACTGGACTATATCAGCTTTGCCGTCATGGCTTTCTTCGCCGGTTTGTTTGTAAAGACAGATCTTATTGTAGCGACCTCTCCCCAATTTTTCACGGCTGTCTCCGGAAGAATACTCTCATTCTTTAAAAGAAAAAAATGGGTTTTTGAAGTCCGTGACCTGTGGCCGGAATCCATAATTGCGGTGGGAGCAATGAAGCGCAACAGGGCTATCAGATTTTTTGAATGGCTGGAGAAGAGACTGTATTTGTCTGCAGATCATATCATTGTGGTCACAGATACTTTTAAAAGGAAAATTTCGGAAAGAGGGATTGACGAAGGAAAGATTTCGGTCTTTAAGAACGGGGCTAACCTCGAGCTGTTCAAGCCACAGGGAAAGAAGGTAGAGCTGGAACAAAAACTGAAACTTCAGAACAAAACCGTATTTGCCTATATCGGCACCCACGGAATGGCTCACGGGCTTAGCTTTATTCTTGATTCTATTAAACCTCTGGAATCTACTCACCCGGAATTGGCATTTCTCTTCATAGGAGATGGAGCCGAAAAGAAAAATCTTCTGAAGCAGGCAGAGGACCTGAAACTTCAGAACGCTGTGTTTGTAGATTCGGTTGGTAAAAAAGAGGTGGTTGATTACTTGAGTATAATGGATGTGGCTCTGGTAAACCTTCGAAAGAGCGACACCTTTTTAACGGTTATACCTTCAAAGATCTTTGAGGCCGCTGCAATGGAGAAGCCTATTTTACTGGGACTTGAAGGAGAGACAAAAGGAATAATAGAGACTTATAATGCCGGAGTTTGCTTCAGACCTGAGGATCAGAATTCTTTTTACGAAGCGATAAAATCTATTACGAACAAAAAGAAATACCAGGAAAACCTGGAAGGATCCAAAAATCTAGTAAAAGATTTTGACCGGAGTAAAATTGCAGCACGCATGCTGGAGTGTTTAAAACAAGTTTATAACAAATAAGGTTTCCACGCAGCGGCCGCTGCGAATACGCTGCGCACGCCGCGTGAAATTAAAGATTTACTATGCTAAAAATTACCATCATCGCAGGAGCACGTCCTAATTTCATGAAGATCGCTCCAATCATTAAAGCAATTGAAAAGGCTAAATCTGTCGGAGAAGTAATTGATTTTCGCCTGATACATACAGGGCAGCATTACGACAAGAAAATGTCGGGCTCCTTCTTTGAACAGCTGGGAATTCCTGAACCCCACGCTAATCTGGAAGCAGGGGGCGGCAGCCAGGCGGAGCAGACTGCTAATATTATGATGCGCTTCGAAAAAGAGCTGCAGGAAAACCCTGCAGGTGTTGTTTTAGTGGTAGGGGACGTCACTTCCACCATGGCCTGTAGTATAGTTGCTAAGAAATCAAATACACAGGTAGTTCACGTGGAAGCAGGAATACGTTCAGGAGACCTAAGTATGCCAGAAGAGATCAACAGAATGGTCACCGATTCCATTACTGATCATTTCTTTACTACTTCAGAAATAGCGAATGAGAACCTGAGAAAAGCAGGAGTTGAAGAAGAACGTATTCATTTCGTGGGAAATACAATGATTGACACCCTACTTTCTAACATTGAAAACTTCATTGATCCACAGATCAAGATCAACGGAGAAAACTTAGAAGAAAAGAATTATTTCGTGCTTACCTTGCACCGTCCTGCAAATGTTGATGAAGAAGAGAAGCTCAAGGATATGATGCAGGCCATTATTGACGGTACCGGAGATCTTCCCGTGATCTTCCCTGTCCATCCACGAACAGCAAAGATCCTTCAGAATTTAGGTATTGAACACAACAGGCTGCATTACGTGGAGCCTCTATCCTACCTGGAATTCAATTATATCGTGAAGAATGCAAAAGCGGTAATTACAGATTCGGGCGGGATTACAGAAGAAACCACTGTTATGGGAGTTCCTTGTTTGACGCTCCGCGACAACACTGAACGTCCTGAAACCATCACTATGGGAACCAATGAACTTGTGGGCACTGATCCAAAAAAATTGAAACCTTACCTGGACAAATTAATGGCCGGAGAATGGAAAAAAGGAGGCGAGATCCCGCTTTGGGATGGCAAGACAGCAGAAAGAATTGTAGAGCGGCTACTGGAAATATACCAGCCGAAATTAGAAGTACGAAGTTAGAAATGCGAAGTTCAACAATTCAGCTTCACGACAGCTTCTGTCATCCAGAGTATTTAAATTGCCATGCTTACAACTAAAGATAAAGGGTAGAAGCTAATAGCTTTTTTAAAACCCATTATACAATATTCAATATACATTATATAATTTTCATCCCCCATTCTCCCCTACCGATTGGAATTCACCAACTAAAACCTTCCAATTATGAACATCCTTGATCAGGAGGTGATCCTGGAATTTTTTCGTACCCATTACGAGCAGTTTATTGCACTCGTTTTCCTGTTAACCTTTGGCCTTACCTTCTATCTTATCCCAAAAGTACTGTGGGTAAGTCAGGAGAAAAACCTTATGGCCAGTGTAAATGAGCGGAGTTCCCACTCTAAGGCAGTACCTACTTTTGGCGGAGTGGCTTTTTATATTGCCATCATTATGGTACTCACTATCCTGCAAAGCCTGAGGCTTACCTATGTGGGGAACCATCTTATTGCTGCCATGACCATACTCTTCATGGTGGGCCTTAAAGATGACCTGGTCATTTCTACTGCAAAAGTGAAATTCCTGGGACAGATCACCGCAGCCTGTTTCCTGGTCTTTTCTCCTGAATTTCAGCTTACCAGCCTGCATGGTTTCCTGGGAATATATGAGATCCCGGTAGTTTTGGGTTACTTCATTACCGGCTTTATTGTACTTGCCCTTATTAATGCTTACAACCTTATAGATGGGATTGACGGGCTCGCAGCCATTGTGGGTATAGTGATCTCCCTGGTTTTTGTTTTTATCTTCTATGCCACCGGGCAGCCATTTTTTGCCCTGGCCAGTATAAGCCTTGCCGGTGTACTCACCGCCTTTCTAAGATTCAACTTCTCAAGAGGGCGAAGAAAAATTTTTATGGGAGATTCCGGAAGTCTTTTGGTAGGGCTCCTGCTGTCTTTTCTAAGCCTTAAGTTTTTAGCTATGGAGCCTTACTCTCCTGCCCTGTCTCAGGGTTATGATCCCGCTCATAGGTTGTTGTTCCTGGCCTGTATATTATTTGTTCCTGCTTTTGACACTTTAAGGGTCATTATTATCAGAAAAATCAAGGGCCAAAGCCCTTTTTCACCAGACAGGAACCACGCCCATCACGTGCTGCTTGATCTTGGCCTCAGCCATAAAAAAGCCAGTTTTAGCCTTGGCCTGCTCAATCTGGTTGTAGTGAGTTTGTATATATCCCTTTCTAACCTGTTAAGCCAGGTATGGCTGCTGTTCCTGGTGGTGCTGCTTTATTCTGTAACCTTTCTTTTATTTGGCTGGTTTAAGGTATTAGGAGCGAGACAGGCAAAGGGATCGGTAGTGGGATCACGATAGTTTGAGGGCCCATGAGGTATGAAGTTAGATTTATGAAATATGAGGAACGAAATTTGAACCTGTAACCCTAAACCCGCAACCTAACCGCCAATGTTCAAAAACTTAACAAATTATCCTTAAAAAAATTTTAACTTTTAAATTAACTTCGCGACCTCTAAATCTAACTATGAAATTGCGTTTACCCCTACTTGGATTACTGGCCTTGCTCCTGGCCAGCTCCTGTGTTTCAGGAAAAAGAATCACCTATTACCAGAACATGGAAGCAGTAGAAAAAGAAGCAGCCGCAGCTAAAAAAGGCCTGCAAATTAAACCTAATGACCTACTCACCATAAGCGTGGCAGCTGAAAGCCTGGAAGCAGTACAGCCTTTTAACCTGCCGGTTGTAGGAATGCCCAGCACGGGAGATGCAACCCGGGTTAGCGGACAACCCCAGCTGCAAACCTATCTGGTAGATTCTGATGGCAATATTGAGTTTCCCGTATTAGGTACTGTACAGGTAGCCGGTTTAAACAGGCAACAGGTGTCAGAACTTATTGAAGAAAGGGTTGCAGAGTACGTGCAAAATCCGATAGTAAATGTTCGTATAGTCAATTTCCAGGTCACTGTACTTGGGGAAGTAAATAAACCGGGAACCTTTAGTGTTCCCGATGAGTACCTTTCTCTTAACAAAGCCCTTGGTTTTGCCGGTGATCTCAGTATTTATGGCAAAAGGGAGAATGTACTTATTATCAGGGAAACCCTGGAAGGCAAGACCTACAACTATGTAGACCTCACAGATGCCGGGCTTCTCAATTCCCCATTTTACTACCTGCAACAAAATGATGTGGTTTATGTAGAACCCAATAATGCCCAAAAACAAAGTGCGGCATATAACCGTAACGCTTCAGTATATATTTCTATCGCCTCGGTGCTTATTTCCCTGGCTATCCTGTTAACCAATTAAGCTATGTCTCAAAACCCTACTCCCAGTTACCGACCCCCGCAGGAAGAGGAAATTGACCTGCGCGAAGAATTCACAAAATACCTGAGACACTGGCCCTGGTTTGCAGCAGGTGTTGTTATCTGCCTGCTGGGCGCATTCCTTTACCTGCGCTACGCTACCCCTGTCTACAATACAGTTGCGACCATTATCATAAAAGATGAAGACAAAAAATCAAGTGGTGCAAATCTTGAAGCCTTTGCCGACCTTGGTATGTTTAATGGGCTGGGCACCAACTCCATTGAGAATGAGATTGGAATTTTAAAATCCCGCCGTTTACTCAATAGCGTAAGCAAGAATCTCCAGTTACACGTTCGCAGTTTTGAAAAAGGCAGCGTGCGCACCAGCGAGCTTTATGACAACCGCCCCTTTAAGGTACAGGTACTTGAGTATAGGGAGGAGCAATTACAGGATCTTGAGCCTTTTGAAGTAGATATCATAGATTCCACATCATTTGAAATAACTAATCCTGCACTGGGTTTTAAAAAGAAAGCTGCTTTTGGTAATTCGGTAGAGCTTCCTTTTGGAGGTATTATTCTCACTCCAAATTTCGAGGCCGGGCGCGAAAAGATGAACAATACCATTTTGCTTAGCTTCGGAAGCCTGGAAGGAGCGGTTGAATCTTATCGTAACCACCTGCAGGTAAACCTAACCGATAAGAACAGTACGCTTATAGAGCTCAGTTTACAGGACCCCGTTCGCCCTAAAGCCCGGGATATTTTAAACCGCCTTATCTATCAGTATAACCAGGAGGCTATTGAAGACAAGAACCAGGTCTCTCTTAATACGGCTGAATTTATTGAGGATCGCCTTGCTATTATTTCTTCAGAACTTGATTCGGTAGAAACCGGAAAGCAGGAATTCAAAACCGAAAACCGCCTTACCAATATTGAAGCCGAATCGCAACTATTCATAGAAAATGCGAGTGAATTTAGAAAAGAACAGCTGGAAGTAGAAACTCAGCTCGAGCTTGCCAACTCTATGATCGATTATTTACAGAAAGAAGGCAGAGACGGGCTCTTACCGGCCAACCTTGGTTTTAGTGAGAGCAGCCTGGTCTCAGCTATTCAGGCATACAACCAGATGGTACTGGAGCGCAATCGTGTTCTTTCTGGCTCTACGGAAAAGAACCCGGTGGTGGTAAACCTCAACACCCAGATTGCCGATATGAAGTCGAGCGTTATGCAGTCTTTGCTTAACCTTAGAAACTCTCTTCGTATCTCCCAAAAAGATCTTTCGGCCAGGGAGGCAAGCATAAATGCTCAAATTGCAGGAGTGCCTTCCAAAGAAAAACAATTCCGGGGTATCGTGCGACAGCAGAATATTAAAGAAGCCCTCTATTTATTCCTGCTTCAAAAAAGGGAAGAAACCAGTCTTTCTTTGGCAGCTACTGCGCCTAAAGCAAAAATTGTAGATGCCGCATACAGCTCAAAAGAGCCTGTTTCCCCTAAATCAAAGATAATATTGCTGGCTGCACTTATTCTGGGGCTGTTGATCCCTTTCCTGGTGATCTATATTAAACATTTAATAAACAATAAAGTACAGAATCGTACTGATATCGAATCGGTCGCAAAAGAAATTCCTATAGTAGGGGAAATCCCGAGGCTTTCAAGGGGTCAAAAAGAGATCATTGAAACTCAGGATCGTTCGGTACTCGCTGAATCTTTCAGGATCCTTCACACAAATTTACAGTACCTCCTGGTAAATACCGAAGCCAAACATGGAGGTAATACTATCTTTATTACTTCTACCGTAAAAGGGGAAGGAAAAACCTTTATAGCTTTTAACCT
This sequence comes from Salinimicrobium tongyeongense, assembly GCF_026109735.1. Lineage (NCBI taxonomy): Bacteria > Pseudomonadati > Bacteroidota > Flavobacteriia > Flavobacteriales > Flavobacteriaceae > Salinimicrobium > Salinimicrobium tongyeongense. The sequence continues at coordinate 2,662,616 of NZ_CP069620.1, read as the reverse complement.
GGCAGTAACCCTTGCCCAGGCAGAGAAAAAAGTACTTATAGTGGGAGCCGATCTGCGCAATCCCCAGCTTCAGCGCTTTGAGGCAGGCGCAAAAGAATATAGGGGAGTAAGTGATTACCTGGTAAACAATAATCTTGATCTAAAAGAGCTTATACACTCTTCCAGCCTACATAACAATTTAGACTTACTGGTTTCAGGAAGTATACCGCCAAACCCCTCTGAACTTTGGAGACAGGAAAAAACAGCCACTTTGTTCGCGAAGCTTGAAGATATGTACGATTATATTATTGTAGATACAGCTCCTGCCATGCTCGTTACCGATACCTTCCTTATTAACAAATATGCCGACCTCACTTTGTACATTATAAGGGCCGGGTACACAGAGAAAAAGTTGCTCAATTTTGCCGTGGAGGCCAAACAACAGGGTAAACTTACCGATATAGGTTATGTACTTAACGATGTGGAAGCTGCACATTTTGGCTACGGAAATAAATACGGTTATTACTATGCTTATGGGGAGGAGCAACAAGGTTTTTGGGCGAGGCTCCGAAATAAAGCTGCTTTCTGGTAATTACAAGTTAGAGCTAATAGCTAAGCTCTTAGAAGTACCAAAATTTTAAAGTTTTAAATGTAAACCCTACATTATTATTTCAATTATAATTTCGTAAGATTTTTCTTACAAATAATTTTATTTTACTTTTGGATTTTCTTTACATAAATATCATTACAATTTTTTGAATTTAAATGCTAATCCTAAAACCAATTTATGAAAACTACGATTACCCGATTTTCCCGAAGGCTCGTTCTCTTTTCCGGGATGCTGATGATCTCAGCCTTGCTTTGGAACTGTGATACACAGGACCTGGAATTTATTGATCCTTATGAATTTGTAAATGATGATTTTGATGAAATCCCCGATCTGAGTCCGGTAGAGGATGAAGACCCTGAAATCGTGGAACCTGAAGTAGGTGCTGTTCAGGAGTCGGCCGAAACCAAGTCGCTGGTTACCGACGTTCTCAATGCAGGGGCAACAGGTGGCATTAGTCCCGAATCTGAAGAGAAATTGCAAACCCTGCAATCATATACTCAGCAACTACCTGCTTCTGTTAGTCAACAGGCTCAGAACCTAACACCTGCTGACATTTCAGACATTCTAGATCCTGCAAAGGCTCTTAATTCTGACCTTGATCAGCTAAAAGAAAGCTTAAAATCAGCTCCTGCTGAAGTTAAAGCTCTTTTACCAACTATTCAATTTACTACAGACCTTGAAGGTCTTGATAACATGGCTGCTGATTACAGTAACCAACAACAGTCAGTTTTTAACACACTTTCTGGATCTCCCATTGAAACCTTTATGCAAACAGTTAGCGGACCTTGTGCCGAGGCTGCTTATGACGCTTACGATACCCGTTTACAGGAGCTTACAGAACAACGTGATGCCAATTTCTTTACTATAGAAAGTAACTATGCTAGACGCGTTGATGAGGCAGATGCAAGATTAGCGGAAAGACAAAATGCCCAGGCAGAAAGGCTGGAAACCATTAGAACAGAAATGATAGACGCTACCAATGACATTCTTGCTGCTGCCGAGGAGGCCGAGAGCCATGGCGAGACTCAAATAGCAGAACAACTTAGAGAACTTGCACTTTTATACGCAGTAGATGCACGTACAGCCCTAAGTGAATGGAACAGCCTGGTACTTGAACTTCTGGATGTAAAAATGGAGCAGGAAAAAGCTCAGGCCCTTGAAATCAGAGAAGATAAAACTGCTGAAGTAACTGCAGAATTTGCAGCTGCTAAAGCTCAGGCCGATGCTTTGCTACAGGAAGCTTTAAATGATTGCCATAACCAGGGGTCAGGAAATTAATTACAACTAAAAGAATCTTACCAATGAAAAAAAATATATTAGCAATTCTTTGTCTAGGGCTTTTTAGCTTTACAACACAGGCACAGATCAAATTGAACAACATAAGTGTGGGCGCATCTTACTGGCACCGCACTTACTCTGAGCAAAATGAAAAATTCTTCCTGATAAGTTATGAGCAGGATGATGATTTCACTAAAGGCAATGTTATGCCACACCTGGGAGCTGAAATTAACTTATATCAAAACCTTGCCCTTGATGCAAGAGTAGGTTATTGGACTGCCGATTTTGAATCTGAGGGAGTCTTCGGGGAACTGAGGCTGGATGAGAAAATTGAACAGACCATCATACCTGTATCTGCAGGCCTGGTTTATAGATTCCCCAACCTTGTACAGGAAGATTTAAATCTATATTTGGGTGCCGGGGTAAACCGTTATTTCATACAGAACAAAGTAAGCCGTGAGATCACCGGAGGAGCCGGAACCAATGAAGAAGATACCTTTAGCGGTAACAGCTATGGGGTGAATGCCAAAGCGGGCATTGAATACTACTTTACCAGTGCTCTTGGCCTGGTACTTGAAGCCCGTTACAACGCAGGGTATTATAACCAGTCTTTTCAGGCAGTTACCACCGAAGAACCTGTGAATGAAAAAGTTTCTGTACGGGGGTTAGAGGCAGGAATAAGCCTTCGATACCGCTTCAATACAAGTTCTGAGGAAGAGCCTGTAGATGAATAAAAACTGTTATTTAATTTACCTGTCCCTACTCTGCAGCTTTTATAGTTCGCTTTGTATGGGGCAGGTAAATTTTTTAGGAAAACCCGGTTACATAGCCACACCCTCTGCCGGTGTTTTTGAAAACCGTCCATTAGGGTTTTCCTTTTCTTATTTACCCAATGAATATTCCATTTTCACCAATGGGGATAGGAATATTATACATTTCTATAATGTGCGGTTTGGCTTTACTTCTTTTATGGAGGTAAACCTGTCTATTGCCCACAGGCCATTGATGTCTGAAGACATAGGAGTTGGTGATCGCCAACTCGATTTCCGTTTCCGTCTTTTGAAAGAAAAAAAATACCTGCCTGCCCTTGTCCTGGGCTGGACCCCGCCGGGTTCTGTTTCTCCTGTTCTTGCGCACGACTACCTGGTAGCTACAAAGAATTTGACTACAGGCATTGGTCAATTCAATATATCTGCAGGCTACGGTTCACCTTATGTTATTAAGAGAAAAAATGGCGGTGAAGCTTTAGATCTTGAAGTTTTAAAAAAAACTGAATTTAAAGGGGTAAAGTATCTAACAGGATTTTTCGGCGGAATTTCATATAAGCCTATTTCCTGGGGAGGAGCTTTAATTGAATACGACAGCCAGACCTTTAATACAGGAATTTTTATTGCACCTGTACCCTGGTTCATTCTTCAGGGCTATACCTACGAAGGAAAAGAATTTGCTTTCACCCTTGCTGCAAATTTCCCTCTAAATTTTTCACCCCGTGCCCTAAGATCATATGAAAACAAACTGGATTAGCTTTCTGCTATACTTACTTATCATTTCTGGGGGGCAGGCACAAACCATTCAGGAAAAGCTCTATGCAGCAGGTTTTGAAAATATTCAGGTACAGAAAAAAAAAGACAGCCTCAACATCTTTTTTGAACACCGTGAATTTAGAAGCCCCTATCATTCTATGCACTATGCAGGATTGCTTTTAGGACAAGAAAATTTAAAAAACATTTCCTGGATCCCGGTATACCACAACACTCCTGTGGGAAAATACCGTGCAGGTACCTATGAGTATAGTGGTCTCACACAAGATGATCGCCAGTTCTACCGGCACCACAACAACTTTCAGGAAGATTACCGATTTCACTTCAGGGTACATCCTGAACTTTCTGCAAGGTTTGGATACTATAGTGATCCCTTCCAGATAAAACTCAATCTTATCCTGGATAGTAGAATTTACCTGGCTCCCGGGCTCAGTTTACAATCTGGTATAGCCATTCCTGTACAAAATAATCTGGACGCACAAGATACCAGGCTACGCCTGGCCCCTTCAATGCTCCATTATTTCCTGCAACCTGTGAATTTCCATTTTTTTGGCTTAAGCCTTGGTACTTTCTATTATGACCGATATGGATTTGATTTACAGTACAGGTACAATAATTTAAACTCAGCATGGAGCTTTGGTTTGGAAACCGGACTAACTGGTTTCTACTGGATGACATCAGGCAGCATATATTCTGAAGATGCCAACAACTTACATGCCATTGCAGATGTGGAATACAGACTACCTATTGAAAACCTGAGTCTAAAGTTAAGTGCAGGTCAATTTTTATTTGAAGATCTTGGGGGGCGATTAGATCTAATAAGGCAGTTTGGTACCGTAGATCTTGGATTACATGTATCAGCAACTGATGCCGGAGTTACCGGAGGCTTCCAATTCGCTTTCTCTTTTTGGCCCGGAACGCTCCTTCGCTCAAAAAAACTTGAACTAAGAACCACTGAAGAATTCCGTTGGGAGTACAGCTACAACAATGAAGAACCCGTGGCCCGGCGTTACCGTCTAGGTATCCCTCGCCTGGATGATGTATTAAGACAATATAAATCAGATTTTATACAAAACATGAAATAAAAGTCTCCAGCTTATTTTTATTTTAAAACCAGTATTAAGTGGTATTAACACACATTAGCCTCTTCAAATCGCGTTATAATTTTTCCCTTTCCCTGAGCAGCTTTCTTCATTTTCCATCAGCTTAATTCCTCATTTTTCCTCATCAATCTTTAAGCAAAGACCTCTTTTAATTCCCTTCTTAAAGTAAATTGTAATTTTTTTCTCCTGAATAGCGAAGTACATCAATCTATATCATTTTTATCGGGGCCAATTAATTCTATATAATTAAACCGCGTTTAGACAAATACTTATCAACATATTCGTATCGATCTAGAAACACTTATAATCAATAACTAAAACAAGCTTGTGATTAATGTCGCTGATAACGAAAATATTTTCTTTTATTTCCAGGGGCAACCATTATTTCAAGTTTCTGCTTAGCCAGGAAAATCACAGGTGCTTAAAAATTTGATATTCAACAATTTACATGATGTGTTTTGAAAAAATTTGACGCTTTAAAAATACTTTTCTTACAAAGAAAATGTTAAAAATAAGTATATTTGAAAGATTGTATCTTCAGAGAATATCACGGATTGCTAAATGCGCAAAAAAATCATCTTCCTCCTATTTCTATTCGGCTTAAAAAGCAGTTTTATTTTTTGTCAGTTATCAAAAGCAGAATTAGCCCTAATTTCACCTTCTGTTGGCTATACAGATGATTTTAATTATTCACTTGAATGGGACATACAGGCATTTTCCTCTACAAGAGCCAATCTGCCTTTTTGGATGTATGCCAATAATCGTGGATTGTTTGCTAAAAATTCCCGGATGGCGAGTACTCTTACAGGGAGAGCTTCTACATTTCTCTCTTCAGAAATCCAGCTTTTTTTTGGAGGAGGAATAAATTACAATGACCAGATCTCTAATGTTAGGATTGCTGAATTATATACGCATCTAAATACTCCCTGGTTCTATGTAACTTTAGGAAAAAAGAATAGGCCTTTATATTATAATGGACTTAGTGCTTCTAATGAAAACCTGCTGTGGTCAATAAATGCCGCTCCTCTTCCGGGAGTACAACTGGGATCTCATGAATTGACCTGGCCAGTAGGAAACGGCTTTGTTGGTTTACAGCTTTCCTGGGAAGAATTCTGGTTTGGAGATGATGGTTACGTGGAACAAGCCCGTATACATCATAAATTCTTTCGCCTTTTATATAAGCACGATAATTGGAAATTAAGTGCCGGAGTACAACATTTTGCCCAATGGGACGGGTTTTCCCGAAAAGAGGGTCAACAGCCCGGAGATTGGCGCAACTACCTGAAAGTTCTCGCCGGAAAAGAAGGCTTAACAAATACTCCCGCCGGTAAAAAAATTATTGCAAATCACTTAGGCGGGTATGAGGTCTCTTTTACAAGGACAAATCCTTATTTTGATCTTCAATTTTTTTACAATAGTATATTTGATGACCTCTCAGGCCGAAGAATGGAAAATTTTCCAGATGGCCGGTACGGATTCTATTATATTTCTCATGAAGATAATGCCCCTGTACAGTCAGTTTTATATGAATTCTATTACACCATGCATCAAAGTAAAAATTCTCCGGGTTTTCACAAATATGATGACTACCTAAATAATGGAACATATAAATCAGGATGGACTTTTCAAGACAAAGTAATAGGCAGCACATTTTTTACTCTAAGAGATCCTATAGAAGGTATCATCAACAATCGATTTATAGCACATCATCTTGGAATAAGTGGAGTGGTAGGTAACTATTTCTATTCATTTCCATATAAACTACTGTTGAGTTATTCTGAAAATCATGGGCGTTACATAGAACCTTACGACACCCCACAGCATGTTTTCTCTGGGTTAATAGAGGTCCAGGTCTATAAAGGTCTTTTTGATGTCAAACTGCAAACCGGAATTGAACTGGATTCACAGGCAGCTCCAACCTTTGGCGGCGGACTATCCTTAAAATATACTGTTTTTGGAAGTTAGATTTTAGAAGGTAGAAATACTTTTTTTATTTACTTTTTATTTTAGGAAGTTACTATCTGTTGATATTGGCATTTTTTTCTGCAAAACATATTCAAATTAAAAACTCACCTTCTTTATTTTTGATTCTTATTTCTTAAAATAACCCTTCAAAACCTGTCCAAACCTCCACATATCTTCAAATGAACAATAAAAAGCTGCCGGGGCTAATCGTATAACATTCGGTTCGCGCCAGTCGGTCACCACGCCATTCTCCATAAGGTAATGAAAGAGCTCTTTTCCCTGCCCATGTAGAAAAACCGAAAGCTGTGTTCCCCTTTCTTTTGGGGTAATGATCTCAAAATTGGCACCCACTTTCCCGGCGACTTCCTTCAAAATAAACTCCAGGTAAGCCACTATTTTATTCCGCTTTTCTATTAAAGCAGGCATTCCTGCTGACTCAAACAATTCCAGCGAAGCTAAATAAGGAGCCAGGGCCAGGACGGGGGCGTTTGAAATTTGCCAGGCATTTGCATTGGGTTCAGGTTGAAATTGAGGCTCCATTAAAAAGCGGCGTTCTTTGTTATGCCCCCACCAGCCTTCAAATCTCGGAATATCCTCCTGCCCGTGATGCCGCTCATGCACAAAGCACCCGGAAGCATTCCCCGGGCCTGCATTCATATACTTATAGCTGCACCAGGCAGCAAAATCTACACCCCATTCATGTAGCTTCAACTCAACGTTCCCGGCAGCATGAGCTAAATCCCAGCCTACAAAGGCTCCGGTTTGTTTTCCCGCTTTGGTAACAGCCTCCATCTCAAGCACCTGCCCGTTGTAATAATTTACCCCGCCCATCAATACCAGGGCGCACTCCTCTCCCACTTCATTGATCTTTTGCAGAATATCTTCCGTTCTAAAATGCTGTTCCCCTTCCCTTTTCTTTACCTCTACAATAGCTTCTTCCGGGTCTAACCCATGAAACCGTACCTGACTGGCTATCATGTACTGGTCACTTGGAAAAGCTTTTTCCTCCATAATGATCTTAAACCGCTGTGAGGTGGGCCGGTAAAATGACACCATCAATAAATGTAAATTTACCGTTAGCGTGTTCATTACGGTCACTTCCGAAGCTTTTGCCCCGACTACCGGCGCCAGTTTTTCTGAGAACCTTTCGTGATAATCCCACCAAGGCTTCTCTGCCTGAAAATGACCTTCCACAGCCCGCTCCGCCCAATCGGTCATGATCTCATCCACGTAATTTTTTGCATTCTTAGGCTGTAAACCAAGAGAATTTCCGGTGAAGTAGATTACTTCTTTGTTGTTGACCTTCGGAAAGATAAATTTGTTTCTATATGAGCGAAGAGGGTCCTGGTGGTCGAGATGTTGTGCGTATTCGAGGGTGTTTTGGAAGTGCATTGGGAGATTTTTTTCAAAAGTAAGAATTAGTGATGAAGAAATGTAGTGTTGAAGTGACGCAGTGTTTTTCTTAAAGGTATCATTTTACTTCATCACTCCGTCACGTCATAACCACGTCACCCAATTTTTCTGCTAATCGTCAATCCATCCCGTACCGGCAACATGACGGTTTCCAGCCGCTCATCTTCAGCTAAAAGTCGGTTGTACTCCAGTAAAGCCCGGGTAGATTCATCGTCTTTCTTAACCGGTTCCACAACCTTTCCGCTCCACAGCACATTATCGGAAAGTATTACTCCCCCAGGCCGCAATTTCTCCATGATCTGCTGAAAGTAAATGGGATAATTGGGTTTATCGGCATCAATAAAAACAAGATCAAAATGCTCTTTTAGAGAGGGAATGATTTTAGTGGCATCACCCAGATGGGCTTTAATCTGATCTTTCCAGGGAGAGGCCTCAAAATACCTTTTTTGAAGGTCTGCTAATTCCTCATTGATGTCTATGGTATGCAACAGGCCAGTGGGTTTCATACCTTCTGCCAGGCACAAAGCAGAATACCCGGTATATGTTCCTATCTCTAAAATGTTCTGCGGATGGATGAGCTTTGACAACAGACTCAACAACCGGCCCTGATAATGCCCGCTTAGCATTCTAGGCTGCAGGACTTTCTGGTTTGTCTCCCGGTTTAGCTGCTGAAGTAATTCGGGTTCTTTGGCAGAATGGGCTACTACATAGTCATCTATTTCTTGTGGCAAAAAATGCATGTGGAAGTAGGATTTTAGAAGTTAGAAATTAGAAGTGCGAAATTAGCAATTTTTAAAGCCATTGGCTGTTAGCTTTTAGCTGTTGCTGTAAAAGCCGAAATAACTCCATTTTAGCTCAAAAGAGAGGTATCACTAAAATTGATCTAAGGCTGCAGAAATTAGAATAATGGGGACTAAAATTTAGCACTTTAAATTTGCTTCCCAAGTTAAAAACTGACTACACTATTCTGCGCACTGCCAGCTGAATTAAAACCTGCGTTTCACCGATCCCGTTAGCTCCTCAATCTCCTCTTTCACCTTGTCAACCTCTTTTTTTACATCGTCGCCAACCGAAGTATCCATTCCATGTTTTTCGGCACTGCGCATCACTTCAGATTTAATGTCTTCTGTGGCATTTTTAATGCTGCGCATCCCTTTTCCAAGACCGCGGGCGATCTCGGGGATTTTGTCGGCACCAAACACCATCACCAGGATGAACATGATAAAGGCGATCTCGGCACCACTAATGAATAAAGGAAGTGTTTGCATACGTTGCAAATATACTTACTATTCCAGTCACTAAAAAAGTCAGCTTGTTAAAAACTTTTCAGCATTTTACCAGGCGATTTTTTCAGCAAAAACACCTGTTATTTTATAAAATACCGGGGTTTAAGAAACCCAGCTCCATAAAAAAACTCCCCTCGAAAAAGGGGAGTTTCACAATAGGTTTTGGAACAGGATTTCTTCGGAAAGACCAGGCTACCCCTGGGTTCTCTCTTTAAATTCCTGAAATTTATCAACTTCTGCCTGCTGCGGCCATGAATTGTTATTCACGTTCACATCGGCAGTTTCAAGATCGGGATCTACCACAATTTTAGTGATCTCCTTATCGGTCGCCAGAGCACGGCTCACTTCCTGATCATTCTTTCTCCAGATTTGTGCCGGGTAAGTCACTTTTTCAGAAGTGCCATCGGCATAGGTGTATTCAACAATAATAGGCATCACCAAACCACCCGGTTTATTGAAGGTCACCTGGTAAAAATACTTTGGCATTTTCATCTCTGCTCTTTGCTGAGGCGTAAAATTGTCCATTAAATACTCATTCAAAGTGGTGGAATTTTCAGCAGGAGATTTTCCCTTTAAGGAAGCGTCAAATTCTTCGCTGCCTTCTTCAACCACATAAAGAATATCCATAGCCGAAGGATCTTCTACCCCAAAGCGCTGTAGCAATTCGGTACCTGCTTTGGTAGGTTTATCGGTAACGTAATATTTTTTTACGCCTGAAACCCCTATATCCACATTATCTGTAGTATAGAACCAGCCTCTCCAGAACCAGTCAAGATCTACAGCCGAAGCATCTTCCATTGTTCTGAAGAAATCTTCGGGGGTTGGATGCTTGAACATCCATCTTTGAGCATAGGTCTTGAACGCATAATCAAACAGCTCTTTCCCCATTACCGTTTCCCTAAGTATATTAAGCGCAGTTGCAGGCTTTCCATAGGCATTGTTACCTAACTGGTACACATTTTCGGGGTTGGACATGATTGGGGCTATATATTTTTGATCGCCTTTCATGTAATTAACAATCTTTGAAGGCTCTCCCCTTCTTGAAGGGTATTTTGTGTTTGGCGCAATATCATCTGGAAATTTCTCACCATACTCCTGCTCGGCTACATACTGCATAAAGGTATCGAGCCCTTCATCCATCCAGCCCCACTGGCGCTCATCTGAATTCACGATCATTGGGAAAAAGTTGTGCCCCACTTCGTGGATAATCACGCTCATCATCCCGTATTTTACTCGGTCACTGTAAGTACCGTCTTCATTAGGCCTCCCATAGTTCCAGCAAATCATGGGATATTCCATTCCCTGGTTCTTGGCATGTACCGAAATTGCCTTTGGATAAGGATAGGTAAATGTATGATCTGAATACGATTTTAACGTATGTGCAACCACCTTGGTGGAGTAATCTTCCCAAAGCGGGTTACCTTCTTTTGGGTACAGGGAAACTGCCATCACGTCTTTCTCGCCAAGATCTACAGCCATCATGTCCCAGATAAATTTTCGGGAAGTGGCAAAGGCAAAATCCCTCACCATTTCAGCCTTTAACTTCCAGGTTTTTTTCCTGTCAGAAAAGCCTTTTTCGGCCGCCTCTGCTTCTTCCTGGGTTACGATCATTACAGGCTTGTCATAAGATTTTTTAGCCTGCTCGTACCTGCGCATCATTTCTTTTGAAAACACCTCTTTTCGGTTCACCAGTTCGCCGGTTCCGTCAAGAATATGGTCTGCAGGTACCGTAATATTTACCTCGTAATCTCCAAAAGGAAGGGCAAATTCCCCATTTCCCCAAAACTGGTAATTTTGCCATCCTTCCACATCATTGTAAACTGCCATTCGCGGGAAGAACTGTGCAATTACATAGCTGTTGTTCCCATCTTCAGGAAAATGCTCATATCCAGACCGCCCCCTGTCTTCAAGGTGGTTGTTGATATTATACCACCAGGCAATGTCAAAAGTGAACTTTTCTCCGGCCTTCAATGGCTGCGGAAGGTCTACCCGCATCATGGTGTTGTTAATAAGGGTTTTTAAGGGTTTACCGTCAACACTCACTTCGGTAATATTAAAACCTCCGTCAAAAGGCTCCTGCATATATTCTGATACAAAATTCCCCGGCTGGGCCACAGGGGCGATTCCGTTACCATCTTTCAGTTTGGCTACAGATTCTTTAGAGCGAATATTCTGGTCAAGTTGCACCCAAAGATATTCGAGCACATCGGGGGAATTGTTGTGATAGGTAATCGTCTCACGACCGATTAATTTCTGGTTTTTATCATCCAGCTCGATGTCCATTTTATAATCGGCTTCATTCTGATAATAAGCAGGCCCGGGCGCACCACTGCCGGTGCGGTACTGGTTTGGAGTAGAAAATTCCTGGTACAGCTGGCGGAATTTGTTCTCGTTAATGTGGCCTCCATCCCTTTGCTCAGCTTGCTGCTCTGTCTCCTGCGCAAAAAGTGCGGTAGAGAACAAAATAAAAAAAGCTGCAAAGGCAGTTTTAATAGATTTCATATGTAGTTTTTGAGTTTAGGTTGCTAAAATTAACTGAATTTTAAAGTTTCGCAATTTTAATTGCTGAAATTTAACGTCCCGCCTGGGTTGTCGCGCATAAGCAGCAGACTTTTGATCCTGCCTTTATACTCTACTTTTATGACATTTTTTTGCTCCGGAAAAAGGTCTGTCAAAACAGCATTTTCGACACTTATGCTTTTGATCGGCTCCACGTTTTCCACTTCCAGGTATACCAGCAGCTGGTCTTTATCATATTCTTTTCCTATGTAGCTGAAGCTGCGATCCTTTCCATTTACACTTAGGCGGAACTTGTCGTTGAAATACTTCTGTACGTACTCATCTGCGGCCGGGTGCTCGTTCCCTTTAATGAGGGTTAAACTCTCGCTGTAACGGGTTTTCAGAAGATTTTCGAGGTCATCAGCAAAAACGTGAGAAATGATTTGCAGGGAACGCTGCTTTTCATTGTAATCTATGTTCGTTGCGCTAACATAGAATTTATGTGCAGCAGTAAAAGCCAGTAAAGGCAACACAATAAAAAGTAGTAGGCTTGTTCTTTTCATGGGTTCTTCTGTACCTGAAGTTGGCCTGTTTATAACAAAGACCGTTCCACAGCAGGTTGTTAAGTGAGACTGAAGCAAACCGAAAAGGTTTAATGCCAGCTTTTACTTAGAATCTGAAAATTGAAGAAGCCTGAAAAATTGCATGATCATTCGGGTCAGGACCACAATATTGCGCAGCATCTTTTCTGAAACAGAACTTTTCTAAAGATACTCTCCCCCTGAAGAGGAGGAGAAAAAGAAGAAAAAAATGACATTTTTGACACCGCTCCAGGTGGCAAGCCTCATAACCTCATCCGTTAACAAGGTGATTAAAAAGCAGTCAAAAACAACATTTTTAAGAGGAATCCGGCAAATTATGTTATTTGTTACTACTTCGGTTTTTTTAAAATCCTTCTTTAGCTTTTCAGGATCTTGTCGTGTATGTTTAGTAATTACACCTATTTAAACCCCTTTCTTTGTCTGATTCGGGAAAACTGATCTTTTATGATTTGGATGTTCTTATCCAACTCTTTCATAAAGTCGGATTTTACTTTAAGTGACCATTCTTTTCATAAATATTCAAAAAGAGATCTAACCTCTACTCCGCTATTTCTGAAATTATAACTTTTCTAAGTTCTTCTTAGCTGTCCTTAGATGCAGCATCTCAATATTCAATAGTCAATAGTCAATAGTCAATAGTCAATATTCAATCTTAATCTACTTACTGGCAAACAACCTTACATCTTCTTCGCTCACTTCCTGTCCTCCAAGTATGATAAGCCGTTCCACCACGTTGCGCAGCTCCCGGATATTTCCGGTCCAGTTGTATTCTTTCAGAAGGTTTAAAGCATCTTCAGTAAAAGTCTTTTTATTCACGCCCTGTTCTTCGGAAATTTTATCGGCAAAGAAATTCACCAGCAAAGGAATGTCATCCCGTCTTTCATTGAGCCCCGGCACTTTAATGAGGATTACTGCCAGCCTGTGGTAAAGGTCTTCCCTAAAATTATTCTCTTCAATCTCCTTTTTGAGATCTTTGTTGGTAGCAGCAATCACACGAACGTTGACTTTAATGTCTTTGTCGCTCCCCACCCTTGAGATCTTGCTCTCCTGCAGGGCCCGTAGCACCTTGGCCTGGGCCGAGAGGCTCATATCGCCTACCTCATCAAGAAAAATGGTACCGCCGTTGGCGGCTTCAAATTTCCCGGCGCGGTCTTTATTGGCCGAGGTAAACGCCCCTTTTACATGCCCAAAAAGCTCACTTTCTATCAATTCTGAAGGAATGGCGGCACAATTCACCTCGATCATTGGCCCGGCCGAACGATCGCTCTTTTGATGCAGCCAGTGGGCCACCAGCTCTTTCCCGGTTCCGTTGGGGCCGGTAATGAGCACGCGGGCATCGGTAGGTGCCACTTTTTCAATAATATCCTTGATCCTGGTGATGGCTTCAGATTCGCCAATCATCTCATAATTCTTCCCCACTTTTTTCTTTAGCCGGGTATTTTCAACCATCAGCTCTTTTCTGTCGAGCGCGTTTCTCACAGTGTTGAGCAAGCGGTTAAGATCGGGCGGTTTTGAGATATAATCAAAAGCTCCCATGCGCATGGTGTTCACCGCGGTATCAAGATCGCCGTGACCCGAGATCATTACCATGGGAATTTCGGGTTTCAGTTTTTTAGCGGCTTCCAATACTTCTACCCCATCCATTTTTGGCATTTTAATATCGCAGAGAATAAGATCGTAGTCCTGTTCTTTAATCTTTTCTACTCCTTCAAGGCCATCGGCAGCCTCATCGACCTCGTAAGTGGAGTTCTCTTCAGTAAGTATTTTTATCAAAACCCGTCTTATGGCGGCTTCGTCTTCGATTAAAAGTATCTTTGGCATGCTTTTAAATTTTAAATTTTATTCCGCTTCGGCCATAAAAGGTGTTGGTTTTGTTGACCTCATAAACATCATCTTTATTGCCATTTCTAAGCCTGATGTCGTTCATAAGGGTGTGACCGGCGTAGAGGTAATATACTAAATGTTTGGTAAAGTTATACTCATAACCAATCCCTCCCAGCACAATGGTCATCGAAATATTCTCGGCAACCTGCCCTGTGGTTGACATCACCCTGTTATTCTGTATATTAGCAAAAAAACCATCTAATGTTGCAAAGAGCTGCAGGTGGTGTTTTTCATTAAAAGAATATTTGAGGTTTGACTTTGGTACCCCTGCAGAATACGACCAGTTTGGCGAAATTTCCCGGTAGTAGTTCACCACCGGCAACGGGAACGGCATTCCTGAGGTTGTGGAATAATGCAGCCCCAATATCAGCCTCCATGGCCTTAGGGTTTCTTCGCCCTTCTCATCTTTGATAAAAAATACCGAACCGGTGTAAAGCAGATCGTCACTTAGCACCTCTCCCATTTCATAATTTGAAGCCAGCATTAATCCTGCCGTGGCGGCAAACCTCCAGTTCTTCTGCATTTTGAAGGTGTAGCCCAGGCTGGCGCTAAAAGACTGGTACCTGTCCAGCTCATCCCTTTCTAAAACAGGAGCCTTATCATTAAATTTGAAATTGATATTCTCATATTCTACTCCCGGAAAAAGATAACTACCTTCCTTCTTCAGTTTTATGGGAAAGTTGACAAAGGTCCTGAACCTTCTAAAAGAGTTATCTGAATCTGACTGCGGAAAATAGGTATATTCAATTCTGGCCAGGTCGGTGTTTTGTGCCTGCATGCTGATTACACCTGAAACCAGCAGGGCCATAAAAAGACAAAAGCTTAGTTTTTTCATTTTTTGTTTGGGTTGCTGGTGTAAAGTAACACAAGCTTCATGGGGAACCCTCTCAAAAAAATCTTAATATTTAAGCCACTTGTACAAATCCTTGTAGCCTGGTTTCTTGCCGTACATTAATATCCCCACCCTGTAGATCTTGGCCGCAATCCATACCACGCAGGCGATAGTGAGAAAAAGTATGCCTATAGAAATGGCCAGTTCCCACCAGGCAACTCCAAAAGGGATACGCATAAGCATCACAATGGGCGAAGTAAGCGGAATCATGGAAAATACCGTGGAAACCACCCCATGCGGATTCTCGATCACGGCAAAAAAGCCCACATAGATCCCCAACATTAACGGCAAGATTACCGGCAGCATGAACTGCTGGGTATCGGTCTCATTGTCTACCGCTGCGCCAATGGCCGCATATATCGCGCTGTATAAAAAGTACCCCCCAATAAAATAGACCAGAAAGCTAACGAGCAGCAGGAGCATAGGTAAATTTGCAATATCTATCACCAGTTGCTGCAGTTCGTTGTCGCTAATTTGTTCCATTGCCTGCTGCTGCGGACCATGCAGTTCGGCCATGCTCATTCCAGAAATGGCAGTGACCACCGTAAGCATTACCCCTCCTAAAAATACCCAGATGAGAAATTGAGTAATTCCGGCAAAAGAAGTACCCAAAATCTTACCCAACATTAGGTGGATAGGTTTTACTGAAGAAATAATGATCTCTATGATACGGTTGGTCTTTTCCTCGATCACACTGCGCATCACCATGTTTCCATAGATAATAATGAACATCATCAACAGGTAACCGGCTGCGCCACCAAAGAACATCTTTACATAAGTTGACATTTTTGAGGTCTTTTCACCCGAAAAATTCTGAATCCCAATATCTACCTTAGCCCTCGAAGAGGCGATAACATCCAGGTCAATGCCGCGGGCCAGCAGCTGCCTGTTGGTGAGTTTTTCGGCGATGGTTTTCTCTACTTCGCTCAAAAACCCAAAGGCCGGGGCTTCTTTGGCAAAGAACTGGATTTCGGGAAGGGTGTTGGGCTCCAGCTTCGGAATATGCAGCAATCCGTAGTATTCCTTTTCTTTCGCGATGGTCTTGGCCGCTTCGAGATCAATGTCAGAAAGGTCAATAAACTTAACGTCTTCAGAATTATTAAAGTCTTCCACAAAAATTCCGCTTTCATCATTTACCCCAATCACGTGCTGCTCGCCCGAATTTAAGTTAACCAGGTAAGCGATGAGCACAATCATCCCAACCAGGATGAGGGGGCTCAAAAATGTCATTACGATGAAGGCTTTATTTTTGACCCTTGCCAGGTATTCCCTCTTAATAATTAGTTTAAGGTTACGCATTGGTGGTAACGGTTTTTATGAATATATCATTTACTGAAGGAATCACCTCCACAAAATGGTTCACCTCTGCCCGCGAGGTGAGAAAGGTAAGCAGGTCATTGGGCGAAGAGTTGCTTCCAATCTGGATCTGAAGTTTAAGATCATCATTGATGCTCTTAAACTCGGTGTCAGAAATGCGGAATTTCTCTTCCAGTTCTTTCCGAAGCCCTTCAGGCCGGGCCGTCATAAGCCCAACTTCGTAGGTATTCGATTTGTACTGTCTCTTGATCTCGTTCACTTCACCGTCAAGTAGCTTATTCCCTCTATGAATAAGCGCCATATAGTCACACATTTCTTCCACGCTCTCCATTCGGTGGGTAGAGAATAGAATGGTGGCACCATCCCTGCGCAGCTGCAGGATCTCGTCTTTGATCAAATTTGCGTTCACAGGATCAAACCCGCTAAAAGGCTCGTCAAAGATCAGCAATTTTGGGCGGTGCAAAACCGTGACCACAAATTGCACTTTTTGAGCCATTCCCTTAGACAGTTCCTGGATCTTCTTTCCCCACCAGTCTTCAATATTCAACCTTTTAAACCAGTAATGAAGCCGCTCTTTGGCTTCAGCTTTTGAAAGGCCTTTGAGCTGGGCGAGATACAAGGCCTGCTCCCCCACTTTCATCGACTTGTACAGGCCGCGCTCTTCGGGCAGGTACCCTATATGCTGAATGTCGTTTGGCTGCAGCGGGTGCCCGTCGAGCAACATCCTGCCACTATCGGGCAGAGTAATCTGGTTGATAATCCTTATAAAAGTAGTTTTTCCGGCACCATTGGGGCCCAGAAGTCCGAAGATGCTACCTCTTGGAATTTCCAGGGAAATATTATTGAGCGCTGTGAAAGTACCAAATTGTTTCGAGACATTTTCGGCTACCAGAAGGTGGTTCATATACAAGCTTTGTGTAAAGATAAAATTTTGAAAAAAGCTATTTCGCCCTTGGGAAGAATTTAAGATTCTCAAAAATGCGAAAAACGTTATCCCTTAAAATGCAAAACCCACCCTTAATTGACTTAAGGATGGGAAAAAAATTGCTATGAAAAAGAAAAATTTACCACTAACCTGAATTAGTGATGTTCAAATATATGCAAAAGTTTTTAACAAATGCAAATTATGTAAACATATCTTTAACTTTTTCAAAAAATGATTTATCCGATTTTTCCGGCTTGGGCTGAAAATGTTCGTCATTCGCCATACGCTCAAAAAAGTCTTTTTGCTCCCTGTTCAGCGTTTTTGGCGTCCAAACATTTACATGTACCAAAAGATCTCCCTTTCCGTAGCCATTGATGCTGGGGATTCCTTTACCTCTAAGGCGCAGGATCTTTCCTGACTGCACGCCCTCGTCAATCTTGATACGCACTTTCCCCGATACGGCATCGATCTCTCTTGAAGTTCCCAAAACAGCTTCGGAAAGGCTGATGTAAAGGTCATAATGAAGATTGTCGCCCTCGCGCTGCAATACCGGATGTTCTTTTTCTTCTATCGCTACCAGCAGGTCTCCCGGAACTCCGTTACCCGGCGCCTCGTTTCCTTTGCCCGAAACCTTTAGCTGCATTCCTTCAACCACTCCCGCCGGGATCTTGATTGAAACCGTTTCTTCATTCACAACCAGACCCTGTGCATCGGCATCGGCTGGGCGGTTATCTATCATTTGCCCGCTTCCGCCACAGGTAGTACATGGCGTGGCAGTTTGCATGCGGCCTAAAATAGTATTTGTAACGCGGGTTACCTGGCCGGTTCCGTTACAGGTAGAACAGGTTTTATAGGTAGTGCCGGGTGCCTGTACTTTGCGCTTGACTTTTATTTTTTTCTCGGTACCATTGGCAATCTCTTCAAGAGTAAGGGACACGCGAATTCGCAGATTACTGCCTTTAGCCCTGCGCTGGCCGCCAAAGCCTCCACCAAAGCCTGAAAAACCTCCGCCGCCGCCAAAAGCACCGCCAAAAATATCTCCAAACTGGCTAAAAATATCATCCATATTCATTCCGCCACCACCACCAAAGCCGCCATTCTCGAACGCCTGGTGTCCAAAACGATCATACCTGGCCCGCTTGTCTTCATTGCTAAGAACCTCATAAGCCTCGGCAGCCTTTTTGAACATTTCTTCTGCCTTGGAGTCGCCCGGGTTTTTATCGGGGTGAAATTCTATAGCCTTCTTGCGGTACGCCTTTTTGATCTCGGCTGTGGTCGCATTCTTGCTAATTCCTAATACTTCGTAATAATCCTGTTTCATGATATTTTTAAAGTTCTCTATTTAAAGTTACTTGCCGGTCACCACTTTTGGATAACGAATAATGCGGTCGCCAAGTTTGTAACCTTTCTCAACTACGTCAACAATCTTGCCTTTTAATTTATCTTTTGGTGCAGGGATCTGGGTAATCGCCTCATGGATCTCAGAATCAAAGGTATCTCCTTCTTTTACCTCCATTTGCTCAAGCCCCTTTGAACGAAGGGTTTCCCTAAACTTATTATTGATCAGTTCCACCCCCTTGAGCAGCTCCTTGTCCTTTGCTTTGTTGATCTCATTAAGGGCACGATCAAAATCGTCAAGCACCGGCAACATTGCCACAATGACGTCCTGGCTGGCAGTCTTGAACATCTCTACCCGCTCTTTACTGGTACGCCGCTTGTAATTTTCAAATTCAGCAAAAAGCCTTAAGAATTTATCTTTCTCCTTTTCAAGTTCGGCTTTGAGCGCTTCCTTTTCTGAAAGTTCCTCGTTCTGTGGAGTCTCTGTGTTGCCGTCTTCCTCGGAATCAGCTTTCTCTATAGCCTCGTCAAGTAGTTCTTCTACCTGATCTTTTATAACTTCTTCTTCTGAAATATTTTCGTCTTTACGTTCTTTATCGCTCATGTGATACAAATTTTATTCCGTGACACAACTGGCAAAAGTACTGCCAAGAACCCTGAAATGCCAAAATGTCACAGGAAACTTTTAATATTCTTTTAGGAAAAAGGGGCGGTAAAAAAACTAATTTTGCCGGTTAAACAATCAAATATCCAAATGAAAAAAAGAATTTTCAATTTCGTACTTGTTGCCGGAGTTGCCATGGGAACCGTGGCCTGTAAAAACAATAGTGAAAATAAAGTTGAACCGGGTGAAGCCCAGGAAGCAGCTGTAGCGACAGAAGAAGCCGTATCTTACGAGATCGACACTACTGCATCTACTATTGAATGGAGAGGCACCAAACCAACCGGGGAACATGTGGGAACCATAAGCATCCAGGACGGAACCCTTATGGCAACTCCTGAAGAGATCACCAGCGGGCGCGTGGTTATAGACATGAACTCTATTACCGTTACCGATGAAGGTATGGAAGAAAAAGACAAAAGAAGTCTTGAAAACCACCTTAAAGGTACTGTTGAAGGTAAAGAAACCGACTTCTTTAACGTAAACAAATATCCTACTGCCACTTTTGAGATCACTGGAGTGACCGAAGAGAACGGACAAAAAATGCTGCAGGGTAACCTAACGCTTAAAGAAGAAACTAAAAATATCCAGTTCCCAATCAATACAAATCTTGATGGTGAAACAATTAGCCTTGAAAGCGAAACTTTCACTATAGACAGAACAGACTGGGGAGTGAACTACGGGTCAAAATCTGTATTTGACAATCTTGGAGATAATTTTATTAGTGACGAAATGGAGTTGACGATCAACGTTACTGCCAAAAGAGCTAACTAGTATCCTCTTCAAAAATGACAAAAAAACCGGCTTCTTTTAGCCGGTTTTTTTGTTTAGCAGGTCTGCGATGGCAGGACTTAAGTTCACATACAAAAATTCAAAACCTTTTTCCTGAATTTTTGAACTGCTCACCAGCTGGCTTCCCAATACTACCCCCGACATTTCTCCCATCACCGCTTTTAATGCCAGCCCCGACACTTTGGGCAACCAAAGCTTTTTGTTAAGGGCATATGCAATCTCTTTTGTGAGCTCTTCATTGGTGGCAGGATTTGGTGCCACGCCGTTATATACCCCTTCAAGGCCGTTATTAATGATAAAAAGAAAGATACGGGCAAGGTCTTTTATATGAATCCACGATTGCCACTGTTTCCCTGAACCCAGAGGCGCCCCCAGGTTCAACTTCACCGGCTTCATGATTTGAGGCAGGGCTCCGCCGTCTTGAGACAGTACGATCCCAATTCTCACTTTTGCAACGCGCAAATCAAGATCCCCGAATTTATCTGCCGCCCTTTCCCATTTTTGAGACACTTCCCCCAAAAAATCACCGGCCACTACAGTATCTTTTTCCTCGTACATTTTGCTGCGAGAGCTGGGATAAATACCAATGGCACTCGCCGAAACCAGTTGCCCTACCTGGTGAGCATTATGTTCCAAAGTTTTGTGCAGCAGGTTTAAAGAGTCAAGCCTGCTGTTAAGGATCTTTTCTTTGTTAGATTTTGTCCAGGGTTGAAAAACACTGGCACCCGCCAGGTTAATAATTGCCCCCACACCTTCAAGACATTTTACATCGATCTCTCCGGTTGAAGGGTTCCAGTAATAGCCGCGGTAGGTTTCACCCTTTTCTATCTTTCCCTTGCTGGTTGTAAGAAAATTGACATTAATGCCCTGTTCATGGCATAAGCGGGTGATTTCAGATCCTACCAGACCGGTGGCTCCGGTAATGAGAATACGCATTTTTGTTTTGAATTTACGGGATTATCCTTAAATAAATTGCCGGTTTATTAAAGGTTTAACAAGATTAGGGCTTCACCGCCCGCAGCATTTCCCGCTTTCCGGGTGGGCCGGGTAAACGTGTCACCTCAAAGCCTGCCGCCTGCATGGCCCGCCGCACATCTCCCTTGGCAGAATAGGTTACCAGTACCCCCCCAAAGTTTAATGCCGCATACATGTTCCTGAATACTTCTTCGCTCCATAGTTCTGGCTGCACCCGCGGACCAAAAGCGTCAAAATAAATAAGGTCGAATTCCTGAATTTCCGAAATCTCGATGAAGAATTTCTTTTGCTTCTGAAGTCTGAAAAATGGCGAAATTTCAACTGATTTTTCCCAGGGCGCTTCATGCAGTTTTTTAAATGCACCTGCAGCATTTTCACCCGGTACAACTTCAGAATAATCTAAAATTTTGAGTTCTTCGGCCTCCACCGGGTATGCTTCCACCCCAGTATACCAGATTTTCACCCGCTCTTTTTCAGCTTCAAGTAAAGTGAGAAGCGCGTTGAGACCGGTACCAAATCCTATTTCAAGTATAGAAAGCTGATGAGCTTCCGGGGCTTCTGAAAGGTAATATTGATACCCGCTTTTTATAAATACGTGCAGGGCTTCCTGCAGCGCGCCGTGTTTAGAGTGGTAATGCTCGTTCCAGTCGGGCAGAAAAATAGTGGAAGACCCGTCTCCCGTCTTAATGATCTCGCGTTTCAAAACCTATTCTTTAATTTTCACGCCATTGGCAACAAAGGAAAGCGTGATTTCGGGACTGGTGATGGCCTTAACTTCCGCAGGGCTTTTCCCGGCATCCTCGGCGTAATGCCGCCGGTCTTCAACAGACATTTCGGTCACATAAGCCTTTCCTTCCATGATCACTTCCCTGTTCTCAATATCTTTTGGCACAAAAAAAGCGTAATCTTTGAACTTCACCATCACTTCACGCTCATCTTCTAAAGCCACCTTCATCCAACAGCCTTTTTTCTTGCAAACAGAAGCTACATTCCCTTTAAAGGTGACATTTAAGGTATCTCCCGGTTTAAGGCTGTTATAGCGTTCCTGCATCCGTTGTGCCGAAAGCACATTAATGGTTTCAACCTCTTCGCCCACAGAAAAATAAACTTCTTCGACAGCCGTTTCCTTTTCCTGTGAAAAACCGGAAAAGCTTATCATTAAAGAAGATAACAGCAGTAATAACCTGATTTTCTTCATTGTGTTCCTGTTAAAGGTTTATAAATTTCAAATTAAGATAAAATTAGTTAAACCACATCTTTAGAACCTGTATTTATTTAGGTAAATTTGCTTCAAATAACTATCCATGAAAAATATACCTCTCGCAATCGATGTAGTTGAAGCTAAAACTTCAAATATCGATTCGGTTGATTTTGATAACCTGGTCTTCGGAAATGTATTTGCAGATCATATGATGGAATGCGATTACTACGATGGCCAATGGCAAAATCCCACAATAAAACCTTATGGTCCCATTCAGCTGGACCCTTCAGCCAAAGTCTTTCATTACGGGCAGGCAATTTTTGAGGGCATGAAAGCCTTTAAAGACGATGACGACCAGCTGTGGCTGTTCCGCCCGGTCGCCAATATTGAACGTTTCAACAAGTCTTCACAAAGGCTCGCCATTCCCGAATTTCCACAGGATCTTTTTCTTGAAGGTCTTGAAACCCTTCTCAATTTAGATCGTGACTGGGTGAAAAAAGGCTTCGGAAATTCCCTTTACATAAGGCCTTTTGTGATCGCCACAGAAAAAGGCGTTTCAGCTTCGCCTTCAAAATCATATAAATTCATGATCATCTGCTCTCCTGCCAAATCTTACTACAGCGGCGAAGTGCGGGTGTTCTTTGCAGATAAATTCAGTCGCGCTGCCGATGGCGGGGTGGGCTATGCAAAAGCAGCCGGTAACTACGGTGCGCAGTTCTATCCTACCAACCTTGCCAAAGAAGAAGGCTACCAGCAAATTGTGTGGACCGATGCAAATTCTCACGAATACCTCGAGGAAGCAGGAACCATGAATATTTTCTTCAGGGTTGGGGATAAACTTATCACCGCCCCTACCAGTGACCGTATCCTTGACGGGGTAACCCGAAAAAGCGTCCTCAGCCTTGCCGAAGATTTGGGAATTGAAACCGAAGTAAGGCGCATTAAAGTTGCCGAAATTGTTGAAGCGGCCGAAAAAGGCGAGCTCAAAGAGATCTTTGGCTCGGGTACTGCCGCTACCATAAACCCCGTAAGAGGTTTTGGCAACAAAGGCAAAAAATATGAACTCCCGCAACTTGAAGATTCTTATGCTGCCCTTTTAAAGCAGAAGTTGATGGAGATACAGTACAACAAGGCCGAAGATAAATTTGGCTGGAGATATGCTGTGAAAAAGAACTAATTAAATTTTACCGGAACCCGGAGCATCCTGTCATGCTGCGGTTTTCCTGAAGCATTAGCGCGGCTAAAGATCAAATGGCCGCGCTTTTCTTTTGTCTCAAATTCAAGCTGTCCGCTAAACGGCACCCAATCTTCAGTCATCCAGTCTCCCTTGGCTTCCACATATTTTTCAGCCAGCACCTTCCCACTGTTGGTCACCAGTCTTACCGGCGCACTGGCCTCAAAGAACCAGTAGCCTTTTGCCCTGCCTTCTATTTGCAGCGGCGAAATAACGCTAGCATTTCTTTTGGGAGTTTCAACCTCAATTAAATTTTCAATCTCTTCCCGCTCCCGCTTAGGATCGTTAAAATATAAATGTTCTAAAATGCCATTTAAAGCCGACATTTTTTCTTCGGAAAGCTTTCCGTAGAATTTCATGGCATCTCCCCCCATGGGGTCGCATTGATCTATGGCAATGCTTTCACCGGTGCTGCTGCTGAAGCATTCTGCCCTAAAATCACTTACCTTGTAAAAAATATAAATGGCTCCGTACTCATTCCAGCCCGGTGGTGCCGAATTAAAGCTGAGGCTAATGGCCCAGGGCTCCCCGCTTTCCAATAAATAAGCGTAAGAACCGTTTTTATTGATGCTGAACGATAAAGGCAGGTTTCCTTCCCATTCATTTAAAGATTTGCGGGGGCCTCCCGGGCCGTCTACCCCAAAACCTTTAGGCAGCACGGCCATATAAGCTATTGTAGCCTCATTGTGTATCCCAAAAGGCGGCTGCTGATCTATCTCCCTGTCATAAATATTAATTACCGGCGACCCTCCCGGAAGTTGCCCTTCAAAGACTTCAAATCCCTGCGGAATTTGTGTTGAAAAATGCCATTTTTGGGAGGTATAGGATTGCATATTCGTGTTTTGCTCCTCCTGTACAGATTCCTCTCCCAGCGTTGGCGCCTGTGCCTCTCCACTTCCTCCGGAATTGCGGCAGGACAGGAACATCAGGCTTATAAAAATGCAATATATCGCTCTCATTTCTACAAGTTAATAAAATTCGAGCACACCAAAGGGCAGGATGCCCCTCACCCACTTTTTCTTCAGTCTTTTCAGATTAACTTTTCCAGTCAAGGATGCCAAAAGCTGGGAAAAAGGTGCTGTGGTTTCAAAAATGGCAGATTGTGGATATATTTCTATTCCAGTATCTTATCAAAATTAGGACGAAAATATTTTGGCCCTTTTAGCACCTTCCCGTCTTCCCGGTAAATGGGTTTCCCATCTTCGCCAAGTTTGCTCATGTTGCTGCGCTGTATCTCGTCAAAAACTTCAGAAATTTTGTGTTGCAGGCCATGTTCCAGAATAGTACCGCATAAAATGTACAGCATATCTCCCAGGGCATCGGCAATTTCGGGCAGGTCGCCCTTTTGCGCCGCAACAAGGTATTCCTCGTTTTCCTCTTTCATGAGTTCATACCGCAACTGTGGTTTTCCCTGTTCCAAAATGGCAGTTGGCTGCTGTTTTACCCCCAAACCAAAAGCTTCATGAAACTCCTGTACTGCTTTTAAGCTTTTTTTCATCCTAATACTTTAAATTCGCATAAAATTAGAAAAATTAAGGCCCTATGGAAATGTTTAGCACCGGACAATGGATTTTTGCCGGATTGTTCTTCGTGGCTTTTGTCGGGCTGATCATCTTCAGCTATCGTAAAGATCTAAAACTTCACCGCAAATATTATAAAGGCACGCTTTATATTCTGCTGGGATTCATCGCTTTTATCCTGCTTTTATTTCTTCTGAAGACGTATTTACAGCCATAAAATTTCAGCAAAAAAAACCGCCACTCTGTAAAGAATGGCGGCTTGTTGTAATTTGGATCCCTTCAGGTTAATTCTCTAAAGGAAGCACATCAAATTCTTCTGAATATTTAAGCATTTGCTCTTCAAAAGAAGTAGGCTGCACTACTTTTATCGCTGTGATCTCACCGCTCTCATCGGTTTCGGGAACCAGGACAGGATTTACAAATCCGCTGTAAGGAGCCGATTTGAATTGTGCGTTTCTTTCAAGTACCTCTTTGTGAATATCCTGGTCTACTTTCACCCCGTAATTTTCAACAAGGTCTTTTGCTGCCTGGTAATCGCCTTCAGATTTAATTCTTTGGGTCTCTTTTAGCAACTCCCCGAAAAGCTCGCGAAGTGCAGCATAGTCGGTAATATTAAAGTAAGTTTTTCCATCTCTGGTTACCTTCTCAATAATGCCTTTTTCCTGACCTTTTTCAAAAACCCATGCGCTCACCCACTGGCGGTTTCTCATATGGGCCTCTTCAATATCGGCGCCCGGTTCAAGACGAATAAGCTGAGTCATCAACCCGTTTCTAATATATCCGTCGTAAGCAGCTTTACCTACTTTTTCGTGATCGTAAACCAATCCAAGCTCCTCTAGTTTTGGATCCATAAGGTAGTAAAGCCCTACAAGATCGGCACGGCCTTCTTCCAAAGTTGAAGCATAGCTTTTTAAAGTTTCTTTGGTCTCACCAACCCCGGGGTTTAGTTGCCCTGAAGCATGACCCACCACTTCGTGAAGCGCAGTGTGAAGTTTATCGGCAAGCTCGCCGTACTCTTTTTCAAGAGCCACTTCTTCCTCATCGTGCGCAAATTCTTCAAGCCTGCCGCTGCTTCCGGCGTTGTTGTAAGCGTCAATAATATTTCCGAGGGAAACAGATTTACTGCCGTGCTCTTTTCTAATCCAGTTGGAGTTAGGAAGGTTCACCCCAATAGGCGTGGCCGGCGATGCATCTCCTGCCTCTCCTGCAACGATCACGGTTTTGTAAGTGACCCCAACCACAGAATCTTTTTTGTGCTCATCCATCAAAGGTGCATTGTCTTCAAACCACTGAACGTTTTCTTCGAGCACCTGCATCTTTTTGCTCATATCGAAATCTTTGATCTGAACTATGGTTTCATAAGAACCTGTATAACCCAGCGGATCGTTATAAACTTCAATAAAGCTGTTGATGTAGTCTATATTTCCTTCGGTAGCTTTTACCCATGCAATATTGTAATCGTCCCAGGTTTGAAGGTCTCCGGTCTTGTAATAGTCAATTAAAAGCCCAAGTGCGTCGGCCTGCTGTTGATTCTCGGCTACTCCCTGTGCCTTTTCCAGCCAAAAAATGATCTTGTCTATAGCAGGGCCGTACATGCCGCCGCTTTTATAAACTTTCTCTACGATCTCGCCATTTTCCTTTACAAGTTTAGAGTTTAGGCCAAAGGCAAGAGGTTGGTTTGGGTTTGGCGATTTTTTGCCGGCATAGAACTGCTCAACATCTTTGGCAGTAATGCCTTCGCCGTAAAAATTTACTGCAGAACCTTCAACCAGGCCTTTAGACTCGTCCAGATTTACCTTTTTTGAATCTTCATTGTTAAATATCACTTCATAAGCCTCTCCTGTTAGTTCAGTATTGGTCTCGCTAAGCAGCGTATCGAAATAGTCTTTGCTGAAGGCCGGCTTCAGCTTGTCCATTGAGTAATGGTGGTGAATTCCGTTAGAGAACCAAACCCTTTTCAGGTAAGTCTCAAAATTCTTCCAGTCTTCTGTAGTTTTGTCTCCTTCATAGCTGGTGTAGATATTTTCAAGGGCTTCCCTGATCTTCAGGTTGTGTTTGTAGTTCTGGTCCCAAATAATATCCCTTCCGCTAAGGCCGGCCTGCACCAGGTAATAAACCAGTTTTTGCTCCTTCAGGCTAAGGTCTTCCCAGCCGGGAATCTGGTAGCGCAAGATCTTGACATCGGCAAATTCATCTACCTGATAATCAAAATCCCCGGTTTGTGAAACTTCCTCCACAGCAGCAGAATTATCCGAATTGGAATCTGCACAGGAAAAAAGGATTGTTGCCGCAAACAGCAGCATCAAATAAGCTTTAATTTTCATTTTCAAAAGTTTAATTATTAAATGTGTCGGAGAAACTTTCAGGCCAAAAAAACAGTGCTATTTCTTAGCCTGCAGGACTTTCACCATTAGTTAACAAATGTAAGAATTAACATTTTCAAATTATTTATATTAGCACAATAAATACAATAAACCTGCCATCGGCCATGAAGATCTTAAAATACCTTCTTTTCCTGCTGTTAATCCTCTTTATTGCAGGCTCCATTTACATTGCTACCAAAGACGGAGAGTACAGGGTGGAGACCAGTAAGCTCATCAACGCTCCTGCCCCCATGTTGTTCAGGGAAGTAGCCGATCTTTCCAACTGGAAATCCTGGGATGCCTTTACAGGCATTGAAGGAATGGATATGGATGTTGCCGCCGCGACTTCTGAAAGAGATACTGCAATTACCTGGCAGGCCGAAGCCATAAGTGACGGGCAAATAGTGACTACCGCTACCATCCCTTATTCCAGCATTGAACAGGTGCTGCAAACAGAAACAATTACTGGCGAAGCTGAAGGAATGATCACCTGGACCTTCACCCCCGAAGATGGCGGCACCCGTGTTAGCTGGGTGCTTGAAGGTAACCAGACTTTCAAGGAAAAACTGGCTTTTACGGTACAGGACGAGGAACTGGCCGAAGTATTTCTTCCCATTTTTGAGCAGAGCATTGAGAACCTGGAACAGAATGTAATTCGAAAAATGGAAGCCTATTCTATAAATGTTGACGGGCTAACTCAACACGGAGGAGGATATTATATGTACACCACAACTGCCTCGCGCATGGGAGAGGTGAACACGCGTGCCGCCAGTATGATAGAACAGGTTAAGCTCTATATGAACCAGAACAATATCTCGGTGAGCGGGCAGCCGCTTATCATCTATAACCAGCGCGATGACCGCAACGGCACCACTATTTTCTCTGCCGGCGTACCTACCCCAAGCCAGGTGATCACCCCGGCAGGAAGCGAAATTTTGAACGGGTACCTGGAGCCTCAAAAAGTGGTTAAAACCACTCTTAACGGCCATCACAAAAATGCTTCTGAAGCCTGGGAGCGCACCTATCGCTATATTGAAGAAAACGATCTTGTGGTAAACTCTCAGGGGCAGCCTTTCGAAATGTTAATTACCGATCCTACAAAAATTGACAATCCGGCACTCTGGGTGACAGAAATTTACATCCCGGTAGAATGATAAAACAGCTACTACTTGTTTTTCTTGGCGGTGGTGCGGGCAGTGCGCTCAGGTTCCTAATTTCAAAAAACCTCAACACGCTTTCCTCCATCCCGCTGGGTACGCTGCTGGTCAATTTCTTCGGAAGCCTTTTAATAGGTTTTATTATAGGACTGGGAATGAAGCAGGAAACAATTTCCCCGAACACCACTCTATTGCTCGCCACGGGTTTCTGCGGCGGATTCACAACTTTTTCGGCTTTTAGCTTTGAAAACCAGGCGCTGCTGAAGGCGGGCGACTACTTTAACTTCGGAATATATTCTGCCGGAAGTATTTTCCTGGGAATTGCCGCAGTTTTAACAGGGATCTGGGTGTCAAGGCTGGGCTAGTGCTTTGCGTACTTCTTCACCCCTGCCGTAACAGGAACTGCAAGGTGGTTTTCTGCCGGCGGGATTGGGCAGGAATAGCCGCCGCTGTAGGCACAGTAAGGATTATAGGCTTTATTAAAATCCAGTTCCACAACTTTGGTTTCAGGGATGGTTAGATCAAGATATCTTCCGCCTGCGTAAGTGCTCAGCCCATTGGTGGGGTCTGTAAAAGGCAAAAACAGGTAGTCTTTGTATTCTTCAGTTTTTGAGAGCGCCAGGCTCTGGTACACATTCAGCTTAAATTCTTCTCCTTTAAGAGTAAAATACAACTCGCCATACTTCACAAACATTTTCTTTTTTTCTGAAGTAGTAGGCATGGCAAAGGGAACTTCATGAGGTGTTCTCAAAAATTCAGCTTTAAGCCTGAAGCTGGGGTCAAAAGGAAAGAAATCCAGGCTTTTGAAAGATTTTCTGACTTTTTCAGTCAGCGGAGAAGTGGCAGCATCTTTGAATTCAGCATTGATCCCTTCCTGGAAAGCCACAACTACCGAATCCTGCTGCGCAAGTACGCTGCCCGATAACAATAAAAATATAAGGAGGCTTAAAAATCTCATTTTTGAGACCCTGTTTCAGCATCATAAAATTTCGATTCCCCCAGGTAGCTTTCAATAAGCTGATTGTACTCGGGGGTTAGGCGTAAGCCCAAAGTTCCTTCAATGTTGTATAATCCCTGCATGTCTTTATAGCCGTGTTTCAGCATTTCTTCAAGGTAAAAATAAGCAGTGGGAAAATCATTGTCCTGCGCACTCAAAGAAATGATATTTCGGTAAGCATCAAAAGCCCGGGGGTCAAAAATGGTCTGGATCATGTTTGCTATGAGCCTGCTCTCGAGAGGCACACGGGTTTTGCTCATGTCCTGCCGTTTGAGCGCCACATATTCATTTATAAAATCTTTTAGCCGAAGTGCCATTTTTGACTCTGCAGTTTTTTTCTGCGCCAGCGAATCCAGCTGGTTTTTCTGGTAATTCCACCAGCCCAGGTTTTCGAAGTTTGCCGTGCGAATGTCTTCTTCCAGGTAATAGACAAAGTCGTTGAGCAGCCTTGATTCTTTCTGGGAATAGGTTTCCTGCTGACGCTTTTGCTGCTCGTAATTCCTGGAGCGCAACAACTGATTTTGTTTCGAATTTACTTCAGCCATACTGGCAAGGCCTTTGTACTTTTCTTTCATCACCTCCAAAAGACCTTCGGCATTTAAAAGCTGATTTTGGCTCATCAAGCTGTTTACGCGGGCCATATCCTGCCGGTATAACTGCTCTATTAGCTGATTGTTTAAAACCCGGTACCTTTTCCGCATAGATTCGAGCGTAAGAGAGCCTACGGCACTGTAAATGATCTGGGGAACAGGCCATTCTTCATCACCCGAGTAGGTGTAAATTTGCGTGGGAAACCTTAGCTGTGACAGGGCCTCTGCCGTGCTCTTCATACCGGGCCCCGAAAATTGTTCATCTCCCACTACTCCAATAAAAACAAAATTACTTTTGTTATCTAAAAGCTTAAAGTTCACCCAGTGATCCCCCACTGCCACAACGCCCAGGAGATTCTCAAATATAAGCGGCAGCGAGCTGGCTACTTTTCCACCCGTCATGGAACCTACACTGGCAATTTGCCTGGAATCTAAAGGTAAAATACCCGCGACATGCTGTACCAGCCTTGCAGCAATAAGAGCATTGTCTTCCAGGCTGTTTTCTTCATGTATGTCATTTGAGGAAACAATAATATACTCCTGCTCCTCGGCCGTAGAACGAAATAACTGCGCAGCCGGCTTACCTCTTCCCTGGCCGTCAAACACAAAAATCACAGGCCAAAGTCTTTCATTTTGATAGGTGGTGGGAAGATAAAGGGCATAACTGTCGTTAAGGGTATCGGAGACTTTTAGGCTGTCTACTACAATTCCCTTTTTTACCAGGAATTCCTGAGCGGAAACCTGCAGGCTCAGGAACAAAAAAAAGATCATTCTCTTCATGGAATTAAGGTAGTAAAAATTCTAGGATTGACTGCGGAATTTTATTATCAGGCATTAAAAAAGCCTTACAAAACGTAAGGCTTTAAAAATATAAATATCAAAAATTGAGACTAAGCCTGTCTCACGTTTACTGCATTTACACCTTTTCTACCTTCTTCAAGGTCGAAAGTTACTTCGTCATCCTGTCTAATCTCGTCTACAAGACCATTAGCATGTACAAAATACTCATCATTTGACTCTTCGTCCTTAATAAATCCGTAACCTTTTGATTCGTTAAAGAACTTAACTGTACCTTTATTCATTATATAAATTTAAATTGGAGGCGAAGGTACAACTATAAACCCGATAACCTACTAAAAACCAATTTATTATTTATTTTATTCCAATATTGGCCGATTAATTTAATTAAACAGGAACTAAAACCTCGTATATACTAATTATACAGCCTATTTAGAGGTATAGGGGGTAATTTTTCAGCTTCTGAATAAATGTGAGCTTAATTTATAAAATAGACTTGAAGGTCGCTATTAATCAATTTGTTGAACAAAGTCCCGGCTCCTGGTTCTTGCAGCCTGCCTAAAGGCAGGCGAAGCGATCTTGACGCTTTGCCCGGGAACAACAATGATTTTATTCCATAAAAGCAATGTGTATCCCTTCTATAAGCATATTAACCCCAATTATTGCAATGATAAGCCCCATAATTTTCTCTACCACCACAATTTTATTGGCCCCAATGTAGCGCACCAGGTATTCACTTGAGAGAAAAGCGAGGTGATTTAGCCACATCACCAGCGCAAACATGACAAGGATGATCCCCAATTGAAGGTAAGTAGCCGTGGTAGTGAAGTTCATTGCCGTTACTATGGTACCGGGCCCTGCAAGAATTGGGATTCCCAGCGGAGAAATGGAAATTTCTTCGTTGAAGTTAATCTCTTTCTGGTTATCAATACTAGAAACCTGTGCCCGAATCATCTCGAAACCTACAAAAAACACCAGGATGCCCCCGGTGATCTTAAACGCCGGGATGGTGAGCCCGAAAAAATCAAAGATATACTTACCCAAAATGATAAAGCCTGATACTATTACAAAGGCTGTAAAAGTGGCCTTTTTGGAGATCTTCTTTTTGGTAGGCCTGTCGGCCTGGCGGGTGAGGCTGAGAAAGATAGGCACATTTCCTACAGGATTATTGATCGCAATAAATCCTGTAAACACCGCAATGGCAAATACCCAAATTCCTTCCATTTAATTCTTCTGGCGCTAAAGATTACACGCGGTAAAAGTATCTAAAATAAACGGTATGCAAAAACAAACGGCTCATGGTTTGACTTCAATTAAGCAGAAAGCAAGTTTTGAGACTTCTTTAACGAAGGCACAGAAGCATTTTTTGTACATTTTCCAACCTGCGCAATGAGTCGGTAAAATTCAGGGAGCATGAAAAGTTACAATGAAAAAAGAGATTTCAGCAAGACCAGCGAGCCGCGGGATGAGCCGTCAAAAAAGAAGAACGAAAAGCCCATTTTTGTGATCCAGAAGCACGACGCCACCAACCTTCACTACGACTTCAGGCTGGAGATTGACAATACGTTAAAATCCTGGTCGGTTCCCAAAGGCCCCAGCACAGATCCTTCAGTAAAAAGAATGGCGATCCCTACTGAAGATCATCCCATTGCCTATGCCAGTTTTGAAGGCGTGATCCCAAAAGGAGAATACGGGGGCGGCACGGTCATGATTTGGGACACCGGCACCATTGAAAGCAATAAAAAAGATGAACACGGGCAGGTTATTTCTTTGGAAGATAGCTTTAAAGCCGAAAGTATTGAAGTGACCCTGCACGGAAAAAAACTGAAAGGCGGTTATAACCTTGTGGAAATGAAAGGCGGAAAAATGAAAGGGAACTGGCTGCTTATGAAGCAGGATGATGCTGAAGCCGATGCCCGCCGCAAGCCCGTAAGCACTCAGTCTAAAAGTGTCACTTCAGGAAGGACACTAAATGAAATTGCACAGGAAGAAACTAAAACCAGTAGTAAATGACCATTGCCGGTGTAGAAATATCAAAAGCTGATAAGATCATTTTTCCGAAGAAAAAGATCAGCAAAGGCGATATGGTATCTTATTATGAGAGAATCGCCCCGCTGATGCTGCCTTACCTGAAGAACAGGCCGCTTAGCCTACAGCGTTTCCCAAACGGCATTGACAGCAACGGATTTTATCAAAAGAGTATTTCCGATTATTTTCCGGATTTTATCAGGACTGTTAAAGTTGAAACCGAAGAAGGATCGAACACCCAGATTCTTTGCAACGACACCAAAACCCTTGTTTACCTTGCCAACCAGGGCACGGTAGAATTTCACATCTGGTTAAGTAAAAAAGACAGGCTGCGCCAACCCGATAAGGTTATTTTTGACCTGGATCCTTCCGATGATGATTTTGAAAAGATAAAGCAGGGTGCCAGGCTTTTGCGCGAGTTGCTAAAAAAGAAGAACATAGATCCTTCCCTTATGACCAGCGGAAAAAGCGGCTTACATCTATATAGTCAAATAAGGCGGGGAAAAGATTTTGACCAGGTGAAAGAGACGGCCAGAAAAATAGCGGAAGAGGCAGAAGAGCAGCACCCCGATCTCTTTACCACTCAAATAAGGAAAGATAAACGAGGATCAAAAATTTTTGTAGATTATCTTCGGAATGCGTATGCCCAAACAGCAGTATGCCCCTATTCTTTGCGGGCCACTGAAGATGCTGGTGTGGCGACACCTGTTGAATGGAGGGAGCTATCAAAGATCAAAAGTGCTGCGGAATATACCATTGACAACATATTTAGAAGAACCGGACAACTAAACAAAAATTAAATTAAGATTGAACGATATGAAAGACATTAGCCCCGAAGAGGCGAACCGCGCTCTCAACGAACAGGCAGAAAAAGTAGAACAAAAAGACCTTGAAAAGGTACTTGCCAAAGAGCAAAAAATTGAAGATAAATTCCGTAACAATGAATCTATGAGCGGGTATCTGGCCAAAGCCAAGAGCATGTTTGGCCTAATTCGCGATTACTGGAACGGCAATTACCGGCAGGTGCCCTGGAAAACCATTGCTGCGGTGGCAGGAGCTTTGCTGTATGTTCTTATGCCGCTGGACCTAATCCCCGATTTTATACCTCTTGCCGGTTTTCTTGATGATGCCAGCGTGATTGCTGCCTGTCTTGCACTGGTGAGCGATGACCTTGTAGATTACGAAAAATGGAAACTGCAGCAGGATCACGACATCACCCAAAGCGATAAAGAAACCCTGTCTTAGGTTCAGATAATGAAGAAAGAAAAACTTGAAGCAATGCCTTTGTACAAAAAGGCATTGGAGATCCTGGATATTGTAGACAGGATTGTACAGCTGGTGCCCGAAGAAAACCAGTTTACCACCACCGTTGCCCAAAATATGTATGCCGATGCACTGCAGCTGGCACCAAAAATAGCCGGTGCCCAGGAGGTGGATCTCTACGACATCAAAATGGAAAATGCTGCCGTAATAAGGAAGTGCGCCCGCCAGATCTACGTTGGATGTAACGGATTTTTAATGGAAGGCTTCAAAGAAGTGGAATATCTTGAAATGCTGCGGGAGGAGATAGAGAAATTCAGAGTTCTTTTTGCAGAATGGGTAAAGACCTTTGATCAATGGAATTATATCATAGACAGGTGGGGGCTGTTTAATCCGCCGGGAGTGAATTACGACGATAAAGATCCCGATGATGATCTTCCTTTTAACAATCCTTTTGATGAGGAAGATTAGGCACAGCTAAAACATGTTTTTGAAGGGCTGTCAAAAATGGCATTTTTGACAGCCCTTTCCCCTTCTTATCTACCTGAAATTTACTGCTGTTCCAGAGCGCATTATTTTGTAGAGAACCTGTCTGCAGACCAGCGGCCACCGCCTTTTATAATAAGGAACAGGGAACCCAGCCACATAGCAAAATCAGTTCTCATCTCATGAGCCATACTCCAAAACCCGTAGGCTTTTAGCTCCCGCAGCACAAAAGGCCCAAAACTTTCGCCCAAACCAATTGGAATCTTGGTAGTAATAATGGCTACTGTCATAATAATAAAAGTGATCAAAGCTGCGCCCCGGGTAAAAAGACCAACAAGCAAAAGAATTCCCGCAGCTACTTCAAAGAATCCTACCAGGTTCCCGAGAATTTCAGGTTCCGGAAATCCCATTTTTTCGAATCGGCCGGGACCGCGCATGGCGGGATAAAGGAATTTCTGGATGCCTTCCACCAGAAAAACCATCCCCACCATAATCCTGATTAATATCGTTGTGCTCTGAGCGTCTGTGCGAAGAAACTTTTGTGAATTCATTTGGAAGCTGGCATTTGTGTAAATAAAAATACAAAAATTGAAGAATAGCCTGCCTGGATTTAGAAACCCGAAAGGCTGACAAAAGGTTTTCTTCGGAAATGAAATAAAAACCTCGCACAAAAAAACCTCACAGGTTTTAAAAACCTGTGAGGTTTGATATTAAACAGGATACCGATGTCGCTGTCGCTCATCGGTTTTCTGCTTACATATTTCTCCTGTACTGCCCTCCTACTTCAAAAAGAGCTGTGGTGATCTGCCCAAGGGAGCAGACTTTCGTTGCTTCCATAAGCACCTCAAAAATATTCTCATTCTGAATGGCTGCGTTTTTCACCTTTTCAAGGGTTTCCTTTTCCAGCTCTTTTTTGGCCTCATGCAGGTTCTGCAAGGTCTCTATCTGGTTTTGTTTTTCTTCTTCGGTAGCGCGAATCACTTCTCCCGGAGTTACGGTTGGGGAACCTGTAGAGCTAAGAAAAGTATTCACCCCAATGATAGGGAAGTCTCCGTTGTGCTTTAAAGTTTCATAGTAAAGACTCTCTTCCTGAATTTTGCTGCGCTGGTACATGGTTTCCATGGCACCAAGCACGCCGCCTCTTTCGGTGATGCGGTCAAACTCCTGCAACACAGCTTCTTCCACAAGATCGGTAAGTTCTTCTATTATGAATGCCCCCTGGATTGGATTCTCATTTTTAGTCAATCCCAATTCCTTATTAATGATCAACTGAATGGCCATCGCTCTTCTTACTGAAGCTTCTGTAGGCGTGGTAATGGCTTCATCGTAAGCATTGGTGTGTAAAGAATTACAGTTGTCGTAAATGGCGTAAAGCGCCTGAAGCGTTGTTCTTATGTCATTAAAATCAATTTCCTGTGCGTGTAGTGATCTCCCGGAAGTCTGGATGTGATACTTCAACATTTGTGCCCGCGGATTAGCTCCGTACTTGTATTTAAGTGCTTTTGCCCAGATCTTTCTCGCTACCCTTCCAATAACTGCATATTCGGGGTCGATTCCGTTAGAGAAAAAGAACGACAGGTTAGGACCAAATTTGTTGATGTCCATTCCCCTGCTCAGGTAGTATTCCACGTAGGTAAAGCCGTTGGCGAGGGTAAGTGCCAGCTGCGTAATAGGATTAGCCCCTGCTTCAGCGATATGATAACCTGAAATAGAAACCGAATAGAAATTCCGCACATTTTCCTGAATAAAATATTCCTGTACGTCACCCATCAACCTCAAAGCGAATTCTGTTGAAAAGATACAGGTGTTCTGCGCCTGATCTTCCTTCAGGATATCGGCCTGTACCGTTCCACGCACCTGGCTTAATGTTCTCTTCTTAATATCGGAATAAACATCTGCCGGTAACACCTGGTCCCCGGTCACCCCAAGAAGCATTAACCCGAGGCCGTCATTACCTTCCGGAAGTTCTCCGCGGTACTTAGGCTGCTCCATTCCTTTCCCCTCATAGATCTTTTTGATCTTCTGTTTCACTTCCTCTTCCAGCCCGTTTTCCACAATATATTTTTCGCATTGCTGATCTATGGCCGCATTCATAAAGAAGCCAAGCAACATGGGCGCAGGGCCGTTAATGGTCATACTCACCGAGGTAAGAGGATGGGCAAGATCAAAGCCTGAATATAACTTCTTCGCATCATCAAGACAGCAGATGGAAACTCCGGCATTCCCGATCTTTCCGTAGATATCGGGGCGATGGTCGGGGTCATTTCCATAGAGCGTCACCGAATCAAATGCTGTGGAAAGCCTTTTTGCCGGTAAGCCCATGCTTACATAATGGAAACGGCGGTTGGTCCTTTCAGGTGAACCTTCCCCGGCAAACATCCGGGTAGGGTCTTCTCCCTGTCTTTTGAACGGATACAATCCGGCGGTGTAAGGGAATTCTCCCGGCACATTTTCCTGCAGGCACCATTTTAAAATGTCACCCCAGGCCTGGTATTTTGGCAGTGCCACCTTCGGGATCTGCGTATGAGAAAGGGATTCGGTGTGCGTTTCAATTTTAATCTCCTTATCCCTCACCTTAAAGGAATAGACAGGGTCTTTATATTTATTTACCTTCCCGTCCCAACCGGTAATGATTTCCCAGTTGTAGGGATCGAGGTCCATTTTAACTTTATCAAACTCTTTCTTCAGTAGCTTTACCAGCTCTTCATTTTCTGAAGTTGTGGCATTTTTTAGATCATCCTCATCAATTCCATGCTGGTTCAGCTCCACTTTTACTCCGGTAACAGATTCTATGGTCTTATAAATTCCGTAGAGCTTTTGAGCAACTTCAGCCTGTGAGGCCGCTTTCTCGTCATAGCTGCGGTTATTTTCAGAAATTTCAGAAAGATATCGCGTTCTGTTTGGCGGGATCACGAAGATCTTTTCGCTCATTTCTTTGGAAATATGGAAGGTAGAATTGAACTTGCTGCCCGTTTTCTCGTCAATCCTGTCCATGATCTGCTTATAGAGCGTGTTCATACCGGGATCGTTGAACTGGGAAGCGATAGTTCCAAAAACCGGGAGCTTATCTGGGTTCTCATGCCACAGGCCCTGGTTGCGCTGGTACTGCTTCTTTACATCCCTAAGGGCATCTAAAGCGCCGCGTTTATCGAATTTGTTGATCGCCACCAAATCGGCAAAGTCGAGCATATCGATCTTTTCCAACTGAGTAGCCGCACCAAATTCGGGCGTCATCACATAAAGTGAAACATCAGAATGCTCCAGGATCTCTGTATCAGATTGTCCAATTCCCGAAGTCTCAAGCACAATAAGGTCATAATCTGCTGCTTTTAGCACTTCAATGGCTTCAGCAACATATTTGGAGAGGGCGAGGTTCGACTGGCGGGTAGCCAAAGACCTCATATATACCCGCGGATTATTGATCGCATTCATCCTGATACGGTCTCCTAAAAGGGCACCGCCGGTCTTCCTTTTGGAAGGATCAACAGAAATGATCCCGATGGTTTTTTCAGGAAAATCCATAAGGTAACGGCGCACCAGTTCATCTACCAGGGAAGATTTTCCGGCGCCCCCTGTCCCGGTAATTCCCAGTACGGGAATCTCTTTTTCTTTGTTTTCAGAATGAATTTTATCAAGGGTTTCTTTGGCAACTTCGGGAAAATTCTCGGCAGCCGAAATCATCCTCGCAATAGCTCCCGGGGTTTTCTTCTCCAGCTCTTCTACTTCCCCGTTAAGGCTGTCTCCCAGCGGATAATCAGATTTTTTTACCAGGTCGTTGATCATTCCCTGCAGCCCAAGTTCGCGGCCGTCATCGGGAGAATAGATCCTGGTGATGCCGTAATCTTCAAGTTCTTTGATCTCTTCGGGCAAAATTACACCGCCACCGCCGCCAAAGATCTTAATATGGCCGGCCCCTTTTTCCTGCAACAGGTCGTACATATATTTAAAGTATTCGGTATGGCCACCCTGGTAGGAGGTCATGGCAATGGCGTTGGCATCTTCCTGGATGGCGCAGTTCACCACTTCTTCCACACTGCGGTCGTGCCCCAAATGGATCACCTCCACGCCGGTGGACTGAATGATGCGGCGCATAATATTTATCGCGGCGTCGTGCCCGTCAAAGAGCGAAGCTGCAGTTACAATTCTTACTTTATTGATGGGTTTATAAGGAGCTTGTTGTTCCATATTCAATTTTATAGTCTGTTTAAGCACGCAATTTACGAAAATTGAAATAGTAGGTAATTTGAATTACAAATAGCACAAAATCTCTTTCGTATTAGTGCAAATGCTATCAATTATCTACTTTTAAAGACCCAAAAATAAGCGATGTCAAGTTTCATACTACTAATTCATTGTCCCGATAAAGCCGGAATCATTTCAAATGTCACCTCCTTCATTTTTAATCGCAAAGGAAACATAGTTTATATTGATCAATATGTAGATATAGAAAATTCCATATTTGTAATGAGGCTGGAATGCGAATTTCTAGATGCTATAAATATTGATTCGCTTAACAAAGCATTTTCTGAAGAACTGGCAGTGCCATATCAAATGTTCTGGAAAATATATTCAGCAGAAGCTAAATTGAGAATGGCCGTTTTTGTATCAAAATATGACCATTGCCTTTACGATATCCTGGGCAGGCATAAAGCCGGGGAACTTCCCGTCGATATTCCTTTGATCATTAGTAACCACGAACACCTGCGTTCTACTGCCGAAAAATTTGATATTCCTTTTTATCATGTTCCCGTTACAAAAGACAACAAACCCGAAGCTGAAAAAAGACATTTGGAATTGCTTCGTCAGGAAAAAATAGATTTTTTTGTTTTGGCCAGGTACATGCAAATTATTCCCGATAGCCTTATAGCGGCATTTCCAAACCGCATCATCAACATACACCACTCTTTTTTACCGGCTTTTGCAGGCGCAAAACCTTATCATTCTGCTTATAAACGCGGGGTGAAAATTATTGGTGCGACCTCACACTACGTCACCGCCCAGTTAGATGAAGGGCCAATTATTGAACAGGATATTGCCCGAATTTCCCATACCCATTCCATAAAAGACCTTATCCTCAAAGGCAGGGACCTGGAAAAAGTAGTACTGGCAAGGGCGATAAAACTACATATTGACCGAAAAACCCTTGTTTTCAATAACAAGACCATAGTATTTATATAATTTAGACTAAAATTCGCCCGGGAAAAAGCGGGAATTTTAATAGCTACCTTAAAAAAATTATCATGAAAAAATTTTTAACTCTTGTTTTTCTTCCGCTTTTGTTCGGCTGTGCCGAATTACAACAAATAGCCGACTCGCTTCCGCAGGAAGGCACGGGAATATCTAATGCCGAAGTTGCCGCCGGACTGCGACAGGCGCTCGATTTTGGTATTGACAAGCAGGTGACCAAACTGGCACAGGAAGACGGGTTTTTCAGAAATGAACTGGTGCGCATAAGCCTTCCCCCCGAATTACAGAAAGTAGATCAAACCCTGCGCGATATTGGCTTGAGCTCCCTCGCCGATGAAGGGTTACGGGTACTCAATCGCGCTGCCGAAGATGCGGTGCAGGAAGCTACCCCAATTTTTGTGGATGCCGTAAAACAAATCACCTTTACCGATGCCCAGAACATTTTGCTGGGAGACGATGATGCCGCTACCACTTATTTGGCGGGTAAAACTACCGAACCACTTTATTCAAAATTCAACCCCGTAATCACCGCTTCTCTTGAAGAAGTGGGCGCGACACGGGTATGGACTAATATTATTGACCGCTACAACGCCCTGCCCCTCACCAATGATGTAAATCCAGACCTGGCCGATTATGTGACGCAGGAAGCCTTAAAAGGCGTTTACACCATGATCGCTGTGGAAGAAAAAGAGATCAGGAACAACTTCGCCGCCCGTACAACAAACCTGCTGAAACGGGTTTTTGCTTTACAGGACTAGAAAAAATTAGGGTATAAGGGTTAATGTTTAACCCATTTTAGCTGCTCAGAAAGTCTCGATCCAATTGAAGCATTGCTGTTGCAGGTTACGGGTTTTTCTGTTGCAAGTTAAAGTTTCTCTTTTGTCATTTAGAAGGAGCTGTTTTAGCGACTGCGATATCCTTTCAGAAAAGAGGTGTCTAAAATGCCATTTTCAGGAGGTAATATTTCGGAAGTGTTTCTGGTTCAGGTTTTAGTTGCGGATTCCACATTTCTACATTAAGACTTAGGGCAAAGTCACATAAATTGAAATTATTGCTCCTTATACCTTAAGCATTACTCATTGAAAAAGGTGTTATAAACAGCAGTAAAATCCTGTATCCCCCCATAAAACCTCAAATCTATCAGGCTGAATTGTAACTTTTTAACAAGAGTGAGGGGGCTTCTCCACAGTTTTACCATAAAGTTAACTTTCAGTTATGAATTCTTCGAAAAACTGCAGGATATCTTTGCAGTAATAATACAAGAATATGTTTAGATTATTTGAACCCAGATCTACGCTGGAGAGGCTTCGTGAGAAGTATTCCTTTCTTATGCGCCGTTCGTATGAGCTCGCTTTAGTGGATAAGCTAAGAAGCGATATGCTCAATGATAAGGCATGCAAGATCCTCAAGGAGATCCGCCGTATGGAGCAGAATCAGGACAAGATCGCCTGAACTTTCCTGAAATAATTAAAGGCGGCCGTTAAGCGAGAGCCATACCAGCTAAAATATTCCCCGTCCACAATCTGGATGCAGCCCACCCTCACTTCTTTCTTCAAAGCTTCAATATCTTTTTCCTTAAAAGGAAAAGGTTCTGTAGAAAGCAGCAGCACCTCTACCTCCTTTTTTTCTAGCTCGTTAAGGGCAATTTCGGGATAACGGGAATCCTCTTCTAAAAAGGCATTTTTAAAGCGGTTAAGTTTCAACAGGTGATCTATAAAAGTATCTTTTCCGGCCACCATCCACGGATTCTTCCAGATAAAATATGCGACTTTTCGCTCCGGAAATCTTTTTGCATCATCCTGAAAACACTGCTTTTCAGATTTAATTTTTTCAATGATTTCTGAAGCTTTGCAGGCCACCTGAAATATTTCAGCATACTGCCCAATGAGATCCAGGGAATCATCTATAGTGCAGATATCTGAAACATGCACGGGAGCGATCTTTTCGAGCTCTGCCACCATTTCTTCGGTGTTTTCTTCTTTATTACACAGGATGATGTCTGGTTCCAGGGCTGCGACGCGCTCAAAATGCACCTGCTTGGTACCACCCACCACTTTTTTTTCTTTCCGAAGGCATTCAGGGTGAACGCAGAACTTTGTTACACCTACAATTTGCTCCCTAAGGCCAAGATCTACCAGCAGTTCTGTCTGGCTGGGCACCAGGCTCACAATTCGCTTCGGAACTTCCTTCAGCGCAATCTTCCGGTTTAACTGGTCGTAAAATTCTTTCATGCATAAAAAAATGAGGTGCCAAAAGTGCCATTTTTGACAGGTATTCTTCCGAAGAAAATCCTATAAAAAAGCAGCCATTTCCTGCTGCATTTTTTTTGCTTCTGCTGCAGCTGCTTCAGCAAAATCCATTCCTTCCGAAGCATAGATCACGGCTCGAGAAGCATTCACGAGCAGGCCAACATTGCGGTTCATCCCGAATTTACATACTTCTTCCAAACTTCCGCCCTGCGCGCCTACTCCCGGCACCAGCAAAAAGCTTTCGGGGATAATTTTTCGTATTTCCTGCAGGTATTCGGCCTTTGTAGCACCCACCACATACATAAGGTTTTGACCATTATTCCATTTTTTGGAGGTTTTGATGACTTTTTTGTAAAGTTCTTCTCCATTTAGTCTTTGCGTCTGAAAATCGTATGCACCGGCGTTAGAGGTAAGCGCCAGTAAAATGGTGTGCTTATCCTGGTAGGCCAAAAACGGCTCTACGGAATCTTTTCCCATGTATGGCGCTACGGTAACCGAATCAAAATTAAGGTCTTCAAAAAAGGCTTTTGCGTACATGCCCGAAGTATTGCCTATATCGCCCCTTTTTGCATCGGCAATGCTAAAAATGTTTGGGTGATTTTCGTTGAGGTAATTAATGGTTTTTTCCAGTGCCTTCCAGCCTTTTATCCCGTGGGCCTCGTAAAAGGCCAGGTTGGGCTTATAGGCCACAGCCAGGTGATGGGTGGCGTCAATAATTGCCTTGTTGAAAGCGAAAATGGGATCTTCTTCTTTTAAAAGCTGCTTCGGAATTTTGTTAAGATCTACATCAAGACCTATACACAAAAAGGATTTTTTGAGGCGTATTTGTTCGGTAAGCTGGGAAGTGGTCATTGGCTGGAAATAAAAAAGCTGCCGGAGTGCAGCAGCTTTTGTAATTATGTTCTAAAAAACGTCGGAATTCTCTTTCAGTTTTTCTGTGTTTTCTACTAGTTGTAATTCGTCTATGATCTTCTGGATATCGCCATTGATGATGTTCCCAAGATCGTACAGGGTAAGACCAATGCGGTGATCGGTCACCCGGCCCTGCGCATAATTATAGGTACGTATCTTCGCACTCCTGTCTCCGCTAGAAACCATGGAGTTTCGCTTGGCGGCATCGGCCTCCATCTTCTTGGCCAGCTCCTGTTCGTAAAGCCTTGACCTCAACACGCGGAAAGCTTTTTCCTTGTTTTTATGCTGAGATTTCTGATCCTGGCACTGCGCCACCAGTCCTGTGGGAATGTGGGTTAAACGCACCGCCGAATAGGTGGTGTTCACCGACTGCCCACCGGGCCCCGAAGAACAGAAATAATCAATCCGCACATCTTTAGGGTCAATCTCCACATCAAATTCTTCGGCTTCGGGCAATACCATCACCGTAGCAGCCGAGGTATGCACCCGGCCCTGGGTTTCGGTTTGAGGTACGCGCTGTACACGGTGTACCCCGGCTTCAAATTTTAAAGTTCCGTAGACATCTTCGCCCGTAACGTCAAAAATAATTTCCTTGAATCCGCCGCTGGTACCCTCGCTAAAGTCAACGATCTGGTGCTTCCAGCCTTTGCTTTCAATGTATTTGGTGTACATGCGGTAAAGGTCGCCGGCAAAAATACTGGCTTCGTCCCCACCGGTACCGGCGCGAATCTCCATCACCACGTTCTTGGCGTCTTCAGGGTCTTTTGGCACAAGCATCATCCTTATCTTCTCCTCCATTCCCGGGATCTGCTCTTTAGCTTCTTCAAGCTGAAGTTTGGCCATTTCGGTCATTTCGGGATCACTGCCATCGGCGATGATCTCTTCGGCCTCCTTTTTATTTTCGATAAGGCTCACGTACTCTGCGCGAACATCCATCAATTTCTTTAACTCCTTGTACTCTTTGTTCAGCTCTATATAACGCTTTTGATCGGCAATCACATCGGGCTGAATGATCAGGTCATTCACCTCGTCAAAGCGTTGCTTCACAATATTCAGTTTCTCGATCATAACATCTCCTTAAAGTGGCAAATTTACGATAAATCCGTCGGATTTCTGAAAAGGATTTGTGCCGGAGATAAAAATTATTCAGCAAGGCCAGGCTCGATATTACAAAGATTTTTCTCGCAAAGACGCCAAAGGAAAAAACGCAGAGATCAGCAGGTAATTCTAATTAAAGCTTCTTTTGTATCTTTAGAACAATGACTGCAATTAAGAAGATAGGCCTGGGTGGAGGTTGCCACTGGTGTACCGAAGCGGTGTTCCAGGCGGTGGAAGGCGTGGTGAAAGTAGAGCAGGGATACATTGCCTCTCACGCTCCCGCCAATGCTTTCTCTGAAGCTGTGATTGTACATTACCTGCCAAAAATGGCAAATTTGGAGCGGCTTTTAGAGGTGCACCTTCACACGCACAATTCCACTTCAAATCATTCATTCCGGGAAAAATATCGAAGTGCGGTTTATTTTTTCTCTTCGGAAGAGGAAATTGAAATTAGAAATATCCTGAAAAAACTTCAGCAGCAGTTTGAGGAACCACTGGTGACACAGGTTTTGGCATTTGCGGAATTTAAGGCTTCAAGGGAGCAGATACGAGATTACTACAGAAAAAATCCGGATGCTCCGTTTTGTAGGAGGTATATCGAACCGAAGTTAAAATTCCTGAAAGAAG
This sequence comes from Salinimicrobium tongyeongense, assembly GCF_026109735.1. Taxonomy (NCBI): domain Bacteria; kingdom Pseudomonadati; phylum Bacteroidota; class Flavobacteriia; order Flavobacteriales; family Flavobacteriaceae; genus Salinimicrobium; species Salinimicrobium tongyeongense. Next base: position 2,617,849 of record NZ_CP069620.1, on the reverse strand, counting down.
AGTCTTTAATTTCTCGCAAAGGGCGCAAAGGCTAAACGCAGAAAACGCAGATTCTATAGATTATTTACTAATCTATGGATTCCTTCCTTAAGTGTTTTACAATTAAAATTTATAAGCAAACCCAGCTTCTTCTCAGAAAGTTTTAGATATGTTAGTAACTGAGAAAAATGTACTGGCGCAAGATTTTCTAAAGATTTTATTTCAACGATTACCTTGTTTTCGACAAGCAAATCAATTCTATAACCAACATCCATTTTAATTTCCTTATACACGAAAGGCATTGCAAGTTGCTGCTGTACTGTTAAACCTGCACTCTTAAGCTCATAAGCCAAAGCGTTTTCATAGGCAGATTCGAGAAGTCCCGCCCCCACCTTACGATGAAGCTCCATGGCGCAGCCAATAATCCTGAAGGAAATCTCATTTTCTGTCATTCAATTAAGTTACAAAATCTTCGCGGTCTCTGCGCAAAAGCTTTGCGGTCTCTGCGAGAACCGTATTACAAATATTCAAACTCCCCAAACTCACTCCTAATCGTTAGTTTCTTTTCTTCTGAAGCTTCTACCCTACCCACTATTTGTGCATCTACGTTGAAGGATTTGGAGATTGCTATAATATCCTGAGCTACAGATTCATTTACATAAAGCTCCATCCTATGCCCCATGTTGAACACCTGGTACATCTCCTTCCAGTCGGTTTTGCTTTCCTGCTGAATGAGTTTAAATAATGGCGGGACCTCAAAAAGGTTGTCTTTTACCACATGAACGTTATTTACGAAATGTAAGACCTTGGTTTGTGCGCCCCCACTGCAGTGTACCATTCCAAAAATGTCATTTTTAGAGTACTTTTCGAGAATCTTTTTAATCACCGGAGCATAAGTACGGGTGGGAGAAAGCACGAGTTTACCCGCATCTATAGGACTGCCTTCAACTGCATCGGTGAGTTTTCTGGAGCCACTGTAGACAAGTTCATTGGGGATGGAAGCGTCAAAACTTTCGGGATATTTATCAGCTAAGCTCTTTCCGAAGACATCGTGGCGCGCAGAGGTGAGCCCGTTGCTGCCCATGCCGCCGTTGTATTCTTTCTCGTAAGTTGCCTGTCCAAAAGAAGCCAGGCCAACAATCACATTTCCGGGTTTGATGCTGGCATTGTCGATAACATCGCTGCGCTTCATCCTTGCGGTTACGGTAGAATCTACGATTATGGTGCGTACCAGATCACCAACATCTGCAGTTTCACCGCCGGTGGAATGTATATTTATCCCAAAGTTTTTTAGGTCGTCAAGAAGCTCTTCGGTACCGTTGATTATGGCTGAGATCACTTCACCGGGCACCAGGTTCTTATTACGCCCAATGGTTGAAGAAAGCATGATGTTATCTACGGCACCAACGCACAGCAGGTCGTCAATGTTCATGATAAGCGCATCCTGGGCAATTCCTTTCCACACATTGAGGTCGCCGGTTTCCTTCCAGTACATGTAAGCAAGGGAAGATTTGGTTCCGGCACCATCGGCATGCATAATGAGGCAGTAATCTTCATCGCCGGTAAGATGATCGGGCACGATTTTGCAAAAGGCTTTTGGGAAAAGTCCTTTATTGACATTCTTAATGGCGTTGTGAACGTCTTCTTTCCCGGCAGAAACTCCGCGGCCGGCATATCTTTTACTTACTTCCTGGCTCATGTAAATGGATTTGCTGGTCAAAGATAATTAGTTTAGGTTTTTTGACCTTCGGTTTTGTGCAATAAAAAAAGGCACCAAAAAATAAGGTGCCTTAAAAATGGTTTTTTCAGAAGAAATTATCTAGTGAATAGTAGTTCGCGGTACTTGGTCAATGGCCAAATCTCGTCGTCTATCAACAATTCCAGTTTATCACAGTGGTAACGGATGGTTTCAAAGAAAGGCTTGACATCATTGCAATATGCAAAAGCTTTTTCTTCGGCATCTTCAAGTTTATTTGCCTTTTTACGCGCCTCGATCATTTCAGTAATACCCGAATTTATCTTTTCGATTCTTTCTGAAATCTCTTTAATGATCTCGAGTTGCTCTTTTGAGTGTTCCTTGAAATCATCAGCAAAAATTTCTTTTAAGCCGCGTACATTCTTGATAAGGATGTTCTGGTACCTAATGGCTGTGGGGATCACGTGGTTACGGGCAATATCCCCAAGGATACGGCTTTCAATTTGCACCCTCATGATGTATTCTTCAAGCTGGATCTCATGACGCGCTTCAATCTCTATCTCGTTCATCACCCCAAGTTTGCGGTACATGTCTATGGTCTCTTTGTTCACGAGGGCTTTAAGAGCTTCGGGTGTATTTCGGTTGTTTGAAAGTCCGCGTTTTGCAGCTTCTTTTTCCCACTCTTCAGAGTATCCGTCTCCTTCGAAGCGAATATTTTTGGACTGCTTGATGTATTCCCTAAGCACGTTAAAGATGGCATCGTCCTTCTTCATTTTCTTTTTCTTCACAAGGCTGTCAACCTCTTTTTTGAAGTCTATAAGCTGCTTGGCCACTATAGAGTTAAGGGCAGTCATAGGTTCGGCACAGTTGGCTGTTGAGCCTACTGCACGGAATTCAAATTTGTTACCGGTGAAAGCAAAAGAAGAAGTCCTGTTTCTATCGGTATTATCCAGAAGGATTTCAGGAATTTTTCCAACTACATTTAATTTCAATTCAGTTTTCTCGGCAGGGGAAAGTTTCCCGTCGGTCACTTTTTCAAGCTCATCAAGGACTTCGGTTAACTGGGAACCAATAAATGTAGAGATAATTGCCGGCGGCGCTTCATTGGCACCAAGCCTGAAGTCGTTTGAAGCACTGGCAATAGTAGCTCTTAAAAGTTCCTCGTTATCATGAACGGCTTTGATGGTATTGATGAAAAATGTCAAAAACTGAAGGTTTTTCATTGGCGTAGAGCCCGGGCCCAAAAGGTTCACACCGGTATCTGTGCTCAACGACCAGTTATTGTGTTTTCCACTACCATTAATTCCTGCAAATGGCTTCTCATGGAAAAGAACCACAAAGCTGTGACGATCGGCCACTCTTTGCATAATGTCCATAAGCAGCGAGTTGTGGTCTACCGCCAGGTTGGCCTCTTCAAAAATTGGGGCAAGCTCAAACTGGTTTGGTGCCACCTCGTTATGCCTGGTTTTTACGGGAATCCCCAATAGCATACACTCTTTTTCAAGGTCTCTCATGTAGGCCAGAACCCGTGAGGGAATAGACCCAAAGTAATGGTCGTCTAACTGCTGGCCTTTAGCCGGGGAATGGCCAAGCAGGGTTCTTCCTGCCAGCTGTATGTCGGGCCTTGATGTTGCCAAAGCCGAATCTATTAAAAAATATTCCTGCTCCCATCCTAAAGTAGCCTGAACTTTACTTACATTTTTATCGAAGTATTTAGCCACATCGGTCGCAGCCTGGTCAACCGCCTGCAAGGCTCTTAAAAGTGGTGTTTTATAATCTAGCGCATCTCCAGTATAAGAAACGAATACACTGGGAATACATAAAGTAGTTCCATATATAAATGCCGGAGAAGTTGGGTCCCAGGCGGTATAACCCCGGGCTTCAAAAGTATTTCTTATTCCCCCGTTCGGGAAGCTTGAAGCATCGGGTTCCTGCTGTACAAGCTGCCCGCCCCCAAATTTCTCAATTGCCAGGCCATCGCCAATAGTTTCAAAAAAAGCATCGTGCTTTTCGGCAGTGCTCCCGGTAAGTGGCTGAAACCAGTGGGTATAATGGGTAGCCCCTTTAGAAATAGCCCATTCTTTCATTCCGGTAGAGATGTGATCGGCAATTGTGCGGTCAATCTTTTTTCCGGTTGCATTGGCCTCCTTGACACTTTGGTATGCCTCTTTAGTTAGGAATTGTCGCATCACACTTTCGCTGAAAACATTGCGGCCAAAAAGCTCTGAACGCCGTTCGTTTTCGTCGATTTCTAAAGGTTTGCGATTTAAAGTCTCCTTGAGTGCCTGGAATCTTAAAGTTGCCATTTATGAATGTGTTTTAGTGGTTAACGGCAACAAATATATTTAATATTTGTTTACACCCCCTAAAAATTTAGGGGAGGTTTTTAAAAATATTATATTTTATTAAGAAGACCCTGGTTATTTGCTACCCAATAAAAGCTAAACTCACAAAAACAGCATAGCCGGCAAAAAGCAGGAAACCTTTCCATCTGTTCAACGAAAATTTCTTCGGAAGCAAAGCCAGCGGAACTAGAATAAAGGCTATCCCTATCATCCAGAAGATATCGCTGCTTAGAATGGCATCAGATTTGACCAGGATAGGCTGAATTAAAGCGGTAATCCCCAATACCGAAGCAATGTTAAAGATATTGGAGCCAATGAGGTTTCCAAGGGAAATGGCTTTTTCCTGTTTCATAGCGGCAATGACCGAAGCCGCCAGCTCGGGCACACTGGTACCCACCGCGATCATGGTAACAGAGATCACCCTTTCGCTGACACCGAGGGCCGATGCCAGGTCAACAGCACCCGAAACCAGGAATTCCGATCCAAAGTAAAGAGCTGCACCTCCAATAATTAACCAGAGAATTGTCTTAAAGTTTGAAGCCACTTTAAGATCGGGATCTACTTCATCGGGCTGCAGTTCGGGCTTGCGGCGGGCACGACGAATCAGTAAAACAAGATAAAGTACAATGGCAGCAACCAGAATAATGCCCTCAATGCGGGAAAGTACATTGGCCGTAAACAGAAAGTAGTACAATGCCATGGAAAAGAGCATCATCACCGGCCAGTTGAACCTGAAAAATTCCCTGTCTATAACTAAAGGAGAGATCATGGCTGTAATTCCCAGCACCAGGCCTATGTTCGCAATGTTAGAACCTATGACATTACCCAGGGAAATATCCGAAAACCCTTCTAATGCCGCCTGCAGGCTCACCAGCAGCTCTGGCGCCGAGGTGGCAAAAGAGACCACGGTAAGACCAATAACCATTCGGGAAAGTTTCAGCTTTAAAGAAATTGCAACAGATGATCTCACAAGGAATTCACCTCCAACAACCAACAAAATAAAACCCAGGATAATAAATAGTACGCTCATCAATTTTTTTTTGCTAAGATAAAAGATTCTCAGCGAACGCGCCTATTTTAGCTCTTTTACAGAACATCAGCTTCAGTAAAGCTCAACTTTAAAAAAAATTTCAGAAGAAATACCAAGAGGCCCACAACTTAATGAGATGGCAGCACCTGTTTTCTTCTGAAGCAGGAAATTTCTGAAAATTAATATCTTTGATAGAAACCAACCGGCATGAAAAAGACATTTTTCAAGACACTTTCGAAGATCAATAAAAAGGTGCTCCCCAGCTACACAAAGAGACAGCTGGATTTGGCGAAAGCCACAAAAGTTCAAAAGGCTATTATTGGCTGGAAAACCTGGGTGACCAAAAATTCACTCTAAAAGTTAGTTCCAGGTTTAAGGTTCAAGGTTTAAGGTTTAAGGTTCAAGGTTCAAGGTTCAAGGTTTAAGGTTTGAATTTCTTTTTTTACTAAACCACAAACTAATAACCACAAACTAATAGCTAACCAGCGACACGACCTTGTAGGCTTCCAGTTTTTCCTTTCCGTTTAAGAAACCAAGGTCCATTAAGAAGTTGCACTGAACAATTTCACCACCCATTTTCTCTACCAGTTTACAAGCAGCAGCGGCAGTGCCTCCCGTGGCCAGCACATCATCGTGCACCAGTATCCTCTCCCCTTTTTTAATAGCATCGCTGTGCACCTCAAGCGTATCTTCCCCATATTCTAGCGCATAGCTCTCGCGGTAAGTTTCAAAAGGCAATTTTCCCGGCTTGCGAATGGGTACGAACCCGGCATTTAATTCCTGCGCCAGCAAAGTCGCAAAAAAGAAGCCCCGCGATTCAATGCCTACCACCTTATCTATTTTTTCACCTTCCAAAAATGACAAAAAAGCAGCCACTGTTTTTCGCGTGGCAGCCGCATCCTGGAGTAGCGGCGTTATGTCTTTATACACAATCCCTTTTTTGGGAAAATCATGTATGTCTCTAATATAAGTTTCAATATTGAACATAGGTGTGGTTTGCCTGCGAAGATAATAAGAAAAAGGTCTCTCCTGCCAGAGTTGGCATTACACATTTAGTAAAAACGCAACAAAGATTTATTAATCATTTAACTGCTATTGCTTTGTTCGGTCTTTACTTTAGACTGAACCTAAAAAAGCTTAAAAGATGAAAAATTTAAAAGACCTGTTTGAACACCAGCTGAAAGATTTGTACAGTGCCGAAACCCAGCTCGTAGATGCGCTTCCAAAATTGCAGAAGAACGCAAATGACGATAAGCTGAAAAAAGCTTTTGAGAACCACCTTAAAGAAACTGAAGGGCATGTAAAACGCCTTGAAGAAATCTGCGACAAACTGGGCATCAAACCAACCGGCGAAACCTGTAAGGCGATGCAGGGACTTGTGAAAGAAGCTGAGTCTTTTCTCAAAGAAGACACCGAAGAGGATGTACAGGATGCTGGTTTAATTGCCGAAGCGCAGAGAGTGGAACATTACGAAATTTCGGGCTATGGTACGGCCGTGCGTTACGCAAAAGAACTGGGGCATGACGACATTGCTGCCAAGCTTCAAAAGACCCTTGATGAGGAGTACAAGGCAGATAACCTTCTCACCGATATGGCCGAAGACCGCCTCAACCGCAAAGCAAAATCTTGATCGGGCTAGCAAAGCCAAAAAACCGCCTGTACTTTTGCCGGCGGTTTTCTTTTTTCATCCTTAAAATGTCTCAAAAAACACCTTTTTAAGAAACTTTTTGTCGTCTTCTTCTTCAATTGTCAAAAGAGAGTTAAGTGTCTTGTTTTACGAAAACGTTTGAGTAAAATTGCGTAACTTAAAGTATTGAGAAAAGAGATAGAATTTTAGATCAAAACAGTCATGAACAACGGGGAAATTAGAGTACTGACTTTGCGTCGCCTTTTAGACGATAACTTCGCAGGATCGAGGCTACTTCGCGGTTTGGCAGAATCCCTGAACGATGCTTCCCTGAAGAATTACTTTCAAAACCTTGCCTCCCGCCGTTCCCAATTCGCTATTGAGCTGGGAGAGGAAATCCATTTTTATACGGGTAAAAAAGTCCCTGCCTCTTCTACTCACTGGATCAAGAAATGGGAAGAACCTGGCCGTACAGGTAAAAATAAATGTTTGAAGAACGCTTTACGGGCCAAAAAACTAAGCCTTCAGAAGTACCAGGAAGCCCTCTGCCGCATCCATGATGGCAGTTGCCGCGAAGTACTCCTAAGGCACAAAGCCTACCTCGAGAACTGCATCTTCGAATTAAAAGCCCTTAAAAGCCTGCTTAAATACAGTGCGAAAACCGAAGACCAGTTAGATGAGATTCACAGTACTTCCTAAAAAACTGCTATGAAAGTCTGCCATGTGTAAAGCACTCCGTCATTACGGGGTGCTTTTACTTTTACAACTATGCGCGGGTTTTTTTATATTGCCGTTCCAATTCTCAATTTTTACTATGAACAAAAAATATTTCCTCTACATTCTGGCCTTTTTGAGCCTGCAGGCAACCTATGCGCAAACGTCTGACCTTACTGTGGAAAAGATCATGCAGGATCCTACCTGGATGGGTACGTTCCCTTCAAACGTGCAGTGGGGGCCAAACAGTGAATACATCTACTTCAGTTATAACCCCGAAAAAAATCCTGCCGATTCCCTTTACAGGGTCTCCCGTAAAACCCCCACCCAACTAGAAAAGGTTTCATGGCAGGACGAACAAAAATTAATTCCGCAGCAAGGCGATTTTAACCGGGCCCGGAATAAAAAAGTGTACACCCGTGAGGGCGTCCTTTATTTGTACGATCTACGCAAAGAAAAAGAGGAAAAGTTACTGGAACTCAGCGAAAGCCTTTCCAGTCCTCAGTTCCTAAACGATGAGGATAAAATCAGCTTTATTCTTGACAACAATGCTTACGTCTACAACCTTGACACAGGCACACTCAACAAATTGACCAACATTCGCACGGGGTCTCAAAAAGAGCAAAAAGACAGGGAACTTTCGGCACAGGATCAATGGCTACAGGATGAGAACCTGCAACTGCTCGAAGAAGTAAGGAAGCGAAAAGAAAACGAGGATGCCCAAAAAGCTTATCGCGATATGACGGCCAGCCCCGAAGCCTTTGCTTTCTATACTGGCGACAGGCACCTGCGAAACCTGCAGGTATCTCCTAACGCCGAGTATGTTACGTTCCAGCTTATCACAACTGCCGACGCTAAAGATACTGATGTACCCGATTACACCCACCTTTCGGGATATACGGTAAACCTCCCTGCCCGCAGCAAAGTGGGCAGCGCTCAGGCCACTATGGAAGCTATGGTCTATAACCTTGAGAAAGATACGGTTTACAAAGTTGAGACAGAAAACCTTCCCGGCATCAAAAACCTGCCAGATTACGTCAAAGATTATCCCGACAAAGAATGGAAAGAAGAAGTAAGAGAGGTATATCCCAATGGCCCTTGGTTCTCTGCTAATGGGGAAAAAGCCATTATGGTCATTAGGTCCCGGGACAATAAAGATCGCTGGATCGCGCAACTCGATCCTGAAACCGGCAACCTCAAATCACTTGACAGGCAAAGGGACGAGGCCTGGATAGCCGGCCCCGGCATTGGCTACTCATGGAGTGGCGGAGATATTGGCTGGTTGCCTGACAACAAAACCATCTATTTTCAAAGTGAAGAAACCGGTTATTCACATCTTTACCTGCTCAACGTAGAATCTGGCAAAAAGACCCAGCTCACCAGCGGTGATTTTGAGGTATTCGACCCTATGCTCTCCAATGACGGAAAAAGCTGGTACCTCACTACTTCGGAAGTTGATGCCGGCCAGAGGCACTTTTATAAAATGCCGGTGCGTGGCGGCAAAATGCAGCAGCTCACCAGCCTTACCGGAAACAACGAAGTGGCCCTGTCGCCAGATGAGAAATACATGGCGATTAGGTACTCCTACACCAACAAACCCTGGGAACTTTACCTCAAGAAAACTTCTGCTTCAGCCGAAGCAAAACAGGTAACTACAGGCCAGTCTCAAGAATTTCAGAAGTATGACTGGAGAGACCCTGAGCTTGTAAAGTTTGAAGCCAGGGATGGCGCAATGGTCCCTGCACGTTTATACAAACCTTCGGCCACGGCAAACAACGGGGCAGCAGTGGTGTTTGTTCACGGCGCCGGTTACCTGCAAAACGCACATAGCTGGTGGTCAAGCTACTTCAGGGAGTATATGTTCCACAACCTGCTGGCCGATTTAGGATACACCGTTCTCGATATAGATTACCGCGGAAGTGCCGGCTACGGCCGCGACTGGCGCACCGGTATTTACAGGCACATGGGAGGCAAAGACCTGGGCGACCAGGTAGACGGCGTGAAATATTTGATTGCCGAACACGGCGTAAACCCCGAAAAAGTAGGAATTTACGGGGGCAGCTATGGAGGTTTTATCACCCTCATGGCAATGTTCACAGAACCGGACACCTTTGAAGCTGGCGCTGCCCTGCGTTCGGTGACAGATTGGGCACATTACAACCACGGCTATACTTCAAACATCCTCAATGAGCCGGTGAATGACCCTATCGCCTATAAACGCTCCTCACCTATTTATTTTGCTGAAGGATTTGAAGGAAACCTCTTGATCGCCCACGGAATGATAGATATTAACGTACACTTTCAGGATGTGGTGAGACTGGCCCAAAGACTGATTGAACTGAAAAAAGAAAACTGGGAAATGGCCGTATACCCTGTAGAAGACCACGGCTTTACCCAGCCCAGCAGCTGGACCGATGAATACCGAAGAATCCTGAAGCTGTTCAACGAGACCCTGCTCGACTAAACCTGTCAAAAAGGGCAAAAAAGAGGCTGCTTTTAAAGCTGTAAAACCTTATCCTGAATTTATTCCAGAATTTTATCTGACTCATTTTCAGAAAAAAACTTCTTCAGGAAGAGTTCAGGATGACAAAAATGGCTTTTGAGGCAGCCTCTTTGTATTCACACCGCCCCTGCACTTCCAGAATCGGAGTATTTTTCCTACCTTTAATACTCTAATTTATTTCAACCATGAAAAAGATCCTTGTAGCGATCAACATTGAGAAAAATGCCGATCGTTTATTAGCCAAAGCCGAAGAGTTTGCTCAAGCTTTTGGATCCAAGATCTGGATCCTGCACGTAAGTGAACCCGATCCCGACGATTACCTGGGGCTGGAAGCCGGGCCACAATACGCTCAGGACAAACGTGTGGAAAACCGCAAAAAAGAAGGCGAACTGGTAAAACGTATGGCCGAAAGCCTGCAACAAAAGAACATTGAAGCCGAAGCCGTACAACTAAAAGGATCTACGGTAAAAATGATCAAAAAAGAGGTGCAAAACATCAATGCCGACCTGGTGATTGCCGGGCACCACAAAAAGAACTTCTTTTATGATATGTTTGTGGGCAGCATAGGCCAGGACCTCATGGATGAGCTTGATGTTCCTGTGTTACTTGTTCCGGTTAAACACAGATCCAAAAAGTAGCTTGTAAGAAGAAAATAAAGTTTTTAATGAATTTGTAAGAATATTCTTTCATATTAAAATCAGCTTCTGGGTTAAAGTGGATGTTTTTATCGCTTAAGTAGCCAACTTCGTAGTTTTCAATAGGTCGAGGGAATATTTTTTGATTATATTTGTTTCGCCTTTAACAAAAGATTAGGAACAAAGGCAGCTTTTATATTTGTATCCCCCTGCAATGAGAGAAAACTGCTGGAAAGACATTTTTGAGGCTATCCCTCTTGCCTGTCTGGTCTTAAGACCGCAAGAACGGGGAGCATTCATTGTGGCAGAAGCAAACGCGGCTTACCTGGAAATACTGGGTAGATCACGAGAAGAATTATTAGAAAAAGACAGCCGGAAAGTTTTTCTTCCCAATCCCCGCATCAGGAACTACGGGAACGTTTCCTTTTTTGAAATTCTGGAGAAAGTTGCCAGATCGGGTGTGAAAGAAGAGACCAAAAATCTTCGGTACGACATCAAAAGCAAGGACACGGGAGCATTTGAAGAGCGCTACTTTAGTTCCCAAAATGTACCTATAAAGAACGAAGAGGGAAATGTGGAAGTCATTCTGCACTGCGTTCAGGAAGTTACGCTAGAGAACAAACGCAAGAAGCTTGACCGCGAGATTGAAGAAGAACTCAATTTGAGTCGGCAACAATTCAAAAATTTTATTGGGGATAACCCCGACGGACTTTACAGGCTCGATGTACAGGGCAATTTTTTGCATGTTAACGAGAGCCTTGCCCACATGGCCGGCCTGCCGGGAGAAGATTTGATCCATACCAATTTCCGGGATTTTTGCGCCCCTAATCACCGAAAACTCATTAGCGAGCAGTTCGAAAAAGCCCTTGGAGGAAAAGTAACTTCCTTTGAAGCCGATTTTATTTCCGCAGAAGGCAAACCGGGCTTTTTAAAGATTTTTTTGATGCCCATGTTCTTAAAAGGAAAAGTGGCCGAGGTGCACGGCATCGCAAAAGATATTACCCAGCTGAAGCAGAGCGAAAAAGTGATCATGGAAAAAAGCCGTTTTCTCGAGGTGAACGCGGCTTTTGTAAGTTCCCTTCTGGAAAAGGATATCAATAAAGAAGCACTCAAAAAAACCTTCGGAATTATAGCCGAGACCGTTGAAGCCGACAGGATGTACTATTTTGGTGCCGACCCCGACCAGGAAACAGGCGAGATATTGATAAGCCAGAAAGTTGAATGGTGCAGTGAGAATGCAAATCCTCAAATTGATAATAAGGAACTACAAAGAATGCCCTTAAAGAAGATCAGGGAAATCACTGCTCCCCTGGTAAAAAACCTCCCGTTTACTGCCACTTTTGACGAGCTGGCCCCGGGGGAATTAAGAGATATTTTCATTGAGCAGCAAATTAAGTCTATCCTGCTGCTCCCCATTTTTGTGGGAGATTGCCTCACAGGCTTTGTGGGGTTTGATGACTGTACTTCTCAACGTATATGGAAAGAAGAAGAAATCACCTTCCTGAGGAGCCTTACCCAAAACCTCACCAATGCCTTTGAGCGCAATGCCGCTTTGAAGAAGGCAAGGCTTAGCGAGGAAGAACTCAAACTGAGCGAACAGAAATTCCGTGCGCTGGTGCAGGAAGGATCCGATCTTATTGGGATTCTCGACATTTACGGGAACTATTCATTTGTAAGTGAAAATTACAAGAAGATCCTGGGCTTTGATCCGCAGGAGCTCATCGGGAAGAACGCACATGAGTTCATTCACCCCGAAGACTGGCCCAGGGTAAGGAAGCAGTTTTATCATCTAAAAGACCAAAAACAGGTGAAGATCTCACCTTTCAGGTTTAAAGACAAGAACCACGATTACCGCTGGGTACAAACCACAGCCACAAACCTTTTAAAAGATTCTGCCGTTAAAGGAATTGTTGCCAATTCGCGAGATATCACCACAGTAATTGAGCAGGCCAGGGAAATTGAGCATATCAACGAACGCTATCAACTGGCGGCAACTGCCACGCAAGACCTTATTTACGACTGGGACCTCGAGAAAAATGAAGTCACCCGTTTCCACAGAGGGCCGCAGGAGTTGTTCGGGTATTCTGCTGAAGTGGTAAACCGCTACGATTTCTGGAGAAATAACGTGCACCCCGAAGATAAACCGGCTGAAAAGAAAAAACTGGCCTCTATCATCTCCAATCCTGCAGAAGATTTTATCAAAACAGAATACCGCTTCAGGAAGGCCGACGGCACTTATGCCCGCGTGGTAGACCGCGGGTACATCATTAGGGACAATACCGGCAAAGCGGTTCGGCTCATTGGTGCCACCAGCGATATTTCAGAAATCACCACCAAAAAAGAGGCTTTAAAGATCGCCAACAAACGTTTCAAAATGGCCATGAAAGCCACTAATGAGATGATTTGGGACTGGGACATCGCGACCGACTCGGTGACCCGAAGCAAGGGCTACAAAAAGATCTTTGGGTACGATGCCACCCAGGCCACCACGGTTCACTCTTTCTGGCTTAAAAAAGTGGTTGACGAAGACAGGGAAAAGGTGCAACGTTCTCTCGCCTATGCCGTAAACAATACCGATGTTAAAAAATGGAAGCTTGAATACCGCTTTATAAAGGCCGACGGCAGCATTGCCCACATTATAGACCGCGGCTACATTTTGCGTGACAGCAACGGCAAAGCTACCAGAATGGTGGGCGCGGTGCTCGATGTTACCAATTCCAGGAGGCTGCTCCAAAAAGTGCAAAAACAAAACAAGGTTTTGAAGGAAATTGCCTGGGAACAATCTCACGTGGTGCGGGCCCCACTGGCACGCATAAAAGGCCTTTTGCACCTGCTGGAAGAAGAGCTTTTCCAGGAAATGTCAAAAGAAGAAGTTCTTTTTCACATGAAAGAATCGGCTAACGAGCTTGATGATATCATTCGCAATATTGTAGAAAAAACTGAAAAGATTAATGTTGAAGCCAGATAATGCAGGTTGCTTGGAAATTCTGGTAGTTGATGACGATAAGGTAGTTACTTTATTGCACAAGAACAGCCTGAAATCTGCCAGAATTGAACCATCTCCAGTACTTTGCTACAACGGCAGGGAGGCGCTTGATTATCTTCGGAAGAATGACAGGCCCAATAAGCACTTTCTCCTCCTGCTAGACCTTAACATGCCCGTGCTTGACGGCTGGAAAGTCCTGAAACAGCTTAAGAAAAATCCGATGCAAGCCGAAGTTTTTGTGGTAGTGGTAACTTCTTCCATCAATCACCAGGATTTCGCAAGAGCCCAGAAGTATCAACACGTGATACACTATTGCCGAAAACCCCTCACCGTGGCCTGCACCCTGAAGATCAAAAACCTTGAAGCCCTGCGGAAATTCTTTTTCCGCAATGTGGAAGAAAATCAGGAAAACTAGAGCCTGGGTGTCAAAAATGGCATTTTCAAGCTCATTTATTCTTCAGAAATATTTACCTTGAAGCAAAAATGAAGCAGGTAATTACTGCCTTTGCAGGATACGGTTCGGGCGGAAGCATCTATAACGCCCCCATACTTAAGAGCGTAGAAGGCTTTACAGTCAAAAAGATACTCACCTCAAGCCCTAAGAATATTGAAGCCGCAAAAAAGGACTTTCCGAAGGCTGAAATTGTAAGCAACTATTCAAAGATCCTTGAAGATCCCGAAATTGAGCTTGTTATTTTGGTACTTCCCAACCACCTTCACTTCGATTTTGCTGAAAAGGCCTTAAAGGCAGGAAAAAATGTGTTAACAGAGAAGCCTTTTACGCCCCACGTGCGGGAAGCCAATGAACTCATTAAGCTGGCGCATGAAAAAAACCTGCTGCTCAGCGTTCACCACAACCGGCGCTGGGACAGCGATTATCTAAGTCTAAAAAAAGTTGTTGAAAATGGCCTTTTAGGCAGGGTGGTAGAATATGAAGCCCATTTTGACCGTTTCAGGAACCAGGTGAAAAGCGGCTGGAAAGAACAGAAAGAAAATCCCGGCAGCGGAATACTCTACGACCTGGGCAGCCACCTCATAGACCAGGCACTCAACCTTTTCGGACTTCCGCAGGAGATCTTTGCCGATATAAGAACCCAACGGGACGGCGCAACAGTACCCGATGCCTTTGAACTCCTCCTCTTCTACCCTCAGCTAAAGGTCACTTTAAAAGCAGGCACGCTGGTCAAAGAAAAAGGGCCGACTTACCAGGTTTTTGGCACCCGCGGCAGTTTTGTAAAATACGGTGCCGACCCGCAGGAAGAATTTCTGAAAAATGGCATAAGCCCAAAAGACACCCCTAACTGGGGTATGGAACCGAAAGAAATCTGGGGCAGGCTTAATACCATAAATGAAGAAAGGCTCGTGGAAAGTGAACGCGGAAATTACCCGTTCTTGTACCAGAACCTATACAACGTGCTTACCCGCGGCGAAAGCCCCGCAGTAACACCTCAACAGGCACGAGACGTAATTAGGGTTATAGAGGCTGCCCAGCAAAGTCATGATGAGCGCCGGGTGATCACTTTTGGCTGAGAGGTTTTCCCGCTTCCTTTAGTTTCAGGAAATATCTTTTTGCCTCCTTCAGTACACGCGGGGCCATGATGAGCGTAGCGGTCATGGTGGGAATTGCCATCAATGCAAAAAATCCGTCGATAAGGTTGATCATCATACTCAGCGAGGTGGTCGCCCCTAAGAGTATACTCAGAATGTAGAAATAATTGTAGTAATGCTTGTTTTGGGCACCAATCAAGAACGAAAGACATTTGCTTCCGTAGTAAGAATAAGAGAACAGCGAAGAGATACTGAAGATCGCAATACACACCAGCAGCAGGTAGTTGCCGTAACCCGGAATGGAAGCGTTGAAAGCCGCAGCTGTTAGGCTCACCCCGTTCACATCGTGTGTTTGCCAAACCCCGGTAACCAGAATGGCCATCCCGGTAAGGGAGCACACAATGAGCGTATCTATGGCCGGCCCCAGCATGGCAACGAGACCTTCGCGCACAGGTTCGGCAGTTTTTGCAGCACCGTGGGCCATAGGCGCAGTACCTATCCCCGCTTCATTTGAAAAAGCGCCGCGGCGAATTCCCAAAATTATTAACCCGCCCAGCATACCTCCCAAAAATGGCTCCCCTGCGTAATTTTCAGCTGCAAAGGCATCGGTGAAGATCAGTTTAAAGTAGTAAGGCACCTGCTCGAGATTCACGAAAAGGATAATGAGCACGGCCACAAAATAAAGCCCCACCATTACCGGAACCATCTTTGAAACCGTGTTACTTATACGGGTGAGACCGCCGTAGATCACCACTGCGGTGATCATGGCCAGGATGACTCCAATGATAAGGTTTGAAGTAAGCGTAATTTCGATCCCGTTGGGTGTTAACAGAATGTAATTTATGGCCTGGGTAAGCTGGTTAACGTTGAAGACCGGCAAAGCCCCAACAAGTCCGGCAACACTAAAAAATGCGGCCATGATCCACCATTTTCGGCCGAGGCCTTCGGTGATAAAATACATAGGCCCGCCCTGAAGTTTGCCTTCGGAATCTTTTCCGCGGTACATCACTGCCAAGGTATTGGTAAAAAACTTTGTAGCCATCCCAATTATGGCACTTATCCACAACCAGAACATGGCACCAGGGCCTCCAATGGCGATTGCCACTGCCACACCGGCGATATTTCCCATCCCAATAGTGGAAGACAATGCCGTGGAAAGCGCCTTAAAATGATTGATCTCCCCCGGGTCGTTAGGATCATCGTATTTTCCCCGAAGCACCTCCAGGGAATGCCCCAGGTACCTGAAAGGAAGGAATTTTGAAAGTATTAGAAGATATAATCCGCCACCCGTAAGTAAGATTAAAAGCGGAAGGCCCCAAACAAAGGAGGCGAATTGAGCTATGAACTCATCTAATTTTGCCATAAAGCAAATATAGCACTTGCGGGCTACTTTGCAAGTCCGGGAACTTCGATGCCCATCATTTCTTTAGTTATCAGGGACTTTCACCTCTCAAAAATGCCATTTTCAGGAGGTAGCGGATTTTGCTGAATATGCCACTGAATAATTGGGGAAGAAAATATGTTTTATTTAGCGCAAAAAAATTTTTGTTTTTTACAAAATAGCCTATATTTGCACCCGCAAAACGGCCTCGTGGCGCAACTGAATAGCGCATCTGATTACGGCTCAGAAGGTTCCAGGTTTGAATCCTGGCGAGGTCACAGATTTAATCCGCAACACACTGATAATAAAGTAGTTGCGGATTTTTTTATGCTTTTCAATTTTGGCACTTTTGTAAAAATTGGCTCCCACCAGGTTTCTTGAACCCTGTAAAATCAATAAATGATTATATTAGTGGGATTAATGGAATCATTAGAAATAGCAGGTAAGCTGTAAAATTTTAGAATCTTGAAAACCGATTGAATCACCTACCCCAGTACCTCCAAATCTCATCAGCCATGAAGTATTTAAAATTTCTGAAATACCTTTTTTTACTACTAAGTATTATTGTTTTCACTTTATACATTCCAAATAACTCCTACATAAATAAATATCTGCTCGCTGTGGGTTACCTCATGATCTTTCTCGTTCCGGTATTAGATAGATATGAAAAGCGGCAGCTTTCCCGCTCCAGGAAAAAATAATAAGTGCTTAAAATGCTATTTTTGAGAGGGCAGCAGGATCTATAGTTCCAGTAGCTCCTGCTCATAATCAACTCTGTTCCGGCTGACTTAAATTAAATTTCACCAGCAAATCTCTTGGCATTATCTACGTCTTAACAGAATTTTATAGGCTATAACACTGTTTTCTATAGGATTGGTTTTAAATTACAGGAACAAAAGAATTTTATGATTAATTTGGTCCTGAAACCGGCTTTTTTCCTGGTGCTGTGCACCTGCTTTTTTGTTCCTCCCCTTCAGGCACAGGAATCTCCCGAAGTGGATATTGGCGGTGCCCTGCGCTTCAATTACAACCTTTCTTCCTGGAAACCTGAACAAAAAACCCGGGGCGGAGATTTTGGCTATGACCTCTTCAGAATAAATGCCAATGCGGCTTATAAAGGCATTTATCTAAACGCCGAATACAGGTGGTACTCTGATGGCTTTGGAGGTGGCATGCTCAAGCAGGGCTGGTTTGGGTATCACTTCAGTAAAAACAAGGAATTGCAGGTAGGGCTTACACAGGTGCCTTTTGGAATTCAGCAGTACAACTCCAACAACTGGTTTTTCAATCTCACCTATTATGTAGGTCTCGAAGATGATCATGATATGGGCATCAAATATATCTACACGGGAGAGAAAACAGAATATCAGCTGGCTTTCTTTAAAAATGCCGAAGAACTGCGTTTTGGTAATGATTCGGAAATCTCCCATAGCCGGTATTCTTACGATGTGGCCGGAAGAAACAAGGAGATCAACCAGTTTAATGGAAAGTTCATTTACAAGTTCGGCGGAAATGTTTTGCAAAGAATTGGATTTTCAGCACAATACGGCAGCCTTTACAACCTGGACACCGAAGAAAGCGGAAATCATTACGGGCTCGCCCTGCACTACGAGGCTTCTTACAAAGACTGGAACCTCAAAGCTGAAGCCATGAACATTGCCCATAATCCTGAAAACGCAGCCTCCACCCCAGATGATACGATTTTAATGGCTGCTTATGGCGCCGCCTATGAAGTTGCTGCCGATTTTAATATCTATACCCTGACTTTATCCCGCAATGTTCCGGTAAACTGGGGTCCGGTGTCGGCACTTCAGTTTTATAACGATTTTGGATATATGCAGAAGCAGGAAGACGACTTTGAAGATTCATACATGAACGTGACCGGCGTACTGTTAACTGCCGGGAATATCTATACTTATATAGATTACGCCGCCGGGTACAACCACTCCTGGCTGGGAGGAAATTACATTGATGATTTTAGCCGCGGAACGCCCAATGCAAACTGGGAAGCGCGGTTCAACATCAATATTGGATACTATTTTTAAAAGGATCAAAATTTAATTTCAGAAGAACAAAACCTTTATATGGCTAAGAAAATTCTAAGAAGCGACGAGAGGAAATCAATCATGGGACTGGATGTTAACGGTCCGGTTTTCTTTACCTCCTCCTTTTTTATCATCGTAAGCATCACCCTTACACTGATCTTTCAGGAGCAGGCCGAAAACTATTTTAACGAGATTCAGAATTTCATATCAAATACCGTGGGTTGGTTTTTTGTGCTTTGTGTGAATATTTTTCTAATCTTTATGCTTTACCTCGCCTTCAGCAAGTATGGCTACATTCGAATAGGCGGAAAAGACGCCAAACCCGAATTTAAAACGCTGTCGTGGTTTGCCATGTTGTTTAGTGCCGGGATGGGAATTGGGTTACTTTTTTGGAGCATCGCCGAACCTGTCACGCATTTTATGAACCCGCCGCTTGCCGAAGGAGGTACTGCTTTGGCCGCCCAGGAAGCCATGAATTTTACATTTTTACATTGGGGTTTTCATGCCTGGGGTATTTACGCGCTCGTGGGCCTTGCCCTCGCTTATTTCACCTATTCCCACGGTTTACCACTCACCATTCGCTCTGTCTTTTATCCTGTGCTGGGAGATAAGATCTACGGAAAAATTGGAGACATTATTGACATTTTTGCGGTCCTGGCCACCGTTTTTGGGCTGGCCACATCTCTTGGCCTGGGGGTACAGCAAATAGCCGCGGGTTTGTCGCATGTATTTGGTATTAGCAGTGGCCTTGTGACCCAGATCTCTCTAATTGTGGGGATAACTCTTGTCGCCACGATTTCGGTGGTGCTGGGAGTTGACAAAGGCGTAAAGTTCCTGAGCGAATGGAACATGAGGGTAGCAGTGATCTTACTCCTGCTGGTTCTGGTTTTAGGGCCTTCTATCTTTATTTTTCAATCGTTCGTGCAAAATACCGGAAACTACTTCTACAGCTTTTTGCAGATCTCTACCTGGACAGAAAGTTATACGGGCAACGACTGGCAAAATGCGTGGACGGTCTTTTACTGGGGCTGGTGGATCGCCTGGTCTCCTTTTGTGGGCATGTTCATCGCCCGTATCTCAAAAGGCCGAACCATCCAGGAATTTATTCTGGGAGTACTCATAGTACCTTCCCTCATCACCTTTTTCTGGATCACTGCCTTTGGGAGCACCTCTATTCAGCAGGCGTTAACCGGCGATCTTCATGTGTTAAACGCAGTTGAAGACAATGTTGCAACGGCTCTTTTTGTCTTTCTTGAAGATTATCCGTTTGCCGTGGCACTCAATGTGATTGGAGTTATTCTTATCGCGGGATTCTTTGTAACTTCTTCAGATTCGGGGTCCCTGGTGGTAGACAGCCTTACATCGGGCGGAAAGATTGATGCTCCCGTGGGCCAAAGAATATTCTGGGCCCTGGCAGAAGGAGCCGTGGCTGCAGTACTGCTCATCGGGGGCGGTTTGCAGGCACTGCAAACGGCATCTATAGCCACCGGCCTGCCCTTCGCTTTTATCCTTCTGTTCATGTGCTACTCGCTTTACACAGGACTTAGGGATGAACATCAAAAAACCGAAGAGCGCAAAGCCCAGAAAGAATGGGAAAGCTACGAAACCCGGGTAGCAGATATTATTAAAAAACGCGGTGCAGAAAAATAAAAACTTCCATAGAAACCATGACTAAGAATTACAAGAATATACTCGTTGCGCTTGATCTTTCAGACCTCGATGAAGTGCTTATTAAATACGCTTCCTTTATGGCCACGCGATTAAAGGCTGAAAAGGTCTATTTTGTGCATAATATCAAGAAGTATGAGATTTCTGAACTTTTTGAGGAACAGTTGAAGGACATCAATCTTGATAAGCTGATAGGCGACGAACTCAACGAAAAAGTAGAAGAACATTTTAAAGCTGAAGCCGAATTTGAAGTACTAATTTCTGAAGATCCCTACAGCGAATCCCTAATTAAATATGTGGTTGATAAATACGCTATTCAACTAACCATTGTTGGGAACAAAAAGCACGAGAACGGTACCGGGCTGGTAAGCGGAAAATTACTGAGGCTGCTAAGGTGTGATATCCTGGCAGTGCCGCGGGTAGCAAAACCCCAAATTGAAACCATTTGGGCCGGAACCGATTTTTCACCCGATTCCCGGAAGATCTTCAACGTTACCAAAATCTTACAAAAGGAAAATTCTTCCCGGCTTAAACTGGTGCATATCTACAGTGTGCCCGTGCAATTTTCACCTTATGTTTCCCCCGAATCTATGGCGCCAAAAGTAGAAAAACACGTAAAAGAAAAGCTCGAGAAGTTCATCAGGAAACTTGATTATCCAAACCAGATAGAACCCTTGTTTTTCCTCGGAAGGCAATCTGGCGCCGCGCAAAAGATCATCGCCAACATCAAAAAGTCTGACGCAGACTTACTTGTAGTTTCCGATAAGGGAGGCAACACTTTTTCCCCTTTTTCGGTAGGAAGTGTGACCGAAGAACTTTTTAACGAGAATTACGGGGTACCGCTATGGGTTGTAAAATAGCATTTTAGAGGGGGATTCTGGGGTAATTCTGAATCTCCTTTTCTTCCCCATTTTTAAAACTCACCACCCGGCTGGGCCGCTGGTCTTTGGCAATACCTCTTGCTTTTTCTGAAGCTTCATCTTCCCTTTCAAAAGCCTGTATCATTTTCTGGTCGTGATCAAGCACCTGCCACTGCCTTTTTTCCTCATCCCACTGCACCCAAAAAGTTCTTTGAAAAACCGCGAATTCTTTGTCCTTTAAAAGGTTTAGGATAATTTTTCCGTCGCTGTAATTTCCGCCCGGGTAGGTCATGGGTAGCAGGGCAAAAAATATGAAATAAAACGAGAAGTAGGTGAATTGGTAGGTGAACATATTAGTCCCTATCATCTCCTGCTCTACCAGGATCATTACGGTGAGCACCCCTATAAGGTTAAAAAAGCTGCCCCCACCAAAAATGACAACATTGCTCCACCTCCTGTTGATCCTCAAATTCTCGTATGTGCACAGGCCGTACCAGAAATAGTATTTGCGTATCTCGATCATTCCCCACTTCAACACCGGCTTCCCTGTTCCAATAGTGACCTGAATCTTTTTCGCACCCAAAAGCCAGGCAAAAAATACATGTCCCCCTTCGTGCAGAATGGAAATAAGCGGCAGGACCAGAAAGAATGCCAGGAAGAATTTTGGGATATCAGCTATTCCAAACATGATTTACTTGTAGCTCTTCACAAGTTAAGAAATTGGAACCTGGGAAATTACTAAAGGAAATACAAAAGTCTGCACCCTGTTACCTTAGAAAAAAAATTCTAATCAATATTTTAAAACCCGGGTTGTCCGGTTAAACCAACAGGAGCTAAGGCTACCATTTTAATCGTCTCTTTTAGAACTATGAATTTCTCTTCTTCCCGCCTCATAATTTATTTTTGTGATGTTTTTTTAACAGAACTATGTAGTACATTTGATCGTGAAAATGATCAAATGCCTGTTTCTTCTAAACCACAGGATTTTCCTGCTCCTGCTGCTTTTAAGCAGTAGCAGCAGCCTTTTTTCTGAAAATACAACAGGTCTTATTCCGCAGGAAAAACCCCTTCCGCAGGAAGTTTTAGAAGACTCTTTTGAAGAACAGGCAGGCAATCTGTTTGAGTCTATTCTGCCATACCATAAAAACCCGGTCTTTGTAATTGCCGGCGCTGGTCTTGCAGAAGATTTTAATGCCCGCATTCACAACCACACGTTCACCTCCCTAAGCTATATTAAGCGCTCCCGCTATATATTTCCGGGTTTAGGTGTCAAAAAGGTCATTTTTCCTTTCCATGTTTTTCTTTAAAGCTTAAGCTTCAGTTTTTTCCGGAAGTAAACCTTCCGCACACATATGTCACCTTCAGCCGGTAGACAGCATAAATCAATACCTGAATTTTAAACATAAAGAAAATGAAACTGGATATCATCATTGTAGACCTTGCCCTTGTGGCAGCAGTATTTGTTCCTTACCTGCTTTTTATATGGGTTGGGAACAGGGAAGTAAAAAAACTCAAAAATAAATTTTCCGAAGAAGCGAAAAAGCACCAGCTAAGCTTCGACGAGAAAACCAGCTGGAACAATAACATCATGGGGCTGGATAAAAAAAGTGCTAAAATCCTTTTTGTTCAGCAAAAGAAGTCAGGGATTCTTTCAGAAATCATAGCTCTTAAGGAAGTACGGGCCTCGGAAGTGTTCAAAGATGTTCAGACCATAAAAGTCGATCAACGTACAGAAGATATCCTGCAAAAACTGGAGCTGAGATTGAAATTGCACAATGGCAGCGAACAAATTTTAGGCCTCTACGATTGTGAGGAGAATTTTGCACAGGATTATGAGCTGAAACACGCTGAAAAATGGAATGCGATCATCAATTCGCTGGTGGCATTTCGGCCTACCCTCAATTCTGCTGCTTAAATGCATTTGGAGAAGAACATATTTTCCAGCTTCTCTTCTCTTTTTGCTTACTGAACTAATCTTAACTTTTAAAATAATGATACTACAGTTTTTATTATTGATTGCCGGACTCCTGTTATTGATCAAAGGTGCCGACTGGCTGGTGGAGAATGCTTCGGCCTTTGCCCGAAAAAAGAAGGTTTCAAATCTTGCCATAGGCCTTACCATCGTTGCTTTTGGCACCTCGGCACCCGAACTTGTGGTGAACGTGGTTGCGGCTTTTGAAGGGCACGCAGATATCGTTTTTGGGAACGTGATAGGAAGCAACAACTTCAACCTTTTTTTTATACTTGGTGTTGCAGGACTCATTTCCCCGTTGCTGGTACAGCAAACCACGGTTTGGAAAGAGATCCCGATTTCGTTGTTGGCTGCGGTTGTACTTTTTTTCCTGGTAAATAACTTCTTTTTAGATTCTGAAGGACTTCTTGGCAGGGCCGATGCCTTTATCCTGATCCTGTTCTTCCTGGCCTTCCTTTTCTATGTTTATACCCAGCTAAAGCATGTGCCCTCCACTTCGCCCGAAGTGGTAAAAAAAATCTCCAACACCAGGATCTTTGGCTTTATTGTACTTGGTCTTGCCGGCCTTATCATTGGAGGCAGGCTGGTGGTTGAAAATGCCATGGATATTGCATCCAGCCTTGGGGTGAGTGAAAAGATCATCGGGATCACCATAGTTGCCGCCGGAACTTCCTTACCCGAACTGGCAACTTCAGTAATTGCAGCCTTTAAAAAGAATAATGACATAGCTGTAGGAAACATTGTGGGTTCAAACATCTTCAATATTTTCTTCATTTTGGGCTTAAGTGCCCTGCTGAGGCCAATTGGGTATAACACGGTTTTCAACACAGATCTTTACCTGTTGCTTGGCGGTACAGTGCTGCTGTTCCTGTTCATGTTCATGGGCGGCAAAAGAAAACTTGAAAGATGGGAATCAGGTGTTTTGCTGCTGCTGTACTTTGCCTACACTACTTACCTGGTACTTATAGAACTGTAGGTTTTTAGCGCCATAATTTAATTTTGAAGCATGAAGAAAAAGAGAATGCCAATGCACTGGAAGATCCTTATCGGGATGAGCCTTGGCGTTATTGCAGGCCTGGTGTTATCTCAGTTCAACTGGGGGCCGTCTTTTGTGCGCGACTGGATAAAACCCTTTGGTAATATCTTCATCAACGCGCTAAAACTTATTGCCGTACCGCTCATCATCGCATCGCTGATCAAAGGAGTGTCTGATCTTAAAGATCTCACTAACCTCTCAAAAATGGGATTTCGCACGGTCTTTACTTTTATACTCACCACAGTCGCGGCAGTAAGTATTGGCCTGCTACTGGTTAGCCTTATCAAACCGGGCGCTTCTATTTCTTCGGAAACAAGGACAGACCTGCTGTACGGCTATGAAACTGAAGCCTCCACCAATATCAATAAGGCAGTTGCCCGGCAGGACACAGGGCCTTTGCAGGGTCTGGTAGATATAGTCCCTGAAAACTTTATGGCCGCTGCTGCCGATAATCGAAACATGCTGCAGGTGATCTTTTTCGCCCTGTTTATAGGTGTAGGCCTCATCCTTATCCCGGCAGAAACCGCAAAACCGGTAAAAGATTTCTTTGATGGTTTTAACGAGGTCATTTTAAAGATGATTGATATTATCATGCTCTCGGCTCCCTATGGGGTATTTGCCCTGCTGGCAGCCCTAATTATTGATTCTCCAAGTATTGATCTCTTTGCCGCCCTGGGAATGTACGCCCTCACGGTGGTTTTGGGCCTCATCCTCATGCTGGGCGTGTATGGCCTCATGCTCTACCTGTTTACCAAAAGGTCTCCCCTGGCTTTTTACAGGGCAATTGCCCCGGCACAGCTCCTGGCATTTTCTACCAGTTCAAGCGCGGCAACACTTCCGGTAACGATGGAAAGGGTGACCGGGCATCTGGGGGTACCAAAAGAAGTAGCAAGTTTTGTACTTCCCGTGGGCGCCACAATAAATATGGATGGTACCAGCCTTTACCAGGCTGTGGCTGCAGTTTTTATTGCCCAGGCCTTTGGGCTTGACCTCTCCCTGGGCACCCAGCTGGGCATCATTGCCACGGCCACACTGGCATCTATAGGCTCGGCTGCAGTTCCGGGGGCCGGAATGGTGATGCTGGTGATCGTGCTCGCACAGGCAGGAATTCCCGAAGCCGGCCTTGCCCTCATCTTTGGCGTAGACCGGCCTCTGGATATGTGCAGAACGGTGGTAAATGTCTCTGGAGACGCCGCTGTTTCCGGTATCGTCGCTAAGTCTGTAAGCCAGGTGACGGAATCACTAGACGTTGTTCCAAAATTTAAGCCGTAAGCTTCTAACCTGTCGTCTCAATCCTTTTGCTTGCTGAACAGGAAACCCAATGGTTTTAGAACATCCACATGATTAAAGATTACCGTGGCCATAGCCATTACGGGAATGGCCAGCACCATTCCCACCAGCCCCCAAATTGCCCCTCCCATGATCACGAACAGGATCACAAAAAACGGATGCAGCCCCACCTTATCTCCCACCACATAAGGCTGAAGCACATAGCTCTCTAAAAACTGGGAAACCGTAAAGGTGATCACGATCCCCCACAACACATCGAGATTTCCCGAAGTGAGGTAACCAAAGACCATGGCCATGGCAAAGCCAATAATATTTCCTATCCACGGAATAAGGGTCAGGACCGATGCAATAACGCCCACCAGGAGATAATTATGCACGCCCGATAGCCCTAAACCCAAAGAATAAAGCACCGCAAGAATCGCCATTAAGATCAACCTTCCTAAAAGATAATCCTGTACCCTTTTTGCTGAAGACTCAAGCACCTGCCCGGCTTTTGCTCTTTTCTTATCGCTGAAGTAGGAAAGAATAAACTCTTTAAAGTGCCTTCGGTAGTAAAGCAGGAAAAAAATATAAATAAAGGTGATGAGATAGGTGCCCATGAAGTTAAGCGACGACCTCAAAAAAGACAAAGCCCGGGCCGCTTCAATGACCTGTTCTTCAAAAAAAGGGATCGAACCTGAAGAATAGTAATTCTGAAGCGACTCTTTACTTAAAGGTGTGTGCTCGAAAAGGAAACTTTTAAAACTCTCCACTTCGGGGGCCATTGCCTGCTTGATCACCGGCCATTGGTTAAAGAAACTCTGTATTTGCATCGAGCAAAGGGTCAAAAAACCAAGGGAGAATATAAAGATAAGCAGAGTGCCGAGAATAGCAGAAAATCCCCTGTGCCCAATAAGTTTCTCAAGCTTCCTGGCTGCGGGGAGTACTACCAGGGCAAGCACAATAGCCAGAGCCAGGGGTGCCAGAAACCCCTTTGCAGCTGCCAGGCCTTCAAAAAAGAAATAGAGCCCCATTACAAGCATAAAAACCTTAATTCCAATTCTTAATCCCCTACTCATAAATATGGTTTTTTCCTGAAAAGTGCCCTTTTTAAACTTTATTTCAAGATATCATTCAGCACTAAAATGACTTCTGCGCCTGGCAGCCAAATTAAGTTACAAAACCTGGACAAAAGAAGCTAAGCTAGAAAAGGAATCCCTCTTTTATACCTGTTTTACGTTTTATTTAACTGCTTTAATTTCAAATAAATAAGCAATTACACACAAGAAACTGCTGTCCTGTTAATTGAATATTATTTTCCCCTAATTCTTTCTTAAACTTCTTGCAATCGGTCATTCTAGCAGGTAATTTTAAAGGAAATGGAAATTTACTGAACCTGAAAATCTTATCACGAAATGTCATTTTTGACAGGTTTGCTTCGGAAGAAGATCAATAAGAAATTACAGAACATGGAAGAAAAAATAAAAGAACTTGAACAGGTAAGAACTGAAGTTGAAAAGCTGAATGCCAATGATGAAAACTTTTCAAATTCACTGATGCAGCTGCTGGATAGAACCACAAGCCAGTTAAGCGAGGTTGACGACCAGCAGGAAGTAAGCTGGACGGCCAAAAGTTTTGACATCCTCATGCAAATAAGGAACGGCAAAACCCACGGAGACCTAAAAGACCAGAAAGACCTGGCACTCACCTACCTCAAGGAAGCTTTAGATTCTGTGATCATTCGGGAAAAGAATTACCTGCAGTGACCCACAGCTTTCGCTGGCTGTTACCCAAAAATGCCATTTTGAAGAAGTTTTTTAGAAAGAACAAGTTGAACCAAATAAAGAAGCATGAAAAATATTAAAACCCTCCGGCTGGTCTTAAGCCTCAGCCTTATTATGATATTCAGCAGTGTGGCCACCGCCCAGGATATTATGCAGAACTCCAACAATCCGCAGATGGAAATGTCGGCCAAGAACCGGGTCGAAAAATGGGAAAAGGAGCTTTCTTTGCGGGCAAAACAAGCCATTTTGATGGAAAAGAAGTTCGTGGAATTTGACATTAAACGCGAAAAATTACTGGGAGAGAATTTATCTGACGAGCAAAGGCTCAACCGG
The DNA here is from genome assembly GCF_026109735.1 of Salinimicrobium tongyeongense. Classification (NCBI taxonomy): domain Bacteria; kingdom Pseudomonadati; phylum Bacteroidota; class Flavobacteriia; order Flavobacteriales; family Flavobacteriaceae; genus Salinimicrobium; species Salinimicrobium tongyeongense. The sequence goes on along the minus strand of NZ_CP069620.1, from coordinate 2,590,438 downwards.
CTAAAAGACCTGAAGATTTTAGAGACCCGTGAACTCAGGGACATCCTTACCAAACCCCAGTTTGACCGCTACCTGCTCATTTTGCGCGAAGAAGCCCAGGCCACTGCTCCCCCTCAAAACAACGGCAATTAAGATATCTGATTTGCTTCGGAAGAAAACAAGTTTAAAAAGCAGCAAAGGTGTCAAAAATGCCATTTTTGACACCTTTGATCCTTCCGCAGAAAAATTTTACCCTCCCGATTATCATGTCTACATTTGAAGAAAAACCAATGATGCAGAAAAAGAAACTCGAAAAAACCAACTTAGAAATTTCGCCCATAGTTTTTGGGGGAAACGTGTTTGGCTGGACGCTTGATGAAAAGGAATCATTCAGGATACTTGATCAGCTCTTTGAAAAAGGCTTCCGCACTATAGATACTGCCGATTCTTATTCTCATTGGGCTCCCGGCAATAAAGGCGGTGAGAGCGAGGCCATCATCGGGAAATGGATGAAAGCAAGAGGCAATCGGGAAGATCTTACCATTGCTACCAAAGTAGGCTCAAACCCGGGCAAGCAAGGACGGGATGTCTCTAAAGACTACATTTTAAAGGCAGCCGAAGATTCCCTGAACCGCCTGCAAACAGACTGTATTGACCTTTATTTCACGCATTGGGACAATGAAGACACGCCCGTGGAAGAAAGTCTTCGGGCTTATGAGCAGCTCATTCAGCAGGGAAAAGTACGCCATATTGGAGCTTCCAACCTTTCTCCCGAAAGAATCAGGACTTCCTTAAAAAAGGCCGATGAACTCAACCTCCCCAAATACACAGTTTTACAACCGGAATACAACCTGGTAGAAAAAGCTAAATTTGAAGAAGAATACCAACCCATTGCCGAAAAGAACGGGCTGGGCGTGATCACCTATTTCTCGCTTGCCAGCGGTTTTCTTACCGGCAAATACCGCAAAAAAGAAGATTTGAAAGGGGCGCGCGAAGAAATGGTAAAAAACTACTTTAATGAAGAAGGCCTGAACAAACTTCAAATTCTGGATGAGATCTCCAAAAACCACGGTGTTACCAATGCGGCTGTGGCCCTGCGCTGGTTAATGCAGCGCCCCACAGTTACTGCCCCCATAGCAAGCGCGACAAGGGAAAGCCACCTGCAGGCTTTTGAAGAAGCTGTAAAGCTTCGGCTTTCGGAAGAAGAAATGCAACGGCTAAGCAAATAATTCTGTTTTAAACATGTAGCTAAGGGTAAAGATTTGCAGCAGGATTTATTTTTTTCTGAGAAAAATCCTGTTTAAAACCTTCATTTCCGAAGCATTTATTCCTGCGGGATTTTGTACCTTTAAAGAGGAAAATGATCTTACGGACCGGCTTCCTATTTTAAAATTTTCGGGGGAAAAAATACTCTCTTGAAGCTTATGAAACCCATTGCTTTGCTATACTCGACAGTAGATGGGCAGACCAAAAAGATCTGTCAGTACATTGCTGAGTACCTGAACCGGAAAAACCAGCCTGTTGAGCTCTGCCCTATCGACAGCTTTAAAGAGAAAATATCAAGATTTGAGACGCTGGTTATCGGGGCCAGCATCAGGTACGGGAAACACAAGCCTGGAGTAGGGAAATTGATTACTGAAAACCGGCAGGAACTGGAAAAACTGAATGTAGTCTTCTTTTCGGTAAACCTTGTGGCCCGAAAAGATGATAAAAATACCCCCGACACCAATCCTTACCTTATTAAATTCCTCCAAGAAATTAACTGGCAGCCCGATCTTGCTGCAGTTTTCGCCGGCAGCCTGGACTACAAAAAATACGGTTTTTTTGACCGGCTAATGATAAGGGCCATCATGAAATTCACCGGCGGCCCCACCAAAACGCCAGAACCTATAGAGTATACCAACTGGAAAAGAGTTGAAGAGTTCGCGGAAGAACTTTATTCCCTACACGAGAAAAGCAAAGCTGAAATCACAGAGAAAGCCCCTGCTTAACAGAAATACTTTTCAAAAAAGGACTTTAAAAATGTCATTTTTGACACCTCTGGCAGGTTTATTTTCACCCAAAACCTTCAGAAACTCCTGAAAACTTTCCTGTTACCGGTTTATCTTCTCCTTTAGTTCGTCAAGCTTTACTGTAGCCTGTTCGCCGCTCGCCATATTTTTAAGGGTAAACTGCCCGTCTTCCATTTCTTTGGTTCCGGCCAGCACCACAAAGGGGATTTCCCTTTTATTGGCGTGGTTCATCTGCTTTTTCATCTTGGCTTCTTCAGGGTAGAGTTCGGCGGCAATTCCGGCAGCGCGCAAAGCTTTTATGGCTTTAAGGCAATAAAGGCTCTCTTCGTTTCCGAAGTTGATGAAGAGCGCGCGTACATTTCCGGCCACGGTTTCGGGGAAAAGATTTAGTTCTTCGAGCACCAGGTAAATACGGTCAAGACCGAAAGAAATTCCCACGCCGCTCACCCCGCTCATCCCGAAGATCCCGGTGAGGTCGTCATACCTTCCGCCGCCGCCAATGCTTCCCATGGCGACACCTTTGGGGGCTGAGACCTCAAAAATGGCACCTGTGTAATAGTTCAATCCGCGGGCAAGGGTCACATCAAGATCGAGCCGGGCTTCATAAAGCCCCAGTTCGGCGAGTGCGTTGTTGATGAACTCGAGTTCCTCAATTCCTTTTTTGCCAACTTCAGAAGTGGCTAAAATGTCTTTTAGCACCTCGATTTTTTCTGAAAAACTTCCTTGTAAATCGAACACCTTCTGAATTTTTTCAATGGCTTCCGAAGAAATTCCCTTTTCCTGCATTTCTTTCTTTACGCCGGCCTCGCCTATTTTGTCGAGTTTATCTAAAGCCACCGTGAAATCTATAAGTTTATCAGATTCTCCAATGACTTCAGCAAAACCTGAAAGCACCTTGCGGTTGTTCATTTTTATGGTCACTCCTTTTAGACCCAAAGAAGAAAAAACGGCATCGTACAACTGCACGAATTCAACTTCCTGCCACAGGCTGTCGCTCCCCACCACATCGGCATCACACTGAAAGAACTCTCTAAAACGCCCTTTTTGAGGCCTGTCTGCCCGCCACACGGGCTGGATCTGGTAACGTTTAAAGGGAAATTCGATCTCATTTCTATGCTGCACCACGTAGCGTGCAAACGGCACGGTGAGGTCGTAACGTAAAGCTTTACCCGAAATTTTACCACCTAAAAAGGCAGAAAAATTTGGATTTTCTCTTTCACTAATTAATTTTACAATTAATCGATTAATATTTGAAATTGGAAGAATTTTGGCTTCTGGATAGAAATGTAACTGTAAAAGTATTAACTGAGTTGCTTTGCTAATTTCCTCCATCCTTGTTCCAAGAATTTGATCAATCCTTTCACCTATTGGTTCATCAATCTCCTTTAGTTTTTTAAGATAATTACTCCTATAATTAGCAAGTTTAATAGTCAAATCACTTTCTATAGATTCAAGTTGATAACTATCCAATTCAGAAATAATATCGTCAGCACCTCTAAAAAAATTCTTGGGTAATTCATCATATAAATCACTAAAAAAATTGACATCAAACAACTTATCCAAATAAGTCTTTAACTTAACATCAAATTCAGATTTTTCTATGAATTCTCCAGAGTCCAATATTTTAAATATAAGGCGGTCACCTTCCTCTCCATATTTTCCCATCAAGGTATCACTGTTCTCGAAACTTGGGGTCTCGATAGGCTGAAACCCGAATTTTTCGAACTGCTGCCGAATGGTTTGAATTATATAATTTCTTTTTGCTACTTCGGCAGGTGAAAAATCTCGGGTTCCTTTGGGTATGGAAGGTTTTTGGGCCATTTTTGATCTTGTTCTTTAAAGCACAAATATCTGAAAAATAAAAAGAATCCCGCAGGAGGATTTGCCGCAGGTTTTGTAACAACAGCCGAATAAATGCGTCTAACTCCTAAATTGAAACTTCTGTATGTTTCCACTTTTTAAAGAAAATATCCGAATTGCCTTCTTTTCCATTAAAAGTCAGGTATTAAGAACAGTGCTCACGGTGATGATCATCGCCATTGGGATCACGGCCCTTGTAGGAATTTTAAGCGCGGTTTCGGCTCTTGAAAATACCATCACCAGCGATTTTGCTTCTATGGGGACCAATACTTTTAACCTGCAGCGCTACGATTCGCAGATACGGGTGAATGGTGGCGAAAGGGACAGGATAAACCCCATTATTAGCTACCGGGAAGTGAAGGAATTCAGGGATAATTATTTGTACCCACAAACGCAGGTGTCTATATCATTTACGGGAACCTCGAGTGCCGAGCTCAAATATGAAAGTGAAAAAACAGATCCTGAAGCAAGTGTTTTGGGAGTAAATGAGAACTACGTCACCAACTCGGGCCTAAACGTAGAAGAAGGGCGGGATTTCAGCATTTTTGACATTGAGAACAATAACAACGTTGCCATAATTGGGGCCGATGTAAAAAACGGGATCCTTGAAGGAGTGAATCCGCTGGACAAGATCATATCCATCCGCGGCGTGAAATTCAGGGTGATTGGGGTGCTGGAGTCAAAGGGCTCAACTTTTGGGAACAACCAGGACCTAAGGGTGCTTATCCCGCTGCAGGTGGCCCGGTCTATGTTTACCAATGCCAATATCAACTACAATGTGAGTGTGCGGGTAGAAAACCAGGAGATGCTTGAAGGCGCACAGGACGAAGCCATTATCACTTTCAGAAATGTTCGCGGGTTAAATCCGGTGGAAGAGAACAACTTTGGGATTGCAAAAAGTGACGATTTACTCAACCGCATATTTTCCATCACCCAATACCTTAACATTGCAGCCTGGGTGATCTCTATCATCACTATTTTTGGCTCCTCCATTGCCCTTATGAATATCATGCTGGTATCGGTGAGTGAGCGCACCCGCGAAATTGGGGTACGAAAAGCTTTAGGTGCCAAAAAGAACACTATTGCCTTTCAATTTTTTATGGAAACGCTCATTATTGGACAAATGGGCGGAATTATTGGAATTATCCTCGGAATTCTAATTGGCCTGGCAGTTTCCACTTCGGTAGGTTTTGATTTCACCACCCCCTGGATGGCGATAATATGGGCCACGGCAATTACGATCATTGTTGCCGTATTAGCCGGAAGTTACCCTGCCGCCAAAGCTGCCAAACAAGATCCTATAGAATCACTTAGGTACGAATAATTTGAGTTATGAGTTATGAGTTATGAGTTATGAATGATGATTAACTCTGAACTCTTAACTCCAAACTCTTAACTAAGATTGAGGTGTTTCTCAAAGAAGTTATATAAATCTCCCTTTGTAATCACCGCTCCCTGCTGAATGAGCGCAAAGATATCTTTGTTGCGATCGTCACTCATGTTTTTTGCAGAAGTGTATAAAGAGACCCGGTCATCCATTAAATTTTGCTGCAGCCAGGCATAGCCGTGACGGGTGGTAACATCAACGGCCTCATTTTTTACCTCTATGGCAATAAGGTTTATGGTGAGCTCGGTGATCTTGAACAGGTAGATTTGATTGGGGGAAAAATGTTCAAGATATTCAGCTTTATTGAGTACTCCTTCCCACACCAGGTCGCTAAACACATCGAGTTCCTGTTCGGCCACTTCAGGCTTGTCAGCCTTTATTTCCTTCCACTCTTCCCCTGTTATGGACTGGGTAGCCAAAAAGTTGATAAATTCCTGGTGCAACTCTTCAAATTGCTCTTTTGTTAATCGGGCGTACTTCATAGATTCAAAAATTCAAGGTTCAAAATTCAAGGTTCTTTAATCAAAATGAAAGGCTGTAAAAAACTGACATAAGTCCATTTTAGCACTTCAAAAGCCTTACATCTTGATTCCTGGCTCTTGATTCTTAATTAAAAAAAAAAAGCCCACTCCGTTAGAAGCAGGCTTATATTCAAGATGTTCAGCAATTAAGCTTCAGCTACAACTTCAAAGTTGAAGTTGGTAACCACCTCGCGGTGAAAACGCAAAGTAGCTTCATATTGCCCTAAACGTTTGATGTTACCACCTGCAATAGAGATGTATTTCTTTTCGATGTTTACACCTTCTTTTGCAAGAGCTTCAGCAAGATCGGCATCGGTTACAGATCCGTAGATCTTATCACCTGCACCGGCTTTAGCTGTTAACGTGATCTCAATGCCCTGTAGCTTTGCAGCCTGGGCTTTGGCCTCGTCAATTTGTTTTTTCTCTTTGTATGAACGCTGCTTCAAAGTCTCTTCAAGAACTTTTCTGGCAGAAGGGGTTGCCAGTACAGCAGCACCTTGAGGAATTAAAAAGTTTCTGCCGTATCCCGGTTTTACCGTTACCACATCATCTTTAAATCCTAATTTCTCTACGTCTTTCTTTAATATCAATTCCATAATAGCCCCTTTTTATTTTAGTAAATCGCCAACGTAAGGCATTAATGCTAAGTGACGTGCACGCTTAACGGCAACCGCCACTTTTCTTTGATATTTCAAAGAAGTTCCTGTTAAACGACGAGGTAAAAGCTTCCCCTGCTCGTTTACAAAGCTCATCAAGAAATCTGGATCTTTGTAATCAATATACTTAATCCCAGATCTTTTAAAACGACAGTACTTCTTTGTCTTGCTGGTCTCGATATTAAGAGGAGTTAGATACCTGATCTCTCCGTCTTTCTTTCCTTTGGCTTGTTGTTCAATTGATGACATACCTTACGCTTTTTCTTTGTTTCTGTTTCTTCTCTTCTCAGCCCAGGCTACTGCGTGCTTGTCTAACTTTACAGTTAGGTAACGCATCATACGCTCATCTCTGCGGAATTCTACCTCTAGAGGGTTAATCGCTTCACCGGGAGCGGTGAATTCAAAAAGATGGTAAAATCCACTTTTCTTGTGCTGAATTGGATAAGCCAGTTTTTTTAGCCCCCAGTTCTCTTTTGATATCATCTCGGCACCGTTAGAAACAAGAAAATCTTCGTATTTCTTAACTGTTTCCTTTATCTGGTCATCAGATAAAACGGGATTCAAGATGAAAACAGTTTCATAATGATTCATAAAAAATCTACTTTAAATTAAATTGGCTGCAAAAGTAACATTAATCTTTCATATTACAAAAAAGAAACTGACAAGGCAAACTGCTTTTTTAATCGATGAAAGTAGCTTTTTCTTTTTTTTATAAGTATTTTTAGTTATTATTGCTAATGTTAACCTGTAATAAGTGGAAGAAGTTATACTCAAATGCGCGGTCGTCGATGATTCCAGTTTGCAAAGACTTTCTATTGTCAAACTCATTAAAGATCATCCCAATCTCAAGCTCGTGGCCGAATATAACAATGCCATTGAGACCAAGAACGGCCTACTCGACACCGAAGTTGACCTTATCTTTCTGGATATAGAAATGCCTATTCTCTCGGGTTTCGACCTGCTCGATGACCTTCCCAACAAACCTCAAATTATCTTTGTTACCGGTAAAACAAAGTACGCGTTTAAAGCATTTGATTATGATGCGGTAGATTACCTGCACAAACCTATCTCTAAAGACAGGTTCCTTAATGCTGCTTCAAAAGCGATCAATCTTTACCGCCTTAAGCACGAAGGTGCACCGCCAGAAGATGACAATTACATTTTCGTAAAAAGCAACCTGAAGAACCGTAAGGTATTTCTCAATAAGCTGAAATATATAGAAGCACTTGGCGATTATGTGAAGTTTGTGACCGAAAAAGATAATTTCGTGGTACTTGCCACAATGAAATCTTTTGAAAACCAGCTGCCTTCAAATAAATTCCTTAGAATACACAAGTCTTACATTGTAAACCTGGATAAAATTGAACGCTATAACAGCAGGAATATCGAGATCGATAAGCAGCAAATCCCGTTGAGCAGGCACAAAAAGTCAAACCTCATTGAAGCTTTGGCCGCAAATCAATAAGGATCAACATTTATTACCGATTTTACCCCCCTATAAGCTCCTATAGCTTTAAAACTCTGCAGAACCCTGCTAATCAACTGCTTTGTCTTTGATAAAGACTGTCCCTGCGGAATTTTAACCAGGATATTTTTGTAATACTCGTTCCGTATTCTGGCCACCGGCGGAAATTCAGGCCCTAAAACGTGCTCCCCGAAGGTATTTTTCAAAGAAACCGCCAGCCAGTCGGCCCCTTCATTTACCCTTGAATAATCCCTGCCTTTCAGCGTAATTTTAATAAGCCTGTAGAAGGGCGGATATTTGTAATTGCGCCGCTCCTCCAGTTGTTCCTTATACATCTCGTGATAGCTGTTGGTAGATACCTGCTGCACAATTTGATGATGAGGGTTAAATGTCTGGATAAGCACCAAACCTCTTTTTTGGGTCCTTCCTGCCCGGCCTGCCACCTGCAGCATCAACTGGAAACTGCGCTCATGAGCCCTAAAATCGGGGAAGTTCAAAAGAGTATCGGCATTCATAATTCCCACCAGCCGCACATTTCTAAAATCAAGCCCCTTGGTGACCATTTGTGTTCCCACCAGGATATCGATCTTTTCTTCCTCAAAGGCAGTAATAATTTTTTCATATCCCATTTTTCCGCGGGTGGTATCGAGGTCCATCCGGCCAATCTTATGGTCGGGAAACAGGGCTTTTAGTTCGGTTTCTACCTGTTCGGTGCCCAGGCCTTTTGTAGAAAGTTCGGGGCTGCCGCAGGCCATACACTTTTGCTGCATCGCCATGTGGTATCCACAATAATGACAACGCAACTGGTTGCTGTGGCTGTGATAGGTCAAACTCACATCGCAATTGGGGCACTGCGGCGAATGGCCACAGGTGTTGCATTCCAAAATGGGACTAAACCCACGCCTATTTTGAAAAAGGATTACCTGCTCCTTATTTTTCAGGGTTTCTTTAATTTCCTCGAGCAGCCTGTCAGAAAAATGTCCGGTCATGCGTTTTTTGCGATGCTTCTCCTTTATATCTACAATCTCGATTTCGGGCAAAAGCACGTCCCCGTAACGCCGCGACAGGTTCACCAGTTCGTACTTGGAATGGCTGGCATTGAAGTAAGATTCCAGCGAGGGAGTAGCCGAACCCAGCAGCACTTTGGCATCCTGAAGTTTTCCCAGCACAACAGCCGTGTCACGCGCATGATACCTCGGTGCCGGATCATATTGTTTAAAAGTAGGTTCATGCTCCTCATCTACGATGATCAAGCCCAGATCGTGAAACGGGAGAAAAATACTGGAGCGCACCCCAATCACGATCCGCGCCGTCTCCTTGTTCTGCAACACGCTTTTGTACACCTCCACCCTTTCATTCACAGAATATTTGCTGTGGAAGATCAACACCTGCTCCCCAAAATAATCTTGCAACCTCGCAATAAGCTGGGCGGTAAGGGCGATCTCTGGCAACAAATACAAAACCTGTTTCCCCCGGGAAAGGGCTTTTTCAATGAGCTTTACATAAATTTCAGTTTTTCCGGAAGAAGTGATCCCGTGGAGCAAGCATACATCCTGGGCTTCAAAAGAAGATTCAATTTCCTGTAAAGCCTGTTGCTGATATTCGTTGAGCTGCAGTTTTTTTTGGTGGTTTTCAAGATCAAAACTGAAACGGGAAGTTTCAATTTTCAGCTCTTCCAGAATCCCTTTATCTATAAGGGATTTTATTACTGAAGCTGAAGCACCGCTCTTTTTGGCGAGTTCAGAAACTTTTACTGAAGATTTTCCCTTAACCGATTTTGCCGAGATTCCAAAAAGGGCAAAAATTACTTCCCTTTGTTTGGGTGCGCGGCTCAAATCATCGAGCAACTCATGCATGGCCGCTTCTTCTAAATACCTGTCATGAAGTTTTACAAAGCGCTCAACTTTAGGCTTGTACTGCTCGTAAATTTCCTGGTTCACCAGCGCCAGCTTCTTTTCAACTAGCGAATTAATCACCGGGAGCACTGTTTTCTTATCTAGCAGCTGCATGATCTCGTTGATCTTCAAAGACGATTTGGTTTGCAGGGCTTCCATCAGCAAAAATTCGTCGTCGCTTAGGGCATCATCATCAATTTCTGCGTCTTTTACAAGCTGTACTATGGTTTCGCTTTCCAAAAGAAAGGGACCGGGCAAAGCTGCCCTAAGCACCTCCCCTTCCGAACACATATAATAGGAAGCTACCCAACTCCAGAATTTCAGCTGACCCGTAGTAACCACGGGGGTCTTGTCCAGGATCTGTTCTATGGGTTTGGCCTCGTAAACTTCAGGGGCTTTTTGATGTACTTCGGAAACAATCCCGGTATAAATCTTTGATTTTCCGAAGGGAACAGCCACACGCATGCCCGGCTTCAAAAATTGGGCCTCGTCTTGCGAAACGCTGTAAGTAAAATGTTTCTCCAGCGGCAGGGGCAAAATAACATTGATGAAAAAAGGCATTTTTGAGGCTCTTGGTTTGGGCAAAAATATAAGGAATTACTGCAAAAATAAACCATCCTGAAAAGAATGGTTTATGAGATTTTTCACTGTTGTTTAGGGAAAGGACCAGGATCGTTTCGCTTGATCAACACTGAAAATTAATATGGGATTTCTTAGTTTGCGGCTAAGAGGTCATCTTTGAGTCCGTCATCTGCCGGGCGGTTAGACAACCAGATCCCAAAAAGGCCTTTTTTGAAGTCTTTTCCTGTCACCACCCCGCGTTCTTTTCCATTCTTGTAGGCCACCACTCCTTTTCCGGGAAGGTATACCAGGTCAAAAATGTCATTTTTCTGGATATCTTCCCTGAAGAACCCAAGAAGTTTATCTATTTCATTTTGAATGGGTGCGGTATTGCCACCGGTAGAGTTTTCAAAACCTTCGGTCACTGCGTCTACCATTTTGTCGCTGGTGATCAATTTTGAGACAATGTGAAGCCTTATGGCCATGGGTTTATCGGCATTGAGGATCTCCTGTGCATTGTTGTTCTTTTTGTCGAGATAAAGTCCGGCGGCATAAAGGTCTATCCACAGTTTCTCCCTTACGCCGGCCCCATTAAGGTACAGCGTGTGGTCCTGGAAATTCTGAGTGGCAGGAAGTACAACCCCGCCCACCTTTTTTTGCGCCACCGCTGTAGAAGATACCACTACAGCCACTAATAGTAAAAGCAGTTTTTTCATAAAATCGTTTTTAGTTTAAAGTTTACTTTTTGTTCCTTTTCAGCTTCATCAAAGAAGCGTTGAGTTCAAAACCCAGCAACAATATATTAGAATTTATCCATATATAGAACATCAGGATCAATAATGCCCCAATTGAGCCGTATAACTCGTTGTAGGCTGAAAAATTTTCAATATATAACCCAAAGAGATAAGTATTCAGTAAAATAAAGATCGTGCAAAAGAAAGCGCCAATTGAAAAGAAACGGCTTAACCTGCTTTCTTTGGTCCCAAAATAGTAGAGTATCGCCACGGCCAGGTAAATCATCGACGTAAAGATCACGTACCTGCCCAGGTTGGCCCAAATCACTGCATCGTTTACCACCCTTAGCATTTTGAGGTCTTCGGTAAGGTAAGTGAGATATACCCACACTACAACAGTGATGAGCAATAACAGGGCCAGAATTAAAGAAACACCCACTGCAATGATATATTGCCTAATAATAGAGCGGTTCTTTTTGGTATGGTAAGAGAACTCAAATCCCGTAAAAACGGCATTAACCCCATTGGCCATAAGAAAAATGGAAAGCACAAAGACGATAGAAAGTAAGCCCCCCCTTTTCCTGGCTGCGATGTCATAGAAAATATCATTAAAGAATTCGCTGGTCTCGGGCGGGAGCAGGGAATCTACAAAGGCGAGGAATTCCAGCTGAAAGTCGTCTATAAAATCTATGAACGGAATAAGGTTAAGAATAAACAACAGGAACGGGAAAAGCGCCATAAAGAAGCTGAAGGAAATGGCACTGGCCCGGGCCGAAAAAGTGCCTTTTACAATCCCCGCATAAAAAATAATGTAGAGATCATAAAGGGACAGGCCTTCCAGCCCGGGCAGGATTACCTTTTTCGCCCGGCTGGTCCACCAGTGGGTAAAGCCCTTTCTTTTTTTTGCACCTTTTGTTTCGCCCTTAGCCATCTACTACACAGCCTTTAAGCTGAGATCGAGGTTATACACCGAATGCGTCAAAGCCCCGCTCGAAATAAAATCAACCCCACATTCGGCGTACCTTCTGGCGGTATCGAGGGTGATGCCGCCACTAGATTCGGTTTCACAACGGCCATTGATTAGAGCAACTGCTTTACTGGTCTCTTCATAGCTAAAGTTATCAAGTAAAATACGGTCTACGCCACCGGCATTCAAAATCTGTTTAATTTCCTGAATGTCGCGGGCCTCCACAATGATCTTCAGGTTTAAGTTATGCCGCGCCAGGTAATGATGCGTTTTGGCAACCGCAGTTTCTATACCGCCTGCAAAATCTATGTGGTTATCTTTGAGCATGATCATATCATAGAGGGCAAACCGGTGATTTTCTCCTCCGCCTATCTTTACCGCCCATTTTTCGAGGGCTCTAATGCCCGGCGTGGTTTTTCTCGTATCTAAGATCCTGGTTCGGGTGCCTTCAAGTTTATCGGCAAAAGTCCGGGTTTTTGTGGCTATGGCACTCATGCGCTGCATGGCGTTGAGCACCAGCCGCTCGGCTTTGAGAATAGACTGTGAAGCTCCCTCAATGTAGAAGGCAATATCTCCGGGTTTGATACGGCTGCCGTCTTTCATTAAAACCTCCATTTTTATTTGCGGGTCTACTTTTTCAAAAACCCTTTGCGCAAAGTCTACCCCCGCAAGAATACCTGTGTCTTTCACCAGTAATTTTGCCTTTCCCAGGGCATCTGCCGGGATACAGGCCAGGGAACTGTGATCGCCATCTCCTATATCTTCCCTTAATGCATTTTCAATAATTAATTCAATTTCCTTTTCAAATTGTTCTTTTGAAATCATTGGAGTACCTATTTTTGCTAAAGTTACAAAGTAAACACTTAAATTTTACCATGACCATAAAATTGCTGACTATAGGAAAAACCGATGATAAGGCCCTGCAAAACCTCATCGACACCTATGTCAACAGGCTGGGACATTACAACAGGTTTGAATTTGAGATCATCCCCGATCTCAAGAAGACCAAAAACCTATCTGTAGACCAGCAAAAAACTGCGGAAGGCAAACTAATCCTGGAGAAAGTAACCACTTCAGACGTAGTGGTATTGCTTGATGAAAACGGAAAACAATTTACTTCGGAAGCTTTTTCAGAATACATTCAGAAGCGGCTGAACAGCGGCATGAAGCAGCTCATGTTTGTCATTGGCGGGCCCTACGGTTTTTCCGAAGAAGTGTATGCACGAGCCGACGCCAAAATCTCCCTCTCAAAAATGACATTTTCACACCAGATGGTGAGGTTGTTTTTTGTAGAGCAGCTCTACCGCGCCTTTAGCATTCTTAGAAATGAACCCTACCACCATAAATAAATTCTTATGAAACTGGTTTTTGCCACCCAAAACAAAAATAAAGTAAGAGAAATTCAGGCCCTCATGCCCAAAGGTATCGAGCTGCTTTCACTCGAAGATATTGGCTGTAGTGAAGATATCCCTGAAACTTCGCCTACTATTGAAGGAAACGCGGTTCAAAAAGCCGATTATGTAAAGGAAAAATACGGCTTCGATTGCTTTGCCGATGACACAGGGCTTGAAGTTGCGGCTCTAAACGGGGCACCGGGAGTATATTCGGCCAGGTATGCAGGCGAAGAGAAAAGCAGCGAGGCCAATATTGAAAAGCTGCTGCAGGAACTCAAGGGCAAAGAAGATCGCAGTGCCCGCTTCAAAACAGTAATTGCACTGCACTTTGAAGGAAAGCTTCACAGCTTCACCGGAATTTGCTCCGGAAATATCATTTTTGAGAGGAAAGGTTCGGAAGGTTTTGGCTATGATCCTGTTTTTCAACCCGAAGGAAAAGAGCTCACATTTGCCGAAATGCACCTTCAGGAAAAATCGAAGATAAGCCACCGTGCACGCGCAACCCGGCAACTCATTGAGTTTCTTGCTTCCAGGGAGCCATAAATATAAATGTAATAAGCTGCTAACTAATCATTACCTTTGCCGCTTATTAGATATGTATGAATAATTTTGAATTATTAGGATTGAATGACGCCCTGTTACAGGCAATTAAAGACATGGGTTTTGAAAGCCCGAGCGAAGTACAGGAAAAAGCAATCCCAATTTTACTGCAGGAAGACACAGACATGGTGGCCCTTGCACAAACCGGAACCGGAAAAACCGCAGCATTTGGTTTTCCGCTTATCCAAAAAATCAATGTAGACAGCAGAAAGACACAGGGCCTTATTCTGTCACCAACCCGTGAGTTGTGTTTACAGATCACCAACGAATTAAAGAATTACAGCAAATACTTTAAAGGCCTTAATACCGTAGCCATCTATGGCGGTGCCAGCATTACCGACCAGGCTGCGCAAATTAAAAAAGGAGCCCAGATCATTGTTGCCACTCCCGGCCGTATGCAGGATATGGTAAACAGAAAGCTGGTAGACATTTCGGCAATTCAATATTGTGTACTAGACGAGGCCGATGAAATGCTGAACATGGGCTTTTATGAAGATATTACCGAGATCCTCTCGCATACGCCTTCAGAAAAGAGCACCTGGTTATTTTCGGCTACCATGCCAAAAGAGGTTGCCACTATTGCCAAAAAATTTATGCGTACTCCTATAGAAATCACTGTAGGAACCAAGAACATGGGAACATCAAATGTTTCTCATGAATACTATATTGTTAATGCCCGTGACCGTTATGCGGCCCTTAAAAGGCTTGCAGACGCAAACCCCGATATTTTCTCGGTTATTTTCTGCCGCACCAAACGCGATACCCAAAAAGTGGCCGAGCAGTTAATTGAAGACGGCTACAACGCTGCAGCCCTTCACGGCGACCTGAGCCAGAACCAGCGTGACCTGGTGATGAAGAGCTTTAGGGCGAGGCAAATCCAGATGCTGGTAGCTACCGATGTGGCTGCACGCGGAATTGACGTTGACGATATTACCCATGTGATCAACTACCAGTTGCCCGATGAGATCGAAACCTATACCCACAGGAGTGGCCGTACCGGTAGAGCCGGAAAAAGCGGGGTTTCTATGGTTATTGTTTCCAAAAGTGAAGTAAGAAAGATCAAAGGTATTGAGCGTATCATTGGCCAGTCGTTTGAGCGAAAAGAAATTCCTGACGGAAGGGAGATCTGCGAAGTACAGCTGTTCCACCTTGCCAACGAGATTAGCAAGACCGAGATCAACCACGAGATCGATAAATATTTACCCAGCATAGCCGAACTTTTTGAAGGCCTTTCAAAAGAAGAATTGCTGAAAAAATTCTTTTCGGTAGAATTTACCAGGTTCTTCAACTACTACAACAACGCTCAGGACCTTAACGCCAAGGCCTCTAACGACAATTATGAAGACGAAGGTGACAGCACCAGGTTCTTTATTAATGTAGGGGCTAAAGACGATTTTGACTGGATGAGCCTGAAAGACTTCTTAAAGGCAACCCTAGATCTTGGAAGGGATGATATTAACCGCGTGGAGGTAAAAGACAGCTTCTCGTTCTTTAATGTAGCCAGCTCAAAGGCCGAAGAGGTACTTCGCATTTTCCAGGATTTTAAGCACCAGGGCAGACACATAAATGTGGAGGTTACCAAGAAAAGTGCCGGAAAAGAACGCAGCGGCCGCAAAGGCGGGTTCAAAGGAAAAGACAAAGGAGGCCGCGGTTTTGAAAAATCATCAAAAGGAGCCGACAAAGGCAGAAGAAGATCATCTGACGCCCCTTCGGGAGGCCGAAGAAGGTCTGCCGATGCAGCCGGTGGCAGCCGCAAAGGCAAAAAGAGCGGCAGCCGTAGCAGCAGCATTGAAAATTCAATTAAAAGAAGAAGATCAAAAAAGTAATCCTGTAATGCATTTTTGGTACAATTTTTAAGAAGTACAAAAACAGCTTAACCCGTAGCATGAAAAAGTTTTTCGCCCCACTCTTCCTGCTCTTTAGTTTCATGGCATCTGGCCAGGAAGCTACTGTGGTAACAGGAAAGGTACTTAATGCCGCCAACGATGTGCCAATTGAGAATGCACATATTGTAAACCTCAACCAGGTAATTGGTGCTGTTTCGGCTGAAGATGGTCATTTTAAGATCCAGGCCGAAGTCAACGACACCCTGTATTTCTCTTACCTCGGATTTAAATCTATTCGGGTGAGGGTTACCAACGACTGGCTGAAGTATGGTGACGTAAAAGTAAAAATGACCGAACTGGGGATCGCACTTGAAGAAGTGGTGGTAAGCCCGGTTCAGTTAACGGGCTACCTGGAGATTGATGCCAAGAACATTCCAATTTACGAGAATTACCGGTACAGCATTTCGGGGCTCAACCAGGGTTACGAAGGCGGGGAACACAGCCCCAATGCCCTGTCAAGGGCTTTGGGCGCCGTATTTAATCCGGCCGATGCGCTTTATAACATCTTTGGACGCCAGCCCAGGCAAATGAAAAAGCTAAGGGAAATGAAAGAAGATGACGAGATCAGGAATCTTTTGCAAAGCAAATTTGACCGGCAAACGCTTATGGCCGTTCTGGGAATCAACCGGATGGACATAGATGAAGTGCTGCGCCGCTGCAATTATTCGACCGATTTTATTAATTCGGCCAACGACCTGCAGATACTTGATGCGATGAGCGGGTGTTATGAAGAATACAAGGTGTTAAACCGATAATAGAATCTACTAAAAAAAAGAGGGGTGCCAAAAATGTCATTTTTGGCACCCCTCTTTTTTACTATTTGTTCAGGCTACCTGTTTGCTTCAGAGCTCCTGAAAAACTTCAGTGGTTCTTTATTTATTTTTCTCCAGGTAAGTCTTCAGGTTGTACAAACCTGCTTCAAAATGCTTTCCCAAAGCCCGGTCCATTCCGTAGAAAAGCATAATGACCGATGCCGGAAATTTATGTACTCCCTTTACGCCCCACACCATTTTGGTGCGTTCGGGTTCCAGTTCTTTTACGGCGACATAAAGAAGCGACAAAGATTTATAGGGCCTAATAAAGAACAATTGAGTTTCGAAGACCTTACCTTCCTTTATTTTGACCACTTTTTGGATGCCTTCAACATTATTGCGGGCTTTCCAGTAAGAAGTTGCCCCCACTTTCCCGTCTTCACCTTTAAATTTGATCACCACTTTTGGGTCATCAAGGTACCAGGGAATCCATAGCGGCTGTTTCTTTAGCTGGCGAATAAAAGCGTAAACTTCAGCTTTTGGCCGGTTGATCACCACCGTGCGGCTTACGTTGTATTCTTTCTTTGCCCACGCATGTAAAAATGCCACAAAGGTGATAATGCCAATGATGACATAAAAGAAAAGAGTCATATTCTTCTATATAGGGACCTAAATGTAAATAAATTTATTGTGTTGCCTCATAACGCGCGAGAATTTCGGCAGAATTTTTCAAATTCTTCTTTGCCCAGTCGATCTGTTTCTTCACCTGTTCTTCGGGCAAAAGTTGCCAGTTGATATCACTGTTGCGCAACCTACTGCTTAAACTCTGTAAAATTATGGCTGCGGAAACCGATATATTCAGGCTCTCGGTAAAGCCCACCATAGGTATTTGTAAAAATTCATCGGCTTCTTCGAGCACTTCCTGCGAAAGGCCTTTGGTTTCGGTACCAAAGAAAAGTGCAGCGGGCTGTGAAATGTCAAAATCCTGAAGCAGTGTACCTTCATGCGGGGATGTTGCAATAATCCTGTACCCGTTCTTCCGCAGGTGTTTAACGCAACTTTCCGTAGAAGTATAGCGGTTTATATCCACCCACTTTTGCGCGCCCATGGCAATCTCCCGGTCAATCTTTTTGAGGTTCACCTCCTCTACCACATGCACATTTTGCACCCCAAACACATCGCAGCTGCGAATCACGGCACTGGTGTTGTGAAGTTGATACACGTCTTGCGTGGCCACGGTAAAATGGTTGGTGCGTTTTTCAATAACCTGCTTAAAAAGCTCTTTTCTACGGGGAGTGAGAAAACTTTCGAGATATGACAGCAATTTGAGGTGCTCTTCCATGTGGGCGAAAATAGCAAATCCTTAGCGATTTTGCCCTTTTTGAGCCCTGCGGAAATTGATTTTTCCAGGTTATGATTTCTGAAGAAAACTGCTTACATTTTACAGATCAAATCATTTCTGAAATGAAAAAAGTAGTAGTACTCACCGGTGCCGGAATTAGTGCAGAAAGCGGAATTAGCACATTTAGAGACGCCAATGGCCTGTGGGAAGGCCATGACGTCATGGAAGTTGCCTCGCCCATTGGCTGGGAACGTAACCAGGAACTTGTGCTCGATTTTTACAATAAACGGCGGCGGCAGCTCCATACCGTAGACCCCAATGCTGCTCATAAAGCACTTAAAGAACTCGAGAAAAAGTACGAGGTGCACATCATCACCCAGAATGTAGACGATTTGCATGAGCGGGCCGGCAGTAAAAACGTGATCCATCTTCACGGCGAGCTCAAGAAAGTCCGCAGTACTTTTGATGAAGACCTGGTGCTCGATTGGGAAGGCGATCTGGTTGCGGGCGATTTTTGTGAACACAACCGGCAGCTGCGGCCACACGTGGTTTGGTTTGGAGAAGCAGTTCCCATGATGGAACCCGCTATGGAGATCACTATGGAAGCCGATATCCTCATCATTATAGGAACTTCCATGCAGGTGTATCCTGCCGCAGGGCTGCTGCATTACGCGCCCAGCGAAATCCCGGTGTATTTCATAGACCCCAAACCTTCGGTAAGCGAGACCAAACACCTAAAGATCTTTTCAGAAAAGGCCTCTACCGGCGTTCCAAAACTGGTAAAGCAGCTGCTGCAGGATCAAGATAAAACTTAAAGAATAAATACTTTTTACGGTTGAACCTTAAAATGTATCTTTAGCCTTTAAATTTTTAACCAATTTTCATGACTTCTCTTCAGGCAATATCTCCCATAGACGGCAGGTATTCATCCAAAACTCAGCAACTGGCAAACTATTTTAGCGAACAGGCCTTAATAAAGTACAGGGTACGGGTAGAAATTGAATATTTTATTGCCCTGGCCGAACACGGGCTGGCGCAATTGCAGGAAGTAGACGAATCGGTGTTTCCCGATTTGCGCAAAATTTATTCTGAATTTTCTACGGAAGATGCCCGGGAAATCAAAAAGATTGAAGCCACCACCAACCACGATGTCAAGGCGGTTGAATATTTTATTAAGGGTAAATTCGACCAGCTGAAGCTTTCAGCTTATAAAGAGTTCATTCACTTTGGCCTAACTTCCCAGGACATTAACAACACGGCTGTACCCCTTAGCATTAAGGAAGCGCTCGAAGAAGTTTACAATCCGGCACTTTCCAGCCTGCTCGAAAAGCTCGAACAACTGGCTACCGACTGGAAGGATGTGCCTATGCTGGCAAGAACCCACGGCCAGCCGGCCTCTCCTACCCGCCTGGGAAAAGAGATCAAGGTTTTTGTGGTAAGGCTTAAAGAACAGATCAAGTTTTTGCAGAATATTCCCAACGCGGCCAAATTTGGTGGGGCTACAGGAAACTTCAATGCGCATAAAGTGGCTTTTCCGCACATTAACTGGAAGAGCTTCGGAAAAGATTTTGTTGAAGGCTCGCTTGGCCTCCACTACTCTTTCCCCACTACCCAAATTGAACATTACGACCACATGGCTTCGCTTTTTGATGCCTTAAAACGTATCAACACCATTATTTTGGACCTCGACAAAGATATCTGGTCTTACGTCTCCATGGATTATTTCAAGCAAAAGATCAAAAAAGGGGAAGTTGGATCTTCGGCTATGCCGCATAAAGTGAACCCTATAGACTTTGAAAACAGCGAAGGAAATTTAGGCATTGCAAATGCCCTTTTTGAGCACCTATCGGCAAAATTGCCGGTAAGCCGCCTGCAGCGCGACCTTACTGACAGTACCGTTTTGCGCAATATCGGGGTCCCGTTTGGGCATACGTTCATCGGGTTTGCGTCTACCTTAAAAGGCCTCAACAAACTGCTGCTGAACGAAGCCAAATTAGATGAAGACCTTGAAAGGAACTGGGCTGTGGTTGCCGAAGCCATCCAGACCATTTTGAGAAGGGAAGGCTACCCCAACCCTTATGAAGCCCTTAAAGGCCTCACCCGCACCAATGAAAAAATCGATAAAAACAGTATTTCTGAATTCATAGGGCAACTTGATGTTTCTGAAGCTATCAAGCAGGAGCTGCGACAAATAAGTCCGCAGAACTACACTGGAATTTAATTCAGTGGGCAGTGATCAGTAAAAAAAATTTCTGGAACTAAAGATACTCTATAAAAGAAGAGGTCTCAAAAATAGAGTGCCCCCAAAAAGTTAGACACTTATTGGGGGCATTTTTTATGGATAAAAGAGTAAAGTATGACTATAAATTTAAAAGGACTATAGTCTTAGAAGTTATCAAGAAGGGATTATCGTGTTATTCAGTAGGTAACAAGCATGGTCTACAGGTAACAAGCATGGTCTACGTAAGTCATTAGTGCAAAAATGGGTTAGGTTTTATAAGGCTCACGGTGCTAAAGGATTACGACCTATTAGAAATAAATATTCAGAAAAATTTAAGGCGAGAGTAGTTCTGGAGATGAAAGAGAAATCTCTATCTTACCAAGAAACTTGTGTGCTCTTCAAGATTCCAACCGAGGAAACCTTTAAGCGATGGTTGAAGATTTATGAAGAGAAAGGGCCAGAAGGTTTATCAATAGAAAAACGAGGAAAACCTAAATCTATGCCTAGAAAGCCTAAAAAACCTATGACCCGAGAGGAGCAACTTTTGGATGAGTTAGCTGATCTTAAAGCAGAAAATGCTTATCTAAAAAAGCTTCATGCCTTAGTTCAATCAGAAAAAGAGAAAGAAGAAAAACGCAAATCATCCAGGAATTAAGGCAAGAGCATGCGCTAGAAAAACTACTAAAGCATGCCGGGATGGCACGTAGTACCTTTTACTATCACTTAAAGGCCAGTAAACAGGATAAGTATGAGGTTCTTCGTAAAGAAATCAGATCTATATATGATCTACACAAGGGACGCTATGGGTACAGGAGAATCCAGTTAACTCTGAAGAACAAAGGCTATGTAGTGAATCACAAGACTGTGTTTAAGCTCATGCAGGAGCTAGGGATCAGCAGTTTGATAAGGGTCAAGAAATATACTTCCTACAGAGGAAACCAAGGGAAAATAGCGGCTAACTTGTTAAAGCAAAATTTTAAAGCCGATAGACCTAACCTAAAATGGGCAACTGATGTTACAGAGTTCAAAGTCAAAGACAAAAAGCTTTATTTATCACCTATTATAGATCTCTTCAATGGAGAAGTCCTAAGCTTTACCATCTCTGAGAGACCTAATTTTAAACAGGTAATGGATATGATTAATAAGTGTAGCAAACAGGAAAAACAGGGGCTTATTCTTCATTCTGACCAAGGATGGCAGTATCAAATGAAGCAATATCAAAAGACCCTACAGAAAAAGAACATCACCCAAAGCATGTCGAGAAAAGGAAACTGTTTAGACAATGCCGTGGCAGAAAACTTCTTTGGAACTCTAAAATCTGAGCTGTATTACCTAAATCAATATAACACTGTAGATCAACTAAAGCAGGATATAAAAGATTATATAAAATACTACAATTATGACAGAATAAGACTAAACCTAAATGGAATGAGCCCGATACAATATCGAGCTCACGTAGAAAATTTAATCTAATTATAAACCGTCCAACTTTTGGGGGCTAGTCCAAAAATGGCATTTTTGAGACCTCTTCTTTTTTTTGCAGGATAAGGTTTTAATCGAGGAAGCCTTCTAATTTGGGCAATCCGGCTACATCAAGTTCTCCTTTTTCGAAAGACTTCAGGAGTCGTATAAGGGCTTCAGGGTTCATGTCATTCCCGGTAAGGCGGGCAATTCCGAAGCCTTTTTCATCGTCGCTTCCAAAGACGATCAGTTCATCTATGGCGTCTTCTTCACCCAGGTAATAGAGTTCAGCCTTTCTGGTGCCCCCGCCGTAGCGCATAAGCTGCTGGTATTTATCGGCTTTCAGAATAGAAGATAAACGTTCTTTTTCGGTTTCATATTCTTCTTTATTTTCTGTTTTCAGTGGAAATCCGAGGATATTCACTTTCCTGATGGTTTCCAAAGTGGCTTTTTGCTCGGCGTTGAGCGTGGTATTATCGCCCGTTAACAAACTCACCGGTATGTCGAACGCCAGGTACTGGTTGTCGTTTTGGTGCTCTACATAAAACTCCTGCAGGCTGGTCTCATTATTACACGAAGCAAAGCCAAGGCATAGCAGCACCAGTATAAAAACTGACTTTTTCATCTTAATTTGTTTCAACTTTTTCGAGTTCTTCCCCACCCGGAATCTTGAAGTCATTTGCCAGTTTTGACACCTGTGCAAGGTTGATCTCTCCGGTAATATTCAGGATGACCGACATGGGCTTATTTTTGTCCTGGCCTTCCATGAACATAAACAACTGGCTCACATAATCGTCATTTTTGCCGGGTTTGTAATAGAAGCGAACGGTCTTGCCATCTTCAGAAACCCTCATAAGCTCTTCCATACTTCCTTTTTTGATGTAGGAAGCCACATCAAGGGCCATTTGCTGGCGAATGTTCTCTTTGGTTGTTGAAAGAACTTTCATCTCCTTGAGGTTCTCAATAAGGTCAATGTAAGCCTGGGTTTCGGGATCATCGGCATTAAGGTCTATTTTGGTGAGCAACTTGAACATTTTGCTCGTTACCACTACCGCATCTACTTCTTTCATGCTTTCGTACTTATCAAAAGACTGGGCGCCGGAAAGAAAGGGTAGTATAAGTGCCAGTAAGGCAAGGCTGAACTTTTTCATGGTTTTGATTTTAAGGTTACTTTACAATTTTATCTTTGGTGTTATTGAATTCTTCAAGGTAGCCGAGATCCTCGGTGCCGGCATTCATGTACAGGGACATCATTTCAAGGGCTTCTCTGGTCTTTTGCATGGCCAGTTCGGGATCTTCATAGGTGCCAAACTCGCTCACCTGGTTTTCCTGCTGTACCACCACTCCCAGGAAGATCACAATAGAAGCGGCTATGGCCACCCAGGAGTACACTTTTTTCCTGCCAAACCTCAGCTTTTTTTGTTGAGGGGCATAACTTACTTCTTTTTCGAGCTTCTCGGTCTTTGCCTGGTCAAAGAAACAGAACATGGGAATATACTGCTGCAGGTGTGGCGCGACCTCTTCCGACCTAAAGTAATTCTTCAGGGTAGTTTCTTCTTCTCCTGTGGTCTCGGCTTCGAAATAGCGGTCTAACAGTTTTTCAATTATTTGCGATTCCATAGCGGTGTCTTTTAATCATTTCTTCTTTTATTTTTTTGCGGGCCCTGCTTAAGGCTACGCGTATGGCTGTCTGGTTCATTTGGGTCATCTTGGCTATCTCTTCATACTCATACTGCTCTACCTCCCTTAACTGGATTAGTGTCTTTTGTTGTTCAGGCAAATTGGCTATGATCTTCTCTACCCAGTTGAGATCGTCCTGTATCTCCACTTTGTGCTGTAGCGAGGTTTCACCGCATTCATAATTGCTGTGCACAATCCGCAGGTTATTGTTCTGTTTCAGTTTGAGTTGATCGAGACAATGGTTCCTGGTTACCGTCATGGCAAAAGCCTCCAGATTGTTGTAAGAGCTCAATTGTTCCTTTCGGCTCCACAGCTTTAACATTACTTCCTGCGTTGCATCCTCAGCAGCCTCTTTTGAAACGAGTAACCTCAAGGCAAGCCTGTACATCTTGTCCTGCACCGGTTTCATGAGACTTATGAAAGTATGCTGTTTCATTTTGGTTGGGTTGGCGGGCTTTTTTAGGGCTCCTTTCCTTTACGACGGCTATCAACTTTATTTGTTACCGTAAAAGTTTAAAAAGTTTGCTTATTCGTGTTACATTTATCCTGAACAATGTGGATAAAGCTATGAAATCTACCCTGAAATTACTCTTATCTTTTTTTGCAATCATTCTCACCAGTGCCTGCCATGACGATAGGGATGATGTGATTACGGCTTCAGATGAACTCGAGATCAAAAACTTTATCTGGAAAGCCATGAACGACATGTACCTCTACAAGGCCGATGTTCCCAATCTTGTCGATGATCGCTTTGCCTCCCAGGAAGAGCTGAATGCCTTTTTGCGCAGCTTTTCATCTCCGGAAGAACTTTTTTACGAAGGCCTGGTAGCCGATTTTGATGATTTCAGTTTTTTGGTGCAGGACTACAGGGTTTTGGAAAGGTCATTTGACGGCATCAATATTTCAAACGGAATGCAGTACGGCCTGGTGGCTTATCCTCCGGGTTCCCAAAATGTAGTGGGTTACGTGCGTTATGTTTTGCCCAATACTTCAGCCGAAGAGCAGGGCATTAAAAGAGGGGGCCTGTTTAGCGGCGTAGACGGTACAGCCCTTACCCGCGAGAATTATTCCCGGCTGCTGCAACCGCAAAGCTACACCATAGAGCTGGCTGAATTTACTGAAAGCGGAATCGTGGCTACAGGTGAAAGTATAAGCCTCCAAAAAGAGGAATATTCTACCAATCCCGTTTATATCGCCAGTACGCTTGAAACTTCGGAAGGAACCGCCGGCTACCTGATGTACAACGGGTTTACAGGCAGTTTTGATGATGTTTTAAATAATACTTTCGGCTATTTTCAGGCTGAAGGAATAGAAGACCTCATTGTTGACCTGCGGTACAATAGCGGCGGCTCGGTTGAAACTGCCAGTGACCTGGCAAGCATGATCACCGGCCAGTTTACCGGCGAAATCTTCAGCAAAGAACAGTGGAACCAAGATTACCAGAACTTCCTGGAAACTACTGCCCCCGAGAGCCTGAACAACCGTTTTGACGACCAGATAAGAACAGGCGCAGCCATTAACAGCCTTGGGCTTAACAGGGTTTACTTTATCACTACTTTAAGAACTGCTTCGGCAAGTGAGCTGGTGATCCACGGACTCAAACCTTATATTGAAGTAATTCAGGTGGGGGAAAATACCACCGGAAAATTTCAGGCTTCCACCACGCTTTACGATTCGCCCGACTTCCGAAGGAACAGGGTTAATACAGGTCATTCTTATGCGGTACAGCCCCTCATTTACAAAAGCCTGAATGCCAATAATGTCACCGATTATTCCGAAGGGCTTACGCCAGATGTAGAAATTAAAGAAGATTTTACAAACCTGGGAGTGCTGGGAGACCCGCAGGAGCCTTTGCTGGCAGCGGTGTTAAGCCTCATAGAAGGACGCATTCCCCAAATGAGCGTCAAAAATGGCATTTTTGAGGTGTTAGGAGAAAGCAGGAGTTACGACCTACTTCACCAAATGATGTATACCGAAGATCCTGATCTGCCAGGCAGCTCGAAAGTTGAATTTTAACATATATTTTGCATTTTTCTTTGGTACTAATCGCGATTATCTTAGTTTTAGCCACCACTAAACATATTTTAAATGAAGAGATTATTTATGCCGATATTCCTGCTGGGAATTTTTTTCACCTCCTGCTCAAAAGATGACGATGTACAGGAAAAAGAACCTGAAGTCACTCCCGATGCGCGGGATTTCACTGTAGACTTGTTTATGCATCGCGCAATGGCCGATTGGTACCTGTATGAAGCCGAGGTACCCGAACTACAGGAAGGTTATTTCAAAAACCTTCAGGAAAAAAAGGATTTTTTCACAGGTTTTGATGATCCTGAAGAGACCTATGAAAATTTAAAAGCATCTCATGACAGGTTCAGTTTTATGTGGGATGATTATACCGAGCTGGAAAAATTGCTTTACAGCGGGATAGAGAAAACAACAGGGATGGTTTTTGCCTATGGAACGATTGGAGGTGGAAGCGACGCCTTTATCATCACGCGATATGTTGTGCCCGGTTCTCCTGCAGACCAGGCAGGAATTAAACGCGGCGATGTTTTCCTGGAAGTGAACGGGAAACAACTAACATCAGCTAATTTATGGGATCTTCTATCACAGGATAGCTTTAGCGTTTCTTATGCCGAAATTAATAACAATATGATTGGTTTAAGCGGAAAAACAGCGCAGCTTACAAGTGTAGAACTGGCTGAAAATCCGGTGCACCTGGCCAAAGTCATAAAACACAACGGGTTGAATGTGGGCTACCTTATGTACAACGGATTTACTTCAGATTTTGACCCTCAACTTAACGAAGCCTTTGGTTTCTTTAAGGCCGAAGGCGTTGATGAACTGGTAATAGACCTGAGGTACAACGGAGGAGGATCGGTTGAAACAGCCTCAGACCTTTCATCTATGATCACCGGCGGATTTAAAGGCCAGTTACTTGCCGAATTGATTATGAATGAGAAATGGAAAGCCATCTATGAAGAGGAAGCTCCCGAATATGTAAAATTCAGGTTTAATGACAAGATACATACCGGGGAAGCCATTAACAGCCTTAACCTGGGAAGGGTTTACGTGATTGCCACCCGTGGTTCGGCTTCGGCGAGTGAATTATTGATCAACGGCCTTGATCCTTATATTGAGGTAATTCACATTGGTGAGAAAACTGCCGGAAAATACCAGAGTTCAAGAACGCTGTACGACTCAAATCACATCATGTTCGCCAAAGAGAACGTCAACCCTTCGCATAAATATGCCATCCAGCCGCTCATTTCAAAGGTTGCCAACTCTGTAGGAAAAAGTGATTACGAAGACGGATTAACTCCCGATATCAATGCTTCAGAAGGACTGAACTATCTACCTTTGGGAGATAGAGAAGAACCGCTACTAAAGGTTGCTTTGAATGCCATTTCAGGAGAGACTGGCGGGGAAGCTACCACTGCCGCACATAAGAGGATGCTCAATGACAGGTTTAAGATTGAAGGAGAGAGCGACATGTTTCAGCCTACTTACCAAAGAATGTACACCAATGAGGTGCCTGCAAGGAAGTAATTGGACCTGGAAAAAGCTTAAACGAAAAAATCCCGCTTTTGCGGGATTTTTTTATGTACAAATTTCTATGTTAATCATTGAAGTAAAACCCGTTTGGCCCTACTCCAACGTTGATCTTTTTAACAAACTCACCTGAAGTGGTATATACCTCAATAAACCCATTTGAAGCAAAATCACCTGCATCCCCAATATAGATCCTCCCATCTTCTACTTCAAACCCGTACATTTTTCCCCATTGGGAGTTACTGGTATACTCAATAACAGGAGCAGCAGGGCCGGCGGCAGCTCCAACTGCCATTGTATAAACCGCATTACCCAATGTAAAATAAGCTGCACCGTCTTCAACCTCCAGGTTTGAAACTCCCTGCAGGTCTTCTGTAAATATAACCTCTGAAACTTTTTGACCCGTGGTAAGATCAATAGTTTCAAAACTTTCTGTACCCAGCACATACAGGTAATCATTTTCTATCTCCATATCTGTGAGTCCGTCATTGACCTCCAGGGTTTTCACTACTGCGTTTGTAGCTGAATTTATTACAGTTATGGTATTGCCCACTCCATAAGAAGAATTCTGAACATAGATGAATCCGTCTTCGGCCAAAACTTTTGCAGCGGGAGCATTAAGTGCTATGGTACCGGTAACCTCCAGGTTTTTAAGATCTATAACTGCTATGTAATCATCATTGGGCGCATTTACTACTTCAGCCAGGTTTGTAACATAAGCTGTTTCACCAACTACTGCTGCATAATAGGGAACTTTGAGGCCACTGTCTACCTTGCCAACAACTTCAAAAGTATTACGGTCTACCGCGGTGATGA
This sequence comes from Salinimicrobium tongyeongense, assembly GCF_026109735.1. Lineage (NCBI taxonomy): Bacteria > Pseudomonadati > Bacteroidota > Flavobacteriia > Flavobacteriales > Flavobacteriaceae > Salinimicrobium > Salinimicrobium tongyeongense. The sequence continues at coordinate 2,562,694 of NZ_CP069620.1, read as the reverse complement.
GATTTGACCCGTTAGATATGATATACGCATTCTCCTCGTGAAAGAACATTGACTGGAGAAATTTCCCCAGATCGTCATCGTTATTTGCCTGGTAGATCTCATGTGCTACAGTGCTAAGGTCTTCGCTCAAATATGTTACAGTGCCTGCAGTTTGGGAACCTTCATTGAGTACAAAGATACCTTCGGCATAAGATCCGGTTTCGGGTTTGGGTTCTGGGTTCACATTATCGTCATCGCTGCTACACGAATTAAGGAAAAACCCACCAAGGAGTCCGAACAAGAATAGTTTTCTAAGCTTCATAAATTAAAAATTAAGATTTAAATAAATATTGAAATTAACGCCGGGCATCCAGCGGTCTTCTACGTTTTGGTATGCTTCATCGAAAAGGTTTCTCACCCGCGCCCCTAACCTGTATGAACCTTCACGGCCGAAAGCATAAGAAGTGGACAAATTTGAAATTGTATAAGCTTTCAGGTTGTATTTTGGATCATTGTCTGAACGTGTGAAAACCTCCCCATTAAAAAGGAACTGGTAATCAAAATTCCACCTGCCATAAGTATAACCCGCAGCGGCCGTTGCTTTGTGGTAAGGAACGTAAATTAACTGCTTACCGGTCTTTTGGTTTTCAGATGCTGTATAGGCATAGATCCCTTTAAGGTTTAACAATCCGCTGCCCACTTTTTTCTCCCATCCTAAAAGTGCTTCCAGGCCATAAGACCGCACCTCATCTTCATTATGAGGCCGCCAGTTTCCACCACTTTCGGGCAGCCACCTTATCATATCCTGAATGTCTATGTAATAAGCGGTAAGGTCAAGGCCTAAATTCTGCCATCTAAAACTGTTGCCAATTTCGGCCTGCAGCGAAGTTTCCGGTCTTAAACTGGTATTTCCTCCCGGGTTCCAGTAAAGGTCATTATAGGTGGGGATTCTAAAATTTTTGGAGGCATTCAGCTTCAGGCTATAAAAAGAAGAAAACCTGTACTTTGCTCCTGCTGAAAATAATAGCGGGCTCTCATAATTATTGGTCAGTTCCTTCCGAAGCCCCGCTTCATAAGAGAATTCTTGTGCTGGCTGATGCTTCAGAAGAAATGCTGCGGAAAAAATATTCCGGCTGTTGTCATCAATACCCGAACCCTCGCCAGCTGTATGGGTATTTGAAAGTACCGAAGCTAGCTGAAGGTTTTTAAAACCAAAATATTCCAGGTCATTTCGGGCAATGAAAGTTTCAGCCTCTCCAAAAGAAAAGCGCTTAGAACTCAGATTCTCATAATACCTGTAGCTTTCATCTAAAAAGGCAATCTTGGTAGTCGATTTAAATTTGGAAACCCCTGTTTCCCACTCCAGCAGGTTCCTGCTGTTCACATCCCGGTATTTTGTAGGTGTCTCAGATGGTCTAATGAGCGAAAAATGCCTGTCTGCATGAGAAAAACTGCTGAAGGCCCGCAGGTAATTTTTAGGGGCGATCTTGTAGGCCAGCCCCACATCAAGGCTGTTATTGTAGAACTGCCCATTCAGGTTCTCCCCTTTTTCGGGGTAATCGTAATCATTGTCTGAGCTGTTCCTTGCTCCCGCTACAGACAAACTCCACACTTCGCCCGAGGCCTCTAAACTGTACCTGGCATCAAGGCTGTTATAGCTGCCATACTGCAAAAAAATCTCATTTTTGAAGCCCTGGTTAAACTTAAGCCTATTGTTGAGGTGAACCGTTCCGCCAATGGCTCCTGTCCCGTAAATAACACTTCCGCCGCCACCGCGCAGGGCCACTTCATCGACCCCTGCCGTATTAATTATATTGAAATCTGTCTGCCCGTTGAACTGCGAATTTATATTGATCCCGTTCCACAAAACTGCAGTTTGTGAAGCCGTGGTTCCGCGGAAAGAGGGCGAAGAGACCATACCCAACCCGTTCTGCTTAAAATAAATGGGCGAATTGAACTGCAGGACCTCGCCTAGGGCAGGACGGCTGAGTTTAGTGACGGAATCATCAATTTTAATAAGGGTTTGGCCGGTTGAAAACTCACGAAGTTTAACATCGCTCAAAAAAACCTCTTCGAGATAGTTGATAGAGTCAAGCTGGGCAAAAGAGGGCGTCCAGTGAAACAGGCTCAAAAATAGTAGGTAGAGAATGCTTTTTTTCATCATCCGCAGGCTTTTTTCCCGAAAGCCAAAGGTTTTTAATTAATGAAAAATGGCAGGTCTCCTGGCTCGCGTCCTTTTTGTGAACCTTCCCATCCCATTAGCTGGCAGGACAGTGGTATGAAGTGTACAAAAGGCATTCCGACGCATCGGAACTAAGCTTACAGTTGCGGGAACAGCTCAGGCTTGTTTGAAGGTAGATTTTAGAAGTATGAAGTTAGAAGTAACTCACACTAATAATCGCTTCGGAATTCGAATCACTGTACTTCGTAAATCTAACTTCGTACTTCTAACTTCAAATTCCCCTGATTCCCTTTTAATCGATGTCTTTTCTTTCTGAAACTTCTTCAGAAAACAATCGAACCAAAATTCAAAGCGAAAATAAACATTTTAGGGCTTTTTACTTCAATAATTTTAAATAATCTTACTTTTGAAGTGCCAATGAAGAACAGCCTCTACATATACAGCCTCCTACTCCTTTTCATCTCCTTTGGATGTAGATCTGACAAACAGGAAAAAGCTCCGCTCTTATCCAAACAGGGGGAAGAGATAGCAGTAAAATACGCCTCGGGCCTGCACATCGTTGATTTTAACGACCATATGATCATTAGCGTGGAGAACCCCTGGCCCAATGCCGACAGAACCTACCGGTACCTGCTGGCAGAAGAAGGGGCCAAGGTACCACAAGACGTAAAATTTGACCAGCGGGTGCAAATTCCCGTTAAAAAAATTGTGGTCACTTCCACGACGCATATCCCGGCGCTCGAGATTTTAAATTCTGAAGAACTGCTGGTGGGCTTTCCCGGTTTGGATTATATTTCTTCCGAAAAAACCCGCAAACGCATTGCAGCTGGCAAAATCAGGGAAATAGGCAAGAATGAAGCCCTCAATACCGAAAGCCTGCTCAACCTCCAGCCCGATGTGGTGATTGGTTTTTCGGTAGATGGCAGCAACAAAAGCCTCGACCTGCTCCAAAAAACCGGAATCCCGGTGGTGTTCAACGCCGACTGGACAGAGAATACCCCTTTGGGAAAAGCCGAATGGATAAAATTCTTTGGCGCCTTCCTGGGAAAAATGGATCAAGCAAATGCCTTTTTTGAAGGGATAGAAAAGGAATACCTCAACGCCAAAGAGCTGGCAAAAAAAGCCGAAAACAAACCCGAGGTGGTTGCCGGTGCCATGTACCAGGACCAGTGGTACCTGCCCGCAGGCAATTCCTGGCAGGCCATTTTCATAAAAGATGCCCATGCCAATTACCTTTTTGACCAGACAGAAGGCACAGGCAGCCTTTCCCTTTCTTTTGAAAACGTACTCACCCAGGCCGCACATGCCGATTTTTGGATGGGCCCCGGCCAGTTCACAGCTTATACCGAAATGCTGCAGGCCTCTCCCCATTATGCAAGGTTTGAGGCTTTTGAGAACAGGGATATCTACACATTTGCCAGCGAAAAAGGGAGTACCGGCGGGGTAATATTTTATGAGCTCGCCCCTTTACGGCCCGATCTGGTCTTGAAAGACATGATTTCTGTCTTTCATCCCCAGCTGCTCCCCAACTACACCACTACTTTTTATAAACCCCTGGAATAGTTGCAAAATACCCGTGCCTATACTATCGTTTTATTTCTCCTGTTGGGGGCAACAGTAGCGGCATGGCTTTTAAATATTAGCCTGGGATCGGTAAATATCCCTTTTGAAGAAGTGCTGGCAGTGCTTTTTTCTTCGGAAGCTAACAGCACCAACTGGCATTACATTATTATGGAATACCGCCTGCCAAAAGCCTTTACCTCAATTTTGGTCGGCTCTGGCCTTGCGGTGAGCGGGATGCTGATGCAAACGCTTTTCAGGAACCCTTTAGCCGGCCCGTATGTGCTGGGATTGAGCAGCGGTGCCAGCCTGGGCGTAGCCCTGGTACTTATGGGGGCAACTATCTTTGGAGGTGTTGCCGGTGGGGCCGTCTTTTCTCAATGGAGCGTTGTGATTGCTTCCAGCTTTGGCAGTTTGCTCGTGCTCATGGCGGTAATGCTGGCTTCAGTAAAGCTTAAAGACACCATGGCCATTCTCATTATAGGCCTCATGTTTGCAAGCCTCACCTCGGCGGTGGTAAGCGTTCTGGCATATTTTAGTCCGGCGGCACAGCTGCAGCAGTATGTTTTCTGGTCCTACGGAAGTGTGGGCGATCTCAGCTGGAATGAACTTGGCATCATGAGTTTTTTCTGGGTGTTTGGAGTGATGATTGCCCTCTTCAGCATAAAAAACCTCAACTCCCTGCTTTTGGGGGAACAATACGCCCGAAGCCTGGGCATGAACATTGGCCGAAACCGAACCGTGCTCATCATCTCGACAAGTATATTAGCCGGAAGCATCACTGCTTTTGCAGGGCCGGTAGCCTTTGTGGGCATGGCAGTGCCCCACCTCATTAGGCAGGTGATCCCGGTGAACGATCACCGCATCCTGTTGCCGGCCGTGATCTTTGGCGGTGCCATTCTCATGCTACTCTGCGACACCGTGGCCCAACTGCCCGGCAGCGATCACACCCTGCCCATAAATGCAGTAACTTCGCTGGTAGGCGCACCCGTGGTGATCTGGCTCCTGGTAAGAAAAAGAAAATTCCTCTTCTAAAACTTCAGAAATAGCAGCAGATAAGAAACATATCATCCTTAAAACTGAAAACCTCTCCATAGGTTACAGAAAGAAGCAGTTCGAGAAAACAGTGGCTTCAGGAATTGATATTGCGGTTTCTGAAGGTGAACTGGTGGCGGTGGTAGGCATAAATGGCGTGGGAAAATCGACATTTTTGAGAACCCTAAGCGGGATACAGCCTGAACTTTCGGGGCAGATTGAGCTCAACGGCGAAAACAGAAAAAATATTTCTGCGGAAAGGCTGGCAACCATGATTAGCCTGGTGCTCACCCAACAGCCCCTGTCAAAGAACCTGGGCGTAGCCGAACTGGTAGCTCTTGGCAGGCAACCCTACACTAACTGGATTGGAAGCCTCACCTCTACCGACAAAGAAATAGTGAAAGATGCCCTGGCCCTGGTTAAGATCGAAGAAATACAGGAAAAGAAGTGCCACGAGCTAAGCGACGGACAGTTGCAAAAAGTGCTTATTTCACGTGCCCTCGCGCAGAATACGCCTTTGATGATCCTCGATGAACCCACTTCCCATCTCGACATGTACCACAAGGCACAGGTACTCAAACTCCTGAAAGATCTGAGCCTGCGCACAAAAAAAGCGGTGATCTTTGCCACCCATGAGATCAACCTGGCCCTGCAGCTGTGCGATAAGATCATATTGATGAAGCCAGACGGGGTAGTACAGGACACGCCCCAACAGCTCATTCAAAAAGGGCATTTTGAGAGCATCTTTCCTTCAGACCTTATAGTTTTTGACAGGGCCACCGAATCCTTCAGAATAAAAACCTGAAAATAGTATCTTTGAGCAAACTCAGCTCATGACAGATCCCACTTTTATGGCAATTTGCCTCGCAATCCTCATTTTTGGAGGCCTTTTAGGCTATTTGCTGGCTAATTTTAGGGGCAAAGGCATTCAAAATGTGCTAAAAGAGCGAAATGAACAGCTCAATAATCAGTATCAGGATTATAAAGTCCAGGTTCAGGAGCAGGTGCTGCAGTTAAAAGAGCAGGGAAAGCAGGAAAAAGAAGCCATCAACAGGCAATATTTGGAAGCCTGCCATGAACGTGAAGAAATAAGGGGCAAAAAAGACATTTTAAGCACCCAACTAACCGAAAGGACTTCAGAATTAAAAAACCTTCAGGAAAAACTGGAAGAACAAAAAGGGGAACTGGAAAAACTTCAGGAAAAATTCAGCAAAGAATTTGAGAACCTGGCCAATAAAATCCTCGAACAAAAATCGGAGAAATTCACCAGCATCAACAAAGAAAACATCAATCAGATCCTCTCCCCGCTTCAGGAAAAGATCAAACTTTTTGAGGAAAAAGTGGAGAAAAACTCCAATGATTTTATCGAGCGGCACGCACAGCTGGGCAAGCAACTAGAATACCTGCACGAGCAGAACGTGAAAATTAGCGAAGAGGCGAATAACCTTACCAAAGCTTTAAAAGGCGAGAATAAGACCCAGGGGAACTGGGGCGAATTGATTTTGGAGCGCGTGCTTGAGAAGTCGGGGTTGGTAAGGGACCGGGAATATTTTCTACAGAAATCCCACGAGACCGAAGAAGGCAAAAAACTGCTGCCCGATGTGGTTCTGCATTTACCCGGAGACAAGCGCATGGTCATTGACTCAAAAGTTTCGCTGGTGGCTTATGAAAAATACGTAAATGAGGAAAACCAGGAAAAGCGGGCACGTTACCTCAAAGATCATTTGCGTTCGCTTAACGGCCATATTCAGGACCTTAGTGCCAAAAAATACGAGGACCTCTACAAGATGGATTCACCCGATTTTGTGCTCATGTTCATACCCGTGGAACCGGCCCTGTACCTGGCTCAAAATCTTGACAGTTCTTTCTTTTACACCGCTTTTCAAAAAAATATTTTACTGGTAAGCCCCACCACCCTGCTCTCTGTACTGCGGACAATTGACACCTTGTGGAGCAACGAAAAACAACAACAAAATGCGCTGGAGATCGCCAATCACGCAGCTTCTTTGTACCATAAATTCAAGTTGCTGCTCGATGAACTCGAAACCCTTGGAAAAAGGCTGCGGTCTACCAACACGGCCTATGATGATGCCATGAAAAAACTCACAGGCCAGCAAAACCTTATCAAAGACATAGATCAACTGGAAAGCCTGGGGATCTCCCCCAAGCAAAAGCTGTCTCAAAAATGGCTTTCCCGCGCGAACGGGGAAGAAAACCAGAACCAGTTAAACTAACATTATAAAAGCCACTTCGGTTATATCCCGGAGAATTATAAACCTACTTTACCAAAAGCATTAGAATGACCAAAAAATACAAGACAGTTGCCGAATCTCAGGTAACCATATCAGAACTTATGTTGCCCTCACATTCCAATTTTAACGGAAAAATACACGGGGGTTATGTACTGTCCCTGCTCGATCAAATTGCCTTTGCCTGTGCTTCCAAACACTCGGGGGCCTATTGTGTTACCGCCAGCGTAGATACGGTAGATTTTTTAAAGCCCATAGAAATTGGCGAGCTGGTAACCATGAAAGCTTCGGTGAATTTTGTAGGGAGCAGCTCCATGCAGATCGGGATTCGGGTGGAAGCCGAAAATATCCAGACAGGTGCCCTAAAGCATTGTAATTCCTCGTATTTTACCATGGTTGCAAAAGATGAAAAAGGACAATCGGTCAAAGTGCCGGGGCTTATTTTAAAATCCAGGGATGATATTCGCAGGTTTGCAAAAAGTATCAAGCGGTACGACAACAAAAGGGTGCGCCTCAAAGAATTTACCGAAACCGATTTTGTTTCTGAAGAGCACCTGCACATCGTGGAAACCTATAACGTTAAAATTGAGGTGTAGTGAAATTTAACGGATTCATTGCCGCGCTGCTATTTGCCATCCTCATTTCATGGTTTCTCCCACAAGGCCCCGAAGTATTGCCGCTTAAGCTCATTACCGATGTGGGGATAGGCTTCATTTTCTTTTTCTACGGATTAAAATTGTCTCCTGCCGAGTTTAAAACCGGACTGTACAATTATAAGGTCCACATTTTGGTGCAACTCACTACCTTCATCTTTTTCCCGCTGCTGGCCCTTGCGTTTGCACCATTCTTTGAGGGCGGCACGGGTTCGTCGCTTTGGCTGGCCCTGTTTTTCCTGGGGGCCCTGCCGTCTACGGTAAGTTCTTCTATTGTCATGGTCTCTCTGGCCCGAGGGAACATTCCCACAGCCATTTTTAATGCCAGTCTTTCGGGACTTCTGGGGATCATCGCCACCCCTCTCTGGATGAGCCTTTTCATGGCAGCCTCCTCCCAATTTGAATTTGCGGCAGTGGTACAAAAGCTGGTACTCCAGATTATTTTGCCGTTGATAATTGGTCTATTCCTTCAGAAGTTTTTAGGAGATCTCGCCCGGAAAAATTCTAAAAAGATCAGCCTATTTGATAAGTCGGTCATCGTTCTTATTGTGTACTCGAGTTTTAGCACCGCATTTTCTTCAGAATTATTCAGCAGTGTAGGTCTTTACGACCTGCTAAAGCTGGTCACAATGGTGAGCATATTGTTCTTTGTGGTTTATTTTGGACTGGGAGCAATTTCCCGCTGGTTAAATTTTTCTACGGAAGACGAGATTACAACCAAATTTTGCGGCACCAAAAAATCTCTGGTACACGGTTCGGTAATGGTTAAGGTAATCTTCGGAAGCTCTGCAGCAAACGCCCTGTACCTGCTGCCCATTATGCTTTACCACATCCTGCAGCTACTGGTAATTGCCGTTTTTGCTGAAAAATACCGAAAGCGGCCAGAGAGAGAAGACCTTCCGGTTACATAGCATATGACGATGCCAAATTGTTTTGCTATTTATGGGTATGAAGATAAATGGCTAAAGCCATTATTTTTTATTAATTTCCCTATAGCCCCGGGTTCAAACCCGGGGCTATGATAGCACATAAAAATAAAAACCGTTTTAACGGTTTCATTTTCATTTTTTTAAATGGGGCATTCGTATAATAAAATATGGGTTCATGCCATTTGGTCAACCAAAGACCGGCGTCTTTTAATTGAGCTTTCAGTTGAGGATAAAATTCATCAGCACATCAATCAGCAATTGCGTGAAGCTGGTTGCCCAGTACGGATTATAAACGGCATGCCAGATCACATTCATTGCCTGTTCTTACTCAATCCACAAAAATCTATTTCGGAAGTGATCAAGCAAATCAAAGGCAGTAGTTCACATTACATAAACCATCACAATCTTATACCTCAAAAATTTGCGTGGCAAACCGGGTATGCTGCTTTTTCTGTTTCTGAATCTGTCTTAGAGAAGACTTCTTTCTACATCCAGAACCAAAAAGCACACCATCAAAAAAAGACATTTCAACAGGAATACGAGGATTTTCTGAAACTTTACGGATTGTTCAATTCATAATCTCTCCAGTTGTCACCATTTTTAAATGGTTAAACCATTATAAACTCTCCAGATTATTCTATAGCCCCGGGTTTAAACCCGGGGCTATAATAGCATATAAAAATAAAAACCGTTTTAACGGTTTCAGGATCAAATCGAGGCCACAATTCCCGCTACATTAACGGTAAACAAGATCCAGCCCATTACAAGCAGGAGGCCGCCTAGTGGAGTAACAGGTCCCAAAAATGTCATTTTTCGCCCCCTTGCCGAAGACAACACAAGCCCGTAGATACTGAAGGAAAACAATATCACGCCTATTACTAGAAACCAGCCCATGAAGTTTTGAGATAATCCTTGAAAGGGAAAGATCACTCCCACCAGGATGAGCAGTAAAGCGTGGTACATCTGATATTTGACACCGGTCTCAAAACTTTTGAGCTGGTCGTTATCCAGGTATTTCTTCAGGCCATGGGCGCCAAAAGCACCAAAGATCACTGCCAGTGTTCCGAAAACTCCGCCGCATATTAAAATAAATTCTTTCATAATTCCACATTTTTGAGACCTCTGTAAATAAGAATGCCATCTTAAAAAGATGGCATTCAAAAATAGCATTTTTGAGACTTATTTTGTCAGGTACATTTTTCTCCTGGAGTACAATTCATAGAAAGTATCGTCCCGCAGGCTGTCTATAAATAAGATACTTTCGCCGGTACTCTTCATTTCTGGCCCCAGCTGTTTATTAACATGGGGGAACTTATTGAAAGAGAATACAGGTTGTTTAATAGCGTAACCTTCCAGTTTTGGTTCAAATTTAAAGTCGGTCACCTTACTTTCTCCCAACATCACTTTGGTTGCATAATTCACATAAGGCTGCCCGTAAGCTTTAGCTATAAAAGGCACGGTACGGGAGGCTCTTGGGTTTGCTTCTATGATGTATACTTTGTCATCTTTAATGGCAAACTGAATGTTGATGAGCCCCACAGTATTTAAAGCCAGCGCAATTTTCTTGGTGTGGTCTTTTATTTGCTGAAGCACAAGATCTCCCAGGTTGAAAGGCGGAAGCAGGGCATTTGAATCTCCCGAGTGGATTCCGCAGGGTTCGATATGCTCCATGATCCCGATAATCTGCACGGTTTCACCGTCACAAATTGCATCGGCTTCAGCTTCAATGGCCCCATCTAGATAATGATCTAGAAGCAGCTTGTTATTCGGGATTTTTCTTAACAGGTCTACCACAGTAGCTTCAAGCTCCTGCTTGTTGATCACAATCTTCATCCCCTGGCCTCCAAGCACGTACGAAGGCCGAACAAGAATTGGAAAATCGAGTTCATCGGCAAGGGCCAGGGCTTCATCGGCAGTTTCGGCTACCCCAAATTCGGGATAAGGAATATCATTTTCCTGAAGCAGCTTAGAAAAAGATCCTCTGTCTTCAGCTAAATCAAGAGACTGGAAGCTGGTTCCAATGATCTTTATTCCGTAGCGATCAAGTTTTTCAGCAAGTTTTAAAGCCGTTTGGCCGCCCAGCTGCACGATGACACCTTCAGGTTTTTCATGCTGGATGATGTCGTAGATATGTTCCCAAAAAACAGGTTCAAAATAAAGTTTATCGGCCACATCAAAGTCGGTCGAAACGGTTTCAGGGTTACAGTTGATCATGATGGTCTCATAGCCGCACTCTTTGGCAGCGAGTACCCCGTGTACACAACAGTAATCGAATTCTATTCCCTGCCCAATCCTGTTTGGACCTGAGCCCAGCACCACGATCTTCTTTTTATCGGAAACCTTACTGTCGTTCTCTACATATTTCACTCCTTCTTTAGTCTCTATTTCGGCTTCAAAAGTGGAGTAATAATAAGGAGTTTCCGCTTTGAATTCGGCTGCACAGGTATCAACGAGTTTGTAAACCCGGTTAATGCCCATCTCCTCCCTTTTCCTGTAGACCTCGCTTTCGAGACAGTCTACCATATAGGCGATCTGCCTGTCGGCAAAACCTTTTTGTTTTGCTTCAAGCAGCAGGTCTTTAGGAAGAGAATCTATGCTGAATTTTGAGATTTCTACTTCGAGGGTGTACAGCTCCTCATATTGCTTGAGGAACCACATATCAATTTTTGTGATCTCGTGAATCCTGGTTAACGGAATTCCCAGCTGAATGGCATCATAGATCACAAAAACCCTATCCCAGCTGGCGAATTTCAGCTTCTCCAGAATTACATCATAGTTGGAATACCCTTTGCCATCGGCACCCAGGCCGTTCCTTTTGATCTCGAGCGACTGAGTGGCCTTGTGCAGGGCTTCCTGGAAAGATCTTCCTATTCCCATCACCTCGCCCACAGATTTCATTTGCAGCCCAAGGGTGCGGTCACTACCTTCAAATTTATCAAAATTCCAACGCGGTATTTTCACGATCACATAATCGAGCGTAGGCTCAAAAAGTGCCGAGGTTGATTTGGTAATTTGATTCTGAAGTTCGTCTAGCGTATAACCAATGGCAAGTTTAGCCGCAATCTTGGCGATGGGATAACCCGTGGCTTTTGAAGCAAGAGCCGAAGACCTTGAAGTTCTCGGGTTAATTTCAATGGCCATGATCTCTTCTTTTTCGTCGGGGCTTACCGCGAACTGCACGTTACAACCTCCGGCGAAGTCACCAATATTCCGCATCATTTTGATAGCCAGGTCTCTCATTCTCTGGAAACAGGTATCACTAAGGGTCATGGCCGGGGCAACCGTAATAGAATCTCCGGTGTGTATTCCCATAGGGTCCATGTTCTCGATAGAACAAATAATCACCACGTTATCGTTCTTATCGCGCAGCAGCTCCAGCTCGTATTCTTTCCAGCCTAAAAGGGCTTTATCTATAAGCACTTCATGAATAGGGGAAGCTTCAAGGCCGGCTGTTAACAGTTCATCAAAATCTTCTTCTTTATGTACAAAAGAGGCACCGCTCCCCCCAAGGGTAAACGAAGCGCGTATTACCAGCGGAAAACCAAATTCCTGCGCCACTTCCTTCCCTTTTAAGAAAGAAGTCACTGTTTGTGCAGGGGCCACACCTACTCCCAGGCGTACCATTAACTGCTTGAACTTTTCCCTGTCTTCTGTAATATTGATAGCATCAATATCTACCCCAATCAACTTAACATTAAAATCGTTCCAGATTCCTTTTTCCTCGGCCTCTATACATAAATTTAGTGCCGTTTGCCCTCCCATGGTAGGAAGCACTGCATCAATATCGGGGTGATCTTTTAAGATCTCAATAATAGATTTTGTGGTAAGGGGTCTCAGGTACACATGATCGGCCATAGAAGGGTCGGTCATGATGGTGGCAGGGTTTGAATTTATAAGGACGGTTTCAATTCCTTCTTCGCGCAACGACTTAAGTGCCTGTGCACCGGCATAATCAAATTCACAGGCCTGACCAATTACAATGGGGCCAGAACCAATAATCAGTATTTTTTTGAGGTTTTCGTTCTTTGGCATGAGAAAATCTTTGTGTGGTGTTTGTAAAAATAGGAACCTACAGGGTATAAAAAAAGGCGTTACTTAAAAAAGCAACACCTTTATTATTTAGAGGAATTATCATCTAGTGTTTGTGCCTTTGCTCAGAGGAAACAGATAATTTCTTTCTACCTTTTGCTCTTCTACGAGCAAGCACCTTTCTTCCGTTAACACTTGCCATACGCTCTCTGAAACCGTGCTTATTTTTTCTTTTCCTCTTAGATGGTTGAAACGTTCTTTTCATGATAATTATCTTTAATCTTCTTTGAAATCGCTTTGAAAAACAGCCTTAAGACCTCCTCTTAAAACTGCGGGCAAATATACAAAGAGTTTTTACTTAGGCAAACCCTTATTTAAAATAATTCCCAATTGTTTTTCTTACCTTTGCGGTTTTTAAAATTTACTGCAAATGTTCAATAAAATCTATAAATTAATAATTACTGCTATCCTTGTTATTGTTGCTGTCTGGCAATTTTTTGAAGGCAATATAGGAAATGGGCTTTTCCTATTACTGTTGGCAGGTATATTTATTTTCCTCTATTACAAGAATGAAATGATCCTGATGGCCTTTTTGAGGCTTAGGAAGCAGGATTTTGCAGGAGCCAAAAAATGGCTCGATAAAATAAAGGACCCCGAAAAAGCACTTACTCAAAAGCAACAGGGATATTACTGGTACCTACACGGTTTAATGGTCTCCCAAACCAACATCACACAGGCCGAAAAGTTCTTTAAACGCGCCGTGAAACTGGGACTTTCAATGAAACAGGACCTCGCCATGGCAAAACTCAACCTTGCGGGCATCGCCATGACCAAAAGAAGAAAGAGAGAGGCACAAATGCTGCTACAGGAAGCCAAAAAACTCGACAAACACAATATGCTTGATGAACAGATCAAGATGATGAAGCAGCAGATGAAAAAGATCTAAATTTGCCATTTTTGAAACCCCGCTTCCAAGGAGCTTTTTCCTCTTCTCCTGCTTTGTATTTCAACTATTATACCTGTAGTTAAACGAGTTTATTTTAGCCGGGACGCCGCGTTCTGTAACTTAGTGCAGAATTTGGATTCCCGGCACATGCAGCGAGCTTTACTACTTCTCTTTACGCTATCTTTCTTCTTACTGGCTCATGCCCAGGAGGATGAGATAAGTTTTTCTGAAGCTCTTGCCATCCACCTTCCCAAGTACAACAAACACGCCGATAAAGCTTACCGTGACAAAAATATAGCCCGTGCAGACGAGCTGTTCGACTCTCTGGTGAATTACGGACTTAAAGGTTCTGTACTCGATAATTTCAGGGTAACAAACCTGAAAAAGAAGCCGGTTTATCTCAACGAGTTTGAAAAACCAGTATATCTTACCACCTACGCCTCGTGGATCATTCCCACCGAGGGCGAAATTCCGGCACTCAATAAACTTTCAGAAAAATACGGGGAGCAGATAGACTTTATCATCCTATTCTGGGACAACTTCGAGACCACAAAAAAACTGGCCAAAAAGTACCACAAAAACATAAAGATCCTGTACGTAGATGAACTGCAAAACAACAGCCCGTATGTTGTAAAAATGATGAAGCACTCCCTGGGGCTGCCTACTTCCTTTCTGCTGGACAGCGGTAAAAAAATCCTGGACATTCGAAGAAAGGTCTCCCATCCCTTCGGAATTGAATTCGAAAAATCTTTCGCCCTCAATTACGATTCTTTATCGAGCGCCATTTCCCTTTTATTAATGGAAAACAGCAGCCGTTACATTACTGCTGAAAAAACAGTTTTCCCATAATCCTGAAGGAGAGGGAAACTTATTACATTCAGATTCCACCCCAAAACCCATATCGCTATGGAGCCGGGTAATAACCTTCTTCGGGAAGTTCAATCAGATATTCTTTACGGGACCGGTTATTGAGGTGCGCCTCCCTTAACCACGGATTGTGAATTTTGAGGATCTTGTAATTGATTCCGAAATTCTGGGCGAAGCGTGCAAAATCGGTCACTGCGGTATCTACTTTTACTTTATAAGAAGGGATGTGCTGATAAAGGTCTTTTTGCCTGAAGTTAAACCCGTACTGCTGCGGATTTTCCATGATTTCTTTTAAAGCCAGGATCCTGAAGATATACCTCCCGGTCTCCTCACCCAGGAGCAGGTCGTAATAATCGCTTACATCCTGCCGTTCCCGCTGCCTGTCTACCCCGTAATTACCGGCGTTATATGCGGCGGCGGCAAGCGTCCAGTTCCCAAATCGCTCTTTTGACTTTTTAAAATATTCGGCGGCTACGTGGGTTGATTTTTCAATGTTGTAGCGTTCATCAACATTATCGTTGATCTCCAGCCCATACTCTTTACCGGTGCTCTCCATAATCTGCCAGAAACCCCTGGCCCCTGCAGGAGACACTGCGTTGGTAAGGCTGCTTTCTATCACGGCCAGGTATTTAAAATCGTCGGGCACCCCGTGTTCGGCAAGAATTGGTTCTATTACAGGAAAGTATTTATTTGCCCGCTTAAGCAACAACAAAGTATTGGATTGCCAATAAGTATTTACCAGGAGCTCCCGGTCCATTCTTTCGTAGACATCGGGGATTTCTACCGGCACCTTTTCCCCGGCAAATTCGAGGTCTTCGGGCATGGGCAAAGCATATACATTATAATCATTTGCAATCTTTTTTTCCTGGTTCTCATCACTGGGCGCATCCTGTACCGCATTGATCCCAAGACCGCAAACCACCAGCAGGCTTCCTCCAATAAAAATATTCTTCAGTTTCATTTTAAGTATGTATTTCTTTTTCTTTCTTTTTTTCCAGTTTTCCGGTTGTGATGATCTCTTCAAGGTGTTCGTTAAACCATCTAAACCGGTTAATGATCATCACGTGCGTGCCTCCCGGCACAGTAATACACCCGTCAATATACCGGTAAGGGAATATCTCATCCCGGTCGCCGTGAATGTGCACCACACCCGGGTAAGGCTCCTGCCTCTCCCAGCAAACCATCTGTTCTATCGCCCAGTCGAGATAACGTGTATCGGTGACCGAAAGATACTTTTTGTAAAGCTTGGCTCGTTTGGTCGCAAAATCGCCCAGCGCAATTTTCTCCAAAGCATCTACATGGCGCACCAGAGAGGTGGGTAAAATTTTAAAAGCACCTGTACAGCGGGCGAACCTCATGCGGCGTGGCAATTCATTTTCACTTTTTACGCTGGAAATAATAATTACCCGCCGCACCTTTATAAACTGGGCCATTTCCTGAACAATAACCCCGCCAAAGGATACACCGATAAGCACCGGTTTTTCATGTTCAATCTTTATGCTCAACCTCTTCGTGTATTCCCTTAAACTTTCCTTTGGCTTTGGAAGCACCCAGTCAAGCCAGTGGATCTTGAACCTGTCTTCGGGCAGCCTTATCATTTCAAAAATACTGGGGTTGGCGGCCAGGCCGGGCATACAGTAAACGTGGATAAGTGGGTCTTTCACCATACTTTAGCAGGTTCTACAGCCGTAATGTGCTCAAAAATCGTTAACTTTACATTCAAATTTAAGGGAAATTACGCGCTTCAGATCAAGAATTAATTAAAATTTCCCCCGAAGGCTTCGGCCTCTCAGCCAACATCAAGCTCTATAACTTAAAAAAACGGCTGATATTTTGATACTCTAATAAAAAACATACATATGAACCCTCAGCTATCTGTTAATGACAATGAATTTCTTCGTCAATTTGAACTTCAGGTTGAAGGAGAATTAGCCAAGATTGAATACGCAAACCAGGACCGCAAGATCTTTTTGACCAAACTTGAAATGAGTGATCAGCTTAAGGAAAAAGGCTATCTGGAACCTTTTATAGAGAAAGTTCTGGACATCATTAAAGAACGGGAAATAAGAGTAATGCCTACCAGCCCTACCATTGCGAGATTCATGCGAAAGAACCGCCGAAAATACAAAGGCATGCTGCCTGTAGGCATCAATATCTAGACCACTGCCTTTTCTTCGACATAAGAGAAGCGAACAATTCCATCTTCTCCAATCTTCTGCAGCTCTACCTGGTGCAGGGTGTTGACCAGTGCAGGATCCCACGGAGTTTTCACCTTTACGTAATTCTCTGTAAAGCCGTGAATGTAGCCTTCTTTGTTCTCTCCTTCAAAAAGGACAGTTTTTGTCTTGCCTAATTGGGTCTCATAAAAAGCCCGTCTTTTTTTAGCAGAGAGGCCACGCAACATTTTACTCCTCTTTTTGCGCACCTTTAAAGGAACTACTGCTTCCATTTCTGCCGCCGGGGTATTTTCCCTTTCCGAATAAGTAAACACGTGGAGGTAAGAAATATCCAGCTCGTTCAGGAAATTATAGGTATCAATAAAATATTCATCGGTTTCTCCCGGAAAGCCTACAATTACATCTACACCTATACAGGCATCGGGCATTACTTCTTTGATCTTTTCTACCCGGTCTACGTAGAGTTCTTTCATGTACCGGCGGCGCATTGCCTTAAGTACTTCATTATTGCCGCTTTGAAGCGGAATATGAAAATGAGGCACAAATGCTTTGCTTTGCGCAACAAAATCTATAGTCTCGTTCTTCAGCAGATTGGGCTCTATTGAAGAAATGCGAAGCCTTTCTATTCCTTCTACCGTATCCAGACCTTTTACCAGGTCAAGAAAAGTGTGCTCATGTTTTTTGTTCCCGAACTCACCTTTTCCGTAGTCCCCAATATTAACACCCGTAAGCACAATCTCCTTAATGCCTTTTTCACTTATTTTCTTCGCATTTTCAAGCACGTTTTCCAAAGAGTCACTTCGGGAAATGCCCCGCGCAAGAGGGATAGTACAATAAGTACATTTGTAATCACATCCATCCTGCACCTTCAAAAAAGCCCTTGTGCGGTCCCCAAAAGAGTAAGAGCCTACATAAAAATCGGCTTCCCCGATTTCACAGGAATGTACCTCTCCCATGTCATTTTTGGTGAGGTCGTTAAGGTAATTGGTGATCTTGAATTTTTCGGTTGCACCAAGCACCAGGTCTACCCCATCTACAGCTGCCAGCTCTTCGGGTTTTAACTGCGCATAACAGCCCACAGCTATCACAAAAGCATTTTCATTGGCTTTTTGGGCCTGCTTTACAATGGTCTTGAACCTTTTATCGGCATTATCGGTAACCGAACAGGTATTGATCACATATATATCAGCTGCTTCGCTAAAATCTACCCGCACAAAGCCTTCATCTTTAAAAGATCGGGCAATGGTAGAGGTTTCAGAAAAATTCAGCTTACAACCCAGGGTATAAAAAGCTACTTTTTTGGGATCTTCCATTTCTTCTCATTCACGATTCTAAAGGCCAGGCTTCAGAATTTCAGTTAAATATAACAGCCTCTAAAAATGACATTTTAGAGGCTGCAAAGATACCAACTTTAATTCAATGAACAATTGGCTGAATCAAGGATCAATTTGCGATGATCAATTAGCAGAAATATAGGACACCACAGTAATCAAAACGGGCACCTGAACACTGCATACTGATCGTTTAACATCAATCGCGCCTGTATTTTTTAGTGTCTTCAAAAACCTGCTCCAGGATCGCTTTCTCTTCTTCTGAAAACTCGAGGCCTTTTCTTTCCATGACTTTTTCGGCTACTTCAAAAGCTTTGGAGGTTTGGTAGGTAGTAGTACCGCCGCTTCCGCCCCAACTAAAACTGGGCACGAAATTCCGCGGAAAACCGGCCCCAAAGATATTGGCGCTCACACCAACCACGGTACCTGTATTGAACATGGTATTGATACTGCATTTGCTGTGGTCTCCCATCATGAGTCCGCAAAACTGAAGTCCTGTATGCGCAAACCTGCCGGTGGCGTAGTCCCACAGGCGCACTTCGGCATAATTGTTCTTTAAGTTTGAAGTATTGGTATCGGCCCCCAGGTTACACCACTCCCCCAGCACCGAATTGCCAAGATAACCGTCGTGCCCTTTATTTGAGTATCCAAAAATGACAGAATTATTCACTTCTCCCCCAACTTTGGAATGCGGCCCCACTGTAGTTGAACCGTAAATCTTAGCCCCCATTTTCACAATAGCGTGATCTCCTAACGCGAATGGGCCCCGCACAATGCTGCCTTCCATAATCTGGGCATCAGCTCCAATATAGATAGGACCTTCGGAAGCATTTAAAATAGCACATTCTACCTTTGCCCCCTCCTCTAAAAAGACATTTTCGGGGGCTATTACCTGGTTGGTAGGAGATAACTTCTGACTGCTACGATCCTGTACCAGCAGTTCAAAATCGGCAGTAATAGCTTCTCCATTCAGCCTGAAGATATCCCATGTATGCTCCACAACCACCGGTTTTCCTTCAAGCTCGATATGTTTGCAGTCGTCAAAATCTACCTCCTGTTCTTCGTAGGCATGAAATGCAACGATATCTTCTTCGTGAAAAATCCCTTCGCCGGGTTGCAGGTTCTTTACCTGCTCCACAAGTTCGGGTGTGGGCAAAAAAGAAGCATTGATCATAATGTTCTCTTCCATCTCTACCATTGGCCATTTTTCAGAAAGGTAATCTTCGGTAATTGTAGAAGTAGTGGTGTTTAAATATCTCTCCCATTTTTCCCGAATGGTTAAGATCCCAATTCTAATTTCGGCCACAGGGCGCGTAAAAGTGAATGGCAGCAAATGGGCACGGGCAGAGCCGTCAAAGAGAATATAATTCATCTGTTTTTCTTTTATGGGCCTAAAAGTACAGTTTTTTAAAAAAACACATGAAATTTTAAAAAAGTATAACAAAAAAAAAGCCTCCCTGTAAGGAGGCTTGTAAATTATAATGACGCTAAAATTACTTTTTGAATTTCGCGTATTTGTTCTTGAACTTGTCAATACGACCGGCAGTATCCAGCAATTTGGCTTTCCCGGTGTAGAATGGGTGAGAAGTTCTGGAGATCTCCAACTTCACCAAAGGATAATTCTCACCATCAACTTCAATAGTTTCTTTTGTGTTCGCGGTAGATTTGGTGATAAAAACCTCGTCATTTGACATGTCTTTAAAAGCTACCAATCTATAATTTTCCGGATGGATTCCCTGCTTCATCTCTTTATTCTTTAAAATCTTGTAATTTTTTCGAGCTGCAAATTTAATTAATTTTTCTAAATCAGCAAGTATTTCTTCTCTAATTTTCAGCTATAAAGAAAGCAGCAGCACGAGTGTAACGTTTT
This sequence comes from Salinimicrobium tongyeongense, assembly GCF_026109735.1. Taxonomy (NCBI): domain Bacteria; kingdom Pseudomonadati; phylum Bacteroidota; class Flavobacteriia; order Flavobacteriales; family Flavobacteriaceae; genus Salinimicrobium; species Salinimicrobium tongyeongense. The sequence goes on along the minus strand of NZ_CP069620.1, from coordinate 2,542,887 downwards.
GTTATATTTGCTTACTAATCGTAATTAACCAACAAATATAATTACAATGGAAACACAACAAGCAACAGCACGCAAATTTGTTCTTAATTACGGTCTTCTTTTAGGGGTTGCACTGGTTGTTTTAGGCGTTATTATGTACGTCACCAACAACCATATTGCCCCACACTGGTCTTTCTCCATCGTTACCCTGGCACTTCTAATAGCATTTATGGTATATGGAATCAAAGCATTTAAAACGGAAAATGCTGGTTTTCTTAGTCTGGGTGAAGCTATAAAGGTCGCGGTGGGAATAGGACTTATTGCGGCAATTATTGGCGGCGTTTGGTCTATTCTACTCTCTACGGTAATTGAACCCGACTATATGCTGCAGATGTCTGAAATGCAGAGGGAACAAATGGTAGAACAATTCCCTAATATGACCGATGCACAAATTGACGATGCATTGGAAATGAGTGCTACTTTTCAATCTCCATGGATTATCTTTGCCAGTGGCCTTGTACTGTATATGCTTGGAGGATTGATTATAGGATTGATCGCCGGGCTTATCATGAAGGAGAACAGGCCTTACGAAGTATAAACACATTTAAATGCAGTTATCTATTGTCATCCCTCTTCTCAACGAAGAAGAATCTTTAAATGAACTATATAATTGGATCGCATCGGTGATGCGGTCCAATTCTTTTTCTTACGAGATCATTTTTATAGATGACGGTAGTACAGATAATTCCTGGAAAGTCATTAGAAAAATTGCTGCGGAAGATACCGGCGTTAAAGGAATCAGGTTTAACCGCAACTACGGAAAATCCCAGGCCCTCCACGTGGGCTTTGATAAGGCTGAAGGCGACGTGATCATTACCATGGATGCCGACCTCCAGGACAATCCTGAAGAAATCCCTGAATTATATCACCTTATTACCAAACAAAATTTTGATCTTATCTCGGGTTGGAAAAAGAAGCGCTATGATGCCGTGCTTACCAAAAACCTCCCGTCAAAATTGTTCAATGCCGCCGCCCGAAAAACCTCTGGCCTAAAGCTGCACGATTTTAACTGCGGGCTAAAAGCCTATCGCAAAGCTGTAGTAAAAAATATTGATGTTTACGGCGAGATGCACCGTTACATTCCCGTACTTGCGAAGAACGCCGGCTACTCGCGTATAGACGAAAAAGTAGTACAGCACCAGGCAAGAAAATACGGAAAAACAAAATTTGGGGCCGAGCGTTTTATCAACGGTTTTCTTGACCTCATCACCATCTGGTTCCTGTCCAGTTTTGCACGCAGGCCCATGCACCTTTTTGGCGCCCTGGGCGTGCTCATGTTTTTCTTCGGCTTCCTCTCGGCTGTGGTAATTGGTGCTTCCAAACTCTACAAACTCTACCAGGGGCTGCCCAGCATTCTGGTGACCGATAACCCGTGGTTTTACATCTCCCTTACCACGATGATCCTGGGAACACTCCTCTTTCTTGCAGGCTTTTTAGGCGAATTGATCTTGAGAAGCAGCAGGGACAAAGAACGCTATCGCATTAGCGAAACTACAGGAGAGATTTAACGGGCTTTACCACATAAATCCTTATTTTTGTTTCTGAAAAAAAACTTCTGGCATGAGCTATTACGATATAAAAACACGAGCAGAATCATGGTTAAATCCTGAATTTGATAAAGAGACCCAGGCACGCATAAAAGAACTCCTTGAAAAAGATCCCGATGAACTGAAGGAAAGCTTCTACAAAGACCTTGAGTTTGGTACAGGCGGAATGCGCGGTATCATGGGAGTTGGCACCAACAGGATCAACAAATATACCCTTGGTAAAAACACCCAGGGACTTTCAAATTACCTTAAAAGACAATTTCCCGAAGAAGACATAAAAGTGGTTATCGCTTACGATTGCCGCCAAAACAGTCGGGAACTGGCACAGGTGGTGGCCAATGTATTTTCGGCAAACGGCATCAAAGTTTTTCTCTTTTCTGAATTACGCCCTACGCCCGAACTTTCTTTTTCTGTGAAACACCTCAATTGCCACTGCGGAATCGTGCTTACCGCATCACACAATCCGCCAGAATATAACGGCTACAAAGTGTACTGGCAGGACGGCGGGCAACTTGTGCCTCCACAAGACAAAGAGATCGTGGAAGAAATCGCCAGCCTTCAATATTCCGAAGTGAAATTTGAAGCCAATAAAGACCTCATTGAACTTATAGATACTGAAGTTGATAAGGCATTTGTGGAAGCATCTGTCAAAAATGGCAGTTTTGACACCCCTCAGGAAGCCAAAGACAACCTGAATATCGTCTTCACTTCACTTCATGGTACGGCTATAAAGCTCAATCCAAAAGTGCTGGAAGCCGCCGGTTATAAAAATGTAAATATTGTTAAAGAACAGGCAGAACCCGATGGTACTTTCCCCACGGTAGCATCTCCAAACCCCGAAGAACCTGCAGCCCTTAAAATGGCGTTGGAAAAAGCTAAAGAAATCAATGCCGATATAGTTATAGGTACAGATCCTGACGGCGACCGACTTGGAGTTGCCGTGAAAAACCTGAAAGGTGAAATGGAGCTCTTGAACGGAAACCAGACCATGCTGGTCATGACCTGGTTCCTGCTTGAACAGTGGAAAAAACAGGACAAAATTAAAGGCCGTGAATTTGTAGGCTGTACCATTGTTTCTACCCCCATGATGAGGGTAGTGACCGAAAGTTATGGCGTGCAGTATAAAGAAGGGCTTACCGGCTTTAAGTGGATCGCAAAAATGATCAAAGATAATCCCGGTCTAAATTATATAGGAGGCGGCGAAGAGAGCTTTGGGTTTATGGTTGGAGATTTTGTGCGCGACAAAGATGCCGCTACCTCTACCCTCCTGGCCTGTGAAATAGCTGCCCAAATGAAAGCCAACGGGATTTCTTTTTACGAAAAACTGCTGGAGCTTTACAAAGAATTCGGCTTTTACAAGGAAGAATTGATCTCCCTGGTCAAAAAAGGAATAGACGGTGCCGAGCAGATCAAGAATATGATGGTGAGCCTGCGAGACAACCCGCTGTCTGAGATCAATGGCGAAAAAGTGGTGCTGGTTGAAGATTATGAAAGCTCAAAAGCTTTTCATTATGACCTCACCGATACCCGGATTGAAACCCTCGACATTCCGAAGTCTAACGTGTTGATCTATTATACTGAAAACGGGACCAAGGTGGCTGCGCGCCCCAGTGGAACCGAACCCAAGATCAAGTTCTACATCAGCGTAAATGCGCCGTTGGAAAATATCAGCGAATTTGAAAAAGTTGAACAAGAGCTTTCAGAAAAAATTGCTGCTGTAAAATCAGATTTAAAACTGGCTTAAGCCACCCTACATGAATTATTTTAAGAAGATTATGAGGTTCGCGATCCCTTACAAAAGGTTCGCGATCCTCAACATTATTTGCAACGTTTTCTACGCGCTCTTTAGCACCATGTCTTTTCTGGCGCTCATCCCGGTGATCCAGATCCTGTTTGACAAGACCAAAAGAGTGGCTGTAGAACCGCGTTGGGCCGGCCTGGGGAATATTAAAGATTACATGGTTGAATTCTTCAACTACGAGGTTACCCGCCGTGTTAATGAAGATGAAGTCACAGCCCTCCTATTCGTCTGCGGAATTGTTGTAGTTCTGTTCTTCTTAAAAAACCTTTTTGGCTATCTCGCTGCCTTCTTCATCACCTTTCTTCGGAATGGGGTGCTGCGCGATGTGCGTAATGCCATTTACGACAAGATTCTCGTGCTGCCGGTATCCTATTTTTCCGAAAAAAGAAAAGGAGATACCATTTCCCGGATTACAGCCGATGTGAACGAGGTGCAAACATCATTTCTATCTATTTTGGAATTAGTGGTGCGCGAACCCCTTACCATTATCTTTACCATAACGGCCATGCTCATCATGAGCCCCACCCTTACCCTGTTTGTATTTGTTTTCCTGCCCATTTCAGGGTTTATAATTTCGGCAATTGGCAAGAAACTGAAAAGCAAATCGAATCAGGCGCAGGAAGAAAATGGCTATTTCCTCTCTTTGGTAGAAGAAACTTTATCAAGCCTGAAAATAGTAAAGGGCTTTAATGCTGAAGATAAATTCAGGCATAAATTCCACGATTCCACCAATCGCCTTAAAACCATATTAGACAGTTTATTAAACCGCCAGAACCTCGCTTCACCTACCAGTGAATTTTTGGGCATCTTTGTAATTGTTATCATACTCTGGTTTGGAGGGAATATGGTACTGGTTGAGGGAACACTTGACGGTGCCACTTTTATTGCTTTTATGGGGCTGGCCTATAACATTCTTACCCCCGCGAAACAAATTAGCAAGGCGAGCTACAGTGTTAAAAAAGGTAATGCCGCTGCCGAGAGGATCTTTCAGGTTTTAGATACCGAAACCCATATTAAAGATGCCGAAAATGCCATTGAAAAAAGCCATTTTGAAGAGGTAATAGAAATTGATGATGTTTCTTTTAAATATGAAGAAGAAAATGTGCTGAAGCATTTCAGCATTTCTGTGCCTAAGGGTTCTACAGTTGCCCTTGTTGGACAATCGGGAAGTGGAAAATCTACCATAGCCAACCTGGTCACCCGCTTTTATGATGTAAATGAAGGAGCTATTAAGATCGACGGGATAGACATTCGGGAAATGACAAAAAAATCCCTGCGGAATTTAATGGGCCTCGTTACCCAGGATTCCATCCTCTTTAATGATACCATCCGCAACAACGTGGGGCTCGGAAAAGACAATGCCACCGATGAAGAGATCATTGATGCCTTAAAGATTGCCAATGCCTGGGAGTTTGTGAAAGACCTGCCCCAGGGCCTTGAAACCAATATAGGCGACAGCGGTAATAAATTGAGTGGCGGCCAAAAACAACGGCTTTCCATTGCAAGGGCTGTGCTTAAAAACCCGCCAATCATGATCCTCGATGAAGCTACCTCGGCCTTAGACACCGAAAGTGAAAGGCTGGTACAAAAAGCCCTGGAAAACATGATGAAAAACCGGACATCCATTGTGATTGCCCACAGGCTTTCAACCATCCAAAATGCCGATCAAATTGTGGTGATGCAAAAAGGCCAGATCGTGGAACAGGGAAAACACGAGGAGCTACTGGCAAAAAAGGCTGTTTATCAGAAATTAGTAGAGATGCAGTCATTCGAGTAGCAGCTCGTAAACAGAAAAAGAGAGGGGTTCCAAAAATGCCATTTTTGGAACCCCTCTCTTTTTGTAGGATCTATTTTAAACAAAAAAAAATGGATGAGTAGGTCATCCATTTTTCAAATTCCGCACCACTTGGGGGAGTTGTGGTGAAACGGTTCTTAAAATCGGGGGCAAAAAAGATTTACTTTTTCACTTTGTGAAGATACTACAAAAATTGATATAAAAAAATATTTTGTGTATTTTATCCTATATTTTGTGTATTTCATCGATGTTTGAGGTAATCCTTATCCCTTCAGCAATTCGTGTTTTTTAAGGATTTCCTGCTATCTTTATCGGCTTAAAATTACGCTCCCATTTTGAATGCTTCCGAAGAAAAATTAGTCTCCCGCCTCCAGGATCCGGAATCCCGGAATGCGGCTTTTCGGGAATTACTGGAACTTTACCAGGAGCGTTTGTACTGGCAGTGCCGCAATATTGTGAAGAACCACGAAGATGCCGATGATGTGCTGCAAAACACCTTTATTAAGATCTTCAGGAATATTGATAAATTTAAAGGGGAAAGCCAGTTGTTCTCCTGGATGTACCGTATTGCGACCAATGAGGCCATCACGTATTTGAACAACAGGGCCAAAAAGCAACAAATAAGTTCGGAAGAACTTCAGCAACAAATTATTGACAACCTGCAAAATGACGTATTTTTTGAAGGTGATGAAATTCAGCTGAAACTTCAGAAAGCCATTGCCACACTTCCGGAGAAACAACAACAGGTTTTTAACATGAAGTACTTCCAGGAGTTGAAGTATAAAGAAATTTCTGACATCTTAGGTACTTCCGAAGGCGCTTTGAAGGCTTCTTATCACCATGCGACCAAAAAAATTGAAGATTTTTTGAAACAGACTTAAACCTTTGGATGAATTTTCAGTCAAATAATTAAATGAAAAAGAAAGGGTTACCATATAAGAACAAATCTGGATTTAAAGTCCCTGACGGCTATTTCGAGGACTTTGAAGCCCGTATGATGTCTCGCGTGACCGGGGATAAGCAGCATTTTGGCGACAACCCGTTCAAGGTGCCCAGTGATTATTTTGAGCAGCTTAGCGACAGAGTATTTGAAAAGCTGGAAACTCCTCCAAAAGAAGGGAAAATCATTTCTCTTTTCAACAGGAAAACCTGGTCTTACGTGGCCAGTGTTGCAGCAGTGGTGGCTATTCTATTTAGTGCAGTGCTCTTTAACAACAACACTGAGCTGGGTTTTGAAGATCTCAATATTACTGCGGTTGAAAATTACCTTTTGGAGACTCTGGACACCGATAACCCGAACGAGACGAATTATGCACCTTATGAAATAACTGCTTCGGCAAACCCCAATATTGACAAAGAAGCCCTCCTGGAATATTTGAATGAGAATATCGAAGAACCGGCACTTCTACTTAATGAAGATTAACATGAAAAAGATTTTATTCATAATCCTGTTTCTTAATGCCAGTATTTACGCTGTGGCGCAGGATAAGGATGAGCACCGCGAGAAGATAAAAGCCCTCAAGACCGCCTATATTACTGAAGGCATGAATTTAACAGCCCGGGAAGCCCAGCAATTCTGGCCTGTTTATAACGAATATGTTGAGAAACGCAGGCAGCTCTACCGGCAGGAAAGAGCCGAGGTTGAGAACATTGAGTGCATTTCTGAAGATAAGGCAAATGCCAAACTCGACGAATATGTTGCACTGGAACGGGAAGACTACCTGTTAAAGAAGAAATACTACAACGATCTCAAACAAATTTTTAGTGCCCGAAGGATTATGCAGCTAAAAAAGGTGGAAGATGAATTTAATCACAAGATGATGCTGGAGTACCGCCAGCGGAAAGAATCAAAAAAATAGTTGGATTTTTTGGTTGGTTAGTTGAAAATGGTCCGGTTGCCGAAAGGTGCCGGATCATTTGTTTTTACCTGAATTTTAATTTTGCCAGCCTGTTCTTTCCTGCCGCGTAAGCCACGCTGTCATTTAGGAACCTGATGGTGTAAAAACCTTCGGGTGAAAGTTGCTGCCAGCTCTCACCCGCATCTTTAGAATAGGAAATACCTGTAAATCCCACGGCCACTATTTCTTTTCCATCACCACCCGGAATGTAACGTACACTGCTCTTGTAGCCGGGATCCTGGCCATTGGCAATGAGGCTCCAGGTCCTGCCACCATCTGTAGTCACGGCTTTATTGGCAGTATTCTCTTCAGGAGCGGTGTAATCGCCCCCAATGATTACGCCTTTTTGTTCATCATAAAAATCTATAGCGTACCCGCCCTGGGTGCTTTTTCCCTGCACCAGCGGCGTATCGAAAACTTCCCAGCTTTTACCTTTATCGGGCGTAAAAAAGACCCTTGATTTCGCCCCACCTGAAAGTATCCAGGCCTTCTCCCCTTCTACCGCAATGTTTGCATTGCTCGCTGCAAAGGCTGCTTCGCCTTCAACAGCTTTTGGGAGTTGATCACAGGGAAGTTTTTTCCAGCTCTTCCCGCCATCTCGGGTTATGATGATAGACAGGCAATTTTCAACAGGGTCTCCCATCGCTATACCTTCTTTATCGTTCCAAAAGCACATGGCATCATAAAAGACTTTTTCACCTTCTTCCTTATACACCAGTTCCATTTGTCCGCTGTCACCTGTTTTGTACAAAAGTGCCGGATTTGCGACGCTCAGCATAAAAAAATCTTCGGAAGTTCCTGCCACAGCCCTAAATTCGGGAAAGATAGAATCGTACTGCTGCCGGCTTACCCGCACCTCATCTTTAGCCGAATTGTAAATACCATAAGCCCCGTTAGAGCCTGCAAAAGCCACATCGTTACCCATGATCTCAATAGCCCTGATGCTGATGGAATCTTCGAGCAGCATGTCAATTTCAACTTCAGTAAAAGCCTGCCGTTCCCTCACAACTTCCTGCTGCTGTTCACTTTTAGGATCTGATTTACACCCGATTATTACTATAAAAAGAAGAAAACCTATACGCTTCATAACCTGAATTTGAAGGTAAAGATAGATTTTTCCGAAGTTTAAAAAGCTTACCTTTGTGCCTTTAAATGAAATTTATGCGCTTATACAGAAATTTGGTCTTTGCTACCGTTGATGCCCTTAGTGAAATATTTAATGAAGGAGCTTATGCCGATAAGGTGATCGAAAAAACACTGAAACGCGATAAACGTTGGGGTGCCCGGGACCGAAGCTTTATTGCTGAAACCACATACGATATTGTTCGCTGGAAGCGCCTTTATTCTGAAATAGCCGAAGTTAAAGCTCCATATTCCAGGGAAAATCTTTTCAGGCTATTTGCAGTTTGGGCGACTCTAAGAGGAATCGAAATTCCGACTGACTGGAAGCAGATTGAACCTGTTCCCACCCGCCGAATCAAAGGAAAATTCGACGAATTAAGTAAAATTAGAAAGTTCAGGGAATCTGTGCCCGACTGGCTCGATGAAATGGGTGTGCAGGAGCTGGGTGAAGAAACCTGGGAAAAGGAAATTCACGCTCTTAACCAGCAGGCTCCCGTGATACTTAGGGTGAATACGCTCAAAACCACCAGGGAAAAATTAAGACAGGAGCTTCAAAAAGAGGAAATTGAAACCGAATTTTTGGATAGTTATCCCGATGCCCTGCAACTCAAGGAAAGAAAGAATGTGTTTAGGACAGAAGCATTCAAAAATGGCTTTTTTGAGGTGCAGGATGCTTCCTCTCAATTGGTTGCCCGGTTCCTGGGTGTAGAACCTGGAATGCGCGTGGTTGACACCTGTGCCGGAGCCGGCGGAAAGTCTTTGCACCTCGCAGCCTTAATGGAAAATAAAGGCCAGTTGATCGCTACAGATATTTACGGAAATAAACTGAAAGAATTGAAACGCCGAGCCCGCCGGGCAGGGGCTCACAACATTGAGCCACGGGTGATTGATTCTAACAAGGTGGTGAAAAAACTCTACGGAAGTGCAGATCGCGTTCTTATTGACGCACCCTGTAGCGGCCTGGGGGTGTTAAGCCGAAACCCCGATGCAAAATGGAAGCTGCAGCCAGAATTTATTGAGACCATCAAACAAACCCAGCAAGAGATCCTGAAGCAGTATTCAAAAATGGTAAAAAACGGCGGAAAAATGGTATACGCTACCTGTTCTGTTTTACCTTCAGAAAATGAAGCGCAGGTGAAGAAATTCTTGGCTTCCGAAGAAGGAAAAGATTTCAGCCTTGCCAAAGATCAGAAGATCTTATCGAGCGAAACCGGGTTTGACGGTTTTTATATGGCATTACTCGAGAAAAAGTAATTCCACCTCATTAATATTTTTATTTTCCTGCATTTTATTGAATGAAATGCAGGATTTTTTATTTAAACCGTTTCCAAAATGCATAAAAGCTGGGGAATTTTACCATTACTTAATGTAATGAACGGGAAATAAATTTTAATTTTGCGACAATCGAAAAAACCAATAACATTTAAAAAACTAAGATGAAAAAATCATTTTATTTACCTTTTTTGAGCATTCTTTTCCTGATTGGCTGTAGTTCTGATGATGATGATGTAACAACACCTGTAGATCCCGATCCGGTAGAGGAAACTCCTTACTACGAAATCCCGGAAGCCCTTGTAGGTTATTATGAAGGAATAGACTTCTCGGAAGAAAACGAGGAACTTTATGATGACCTGGCGACGCGCACCATTGCCAAGCACACCAACATGCTTGATTACACAGACAGGCATGATTACCTGTACAAGGCAGATGAAGATCCAGCCAAGCCAGACAATGTTGTTCTTATATATACCGGTGAAAGCAGGTACTGGGAAGAATATTTATCTGGAGGCAATTCATATGACCCCCAGACTTTTAATACAGAGCACGTATATCCACAATCTTTGGTAGATAATACCGCAAAAGGAGACCTACACCACCTGCGTGCAGCAGATGTTCAGGTAAATCAATCTAGGGGGAATTACCCTTTTACAGATGGGGAAGGATCTTATGAGTTAATAGACGGCAATAAATTTTTTCCCGGTGATGAATGGAGAGGTGATGTTGCCCGAATGATCATGTACATGAACCTGCGTTATAACGAACCTTTTGACGAAATGGGCGGCCTGGAGCTTTTCCTCGAATGGAATGCCGAAGATCCTGTTTCTACCCTAGAACTTCAACGAAATGAGGTGATTTACGATGCGCAGGGCAACAGGAATCCTTTTATCGATAACCCGCATCTTGCAACAAGATTATGGGGAGGTGACGAAGCTCAAAACCGCTGGAACGGCGAACCTGTAGAAGAAGACAATGAAGCGCCATCTGCCCCGCAAGCAGTGACAGTTTCAGAAGTTGGTTATGAAACCCTTGATCTAAGCTGGGAAGCAGCTACAGATAATGTAGGGGTGGTTAAATATAATATTATGTTAGATGGAGAAAGCATTTCCAGTACTTCTTCGACTTCCACTAGTCTTTCAGACCTCACTCCCGGAACTACTTACTCCATCACTGTTGCCGCAGTAGATGCTGCCGGAAATGTTTCCGAAGAAAGCGACGCAGTAGAAGCTACTACCAATGAAGATACCGAAGCGCCTAGTACGCCTGCCAATCTCACTGTTGGTACTGTCACTGCTAATAGCGTAAGCCTTAGCTGGGACGCTTCTACAGACAATGTGGAGGTAAAGGAGTACGATCTTTTCCTTGATGGAGAATACAATGCCACTACCACAAACACCGAGTTTACCGTTGCTGGATTAGAGGCTGAAACTCAATATTCTTTCACAGTACTTGCAAGGGATATCTACGACAACGAATCTGTACAAAGCGCAGCCGTAGAAGCTACGACCACAGAAGAAACCGGAAATGGCGGTGGAACTTCTGCCGAACTTTTCTTTTCTGAATATGTTGAAGGAGGCGGACTTAACAAGGCCGTGGAAATTGCCAATGTTACTGGCGAAGAGGTTGACCTCTCTGCATATTCAATTCAGAAGCAGGTGAACGGAGATGGAGAATGGAGAGATGCATACGCTCTTGAAGGAACTTTAGCCAGCGGAGATGTATTTGTGGTTATCAATGGTGGCGCAGATATTCAGGCAATCATTGATGCTTCTGATGCTTCACTAAGCGGAGCGCCAGTAGATTTTAACGGTGATGACCCGATTGGATTATTTAAAGATGGCGTTCTTATAGACATGATTGGAGTTGACGGGGACGTTGAGTTTGCAAAAGATGTTACCCTAAGAAGAAAATCGACCGTGACCGCACCAAACACCACCTACACAGAAGATGAGTGGGAAGTTCTTGAAAAAAATACCGTAGACGGATTAGGAACTTACTAGGTACTAATTTAAACCTGTTAAAAAGCCACAAATTCTCCCTTGAATTTGTGGCTTTTTTCATTTTCCACACAATTGTTATCTTCTAAAAAGATGTAAATTTGCTTCCTTACAAACAACACAAAACCCACAGAATGATCTTATTCTTCGGAAATCGTCCAAACAAGGTCTATGCAGTTGAAACGCATAAGGCACTGTCGGCCGAAAACATCGCTAAGTTAGACTGGCTTTTTGGAAACGCACAATATTTAGAAAAATCTGCCCTGGCAGATTTTTTTGTTGGTCCCCGTGCCGCCATGATCACCCCCTGGAGTACCAATGCGGTGGAGATCACGCAAAATATGGGCATTGAAGGCATTCGCAGGATCGAAGAATTTTACAAGGTAGATGAGCATTATCACGATTTTGATCCCATGCTTTCCCAAAAATACAATGGGCTGGATCAGGATATTTTCACCATCAACATAGAACCCGAAGCCATTAAGGAAGTAGACAATATTGCTGCTTACAACCAGGAAGAAGGTTTGGCACTAAACGATGAGGAAGTGGAATACCTCGAAAAACTTGCAGAAAGGATCGGCCGGAAACTTACCGATTCTGAAGTCTTCGGATTTTCCCAGGTAAATTCGGAACACTGCAGGCATAAGATCTTCAACGGGGTTTTTGAAATTGACGGAAAGGAAAAACCTGTTTCCCTCTTTAAGCTTATCAGGAAAACTTCCGAAGAAAACCCGAATGATATTGTTTCGGCATATAAGGATAATGTAGCTTTTTTAAAGGGCCCAAGAGTAGAGCAGTTCGCCCCACAGTCGGCCGACAAGCCCGACTTTTACAAGAGAAAAGATTTTGATTCGGTAATTTCTTTAAAAGCTGAAACCCACAACTTCCCTACCACGGTTGAACCTTTTAACGGGGCAGCAACCGGAAGTGGCGGGGAAATTCGTGACAGGCTGGCGGGCGGAAAAGGTTCCCTTCCGCTCGCAGGAACAGCTGTTTATATGACCTCTTATTCAAGATTGGAGGAAGGCCGCCCGTGGGAAAAAACATTTCCCGCAAGACCATGGCTTTACCAAACGCCAATGGACATCCTCATCAAAGCTTCCAACGGGGCTTCAGATTTCGGAAATAAATTCGGGCAGCCGCTTATTGCAGGTTCTGTCCTCACTTTTGAGCATTCCGAAGACAGAAGGGCTTTGGGCTACGATAAGGTGATCATGCTTGCCGGCGGAATTGGCTACGGCAAAGCAGAACAGGCCATTAAAGGAGCCCCAAAAAAGGGAGATAAGATCGTTGTTTTGGGAGGTGAGAACTACCGAATTGGCATGGGTGGAGCTGCGGTTTCTTCGGCAGATACAGGGGAATTCAGCAGCGGGATTGAGCTTAACGCCATTCAGCGTTCCAATCCCGAAATGCAAAAAAGAGCCGCCAATACCATCCGCGCGATGGTAGAGGCCGAGGAGAACCCAATTGTTTCCATTCACGACCACGGGGCAGGCGGCCACCTCAACTGCCTGAGTGAACTAGTGGAAGATACCGGCGGAAATATTGACCTGGATAAACTTCCGGTGGGAGACCCTACGCTTTCCGCTAAAGAGATCATCGGCAATGAATCTCAGGAGCGGATGGGGCTTATCATTTCTGAAGAAGACCTTAAGCAAATGCAAAGAATTGCAGAACGCGAAAGAACTCCGCTTTACGCAGTAGGTCAGGTAACCAATGACAGGCAGTTCACTTTTGAAAGCAAAACAAAAGGCGACAAGCCTATGGATCTTGCCCTTGCCGATATGTTTGGCAGCTCTCCAAAAATGGTGATGAAAGACAAGACCGTGAACAGGAGCTATAATGATGTTGAATATAATCCTGCCGACCTGCATAAATATCTTGAGCAGGTGCTGCAACTTGAGGCTGTTGGTTCAAAAGACTGGCTTACCAATAAAGTTGACCGCTGTGTTACCGGAAGGGTGGCAAAACAACAAACTGCCGGGCCCTTACAGTTACCACTTAACAACTGCGGGGTGATGGCGCTTGATTATAAAGGTAAGGAAGGCGTGGCAACTTCAATTGGCCACTCCCCCGTTTCGGCATTGATCGATCCTGTTGCAGGGTCACGCAACTCCATTGCCGAAGCACTTACCAATATTGTGTGGGCCCCTCTTGAAAAAGGTTTAAAATCGGTTTCTCTTTCTGCCAACTGGATGTGGCCTTGTAACAACGAAGGGGAAGATGCAAGGCTTTATGAAGCTGTTCAGGGGGTTTCCGATTTTGCGATTTCCCTCGGAATAAATGTGCCAACCGGGAAGGATTCCCTTTCCATGAAGCAGCGTTATGAGGACGGAAATGTCCTGGCTCCGGGAACGGTGATTATTTCGGCTGCGGGGCACTGCGACGAGATTACGAAGGTTGTGGAGCCGGTACTGCAAAAAAACGGCGGCGCCATCTACTACATCAACTTTTCACAGGACGAATTCAAATTGGGAGGTTCTTCATTTGGGCAGATCCTGAATAAAATAGGGGCCGAAGCACCAACCATTAAAGACGATAAAAAATTTGCTGCCGCTTTTAATGCGATGCAGGAATTGATAAGGAAAGATTTAATTCTGGCGGGTCACGATGTGGCTTCGGGCGGATTGATCACTACGCTTCTTGAAATGTGCTTTGCAGATGTTGAGCTTTCCGCAGAATTCAATCTCACTAAACTCGGAGAAAAAGACAGCCTGAAATTGCTGTTTGCGGAGAACGCCGGAATTGTGTTCCAGGCAAAAGATGCTTCCGTAGAAGGCATTTTAAAGGAGAAAGGAATTGCATTCTTCAAGATTGGAAAAGCTACTGAAGGTAAAACCCTGAAGATCAAAAACGGGGATCAAAACCTGAAGTTTGATATTCCAAAGCTGCGCGATACCTGGAGCCGCACTTCGTTCCTGCTTGATGAGAGGCAAAGCGGAATAGACAACGCAACCGAACGCTACAAGAATTACGCAAAACAGCCGCTGCACTTCAGGTTTCCGGAAGGTTTCAATGGGAAATTACCGGCCTCCCCCGGCCCCTCCAAAAGAGGGGAGCGCATTAAGGCTGCCATTATTAGAGAGAAAGGCTCAAATTCTGAAAGGGAAATGGCTTACGCCATGGATCTTGCCGGCTTTGATGTCAAAGATGTTCACATGACCGACCTTATTTCGGGAAGGGAGACTTTGGAAGATATTCAGTTTATAGCGGCAGTGGGCGGATTCTCTAATTCAGACGTACTGGGAAGTGCCAAAGGCTGGGCCGGGGCATTTCTTTACAACGAGAAAGCCAAAGCTGCGCTGGACAACTTCTTCGCAAGAGAAAACACGCTTTCCCTGGGCGTGTGTAATGGTTGCCAGCTCTTCATGGAACTGGGATTGTTACATCCCGATCACGAGGAGAAGCCAAAAATGCTGCATAATGAATCGCATAAATTCGAATGTAATTTCACCTCTATGGAAATTGCCGAAAATGATTCGGTGATGATGCATTCATTGTCGGGTACAAGGCTCGGGATTTGGGCCGCTCACGGGGAAGGAAAGTTCAGCTTCCCGTATGAAATGGACCGATATAAGATCATTGGAAAATACGGGTACGAGACCTATCCTTCCAACCCCAACGGTTCCCACTACAATACCGCCATGATTGTGAGTGACAACGGCCGACATTTGGCGATGATGCCGCACCTTGAGCGCTCTACTTTCCCATGGAACTGGGCATATTACCCAAAAGACCGGCAGGATGAAGTTAGCCCCTGGATAGAGGCTTTTGTCAATGCCAGGAAATGGCTTGAAAAGCAGGAAAAGTAAACTAAAAAGGTCCGGAAAAACTCCGGACCTTTTCTTTTGTAATATCTTAATTTATAAAGATCAATTGTTCAGCGGATACTCCTCAAAAATGGCATTTACGAGACCCCTTATTTCCTGAATATTACTCTGGTTGCTAAGGCTCTCTGATGCCACGCCTTTCCAAACGGTATTTCGGCTTTCGCGGTCAACGAGATTAATCACCACGGTACCTTCTTCATAGGCATAAGTATCGGTATCATAACCAATAATATTGTTGTACCCGGCATATCCGCCGTAGTAGTAATTATTGTAAAGCGGGTTTATTGTGCTCACCCCTGCAGTATAAGGGTAAGTAGCATAAACAGCGTCTGTGGTAGTTTCCAGTTCTGTATCGGTTTCGGTACTAATGAGTACCAGCAAATCGGGATTTTGGCGGTCGAGGTTATAGCCGACTTCCCTCATGTTCATATTTACTGCCTCGATCACTGCCCGGCTCACATCTTCAGAATCCATTGGCAGGTTTTGGGCATTGACATTTGAATTGGGCAGGTACGCAAAAGAGTCATAATTACCAAGATCTTTTGAAGTGGTTTTTTGTGTTGCCACTCTGGGCCCACATCCAAGGATAAGCCCGACAATTAACAACATTACAATTAGATTTAGTTTTTTCATAGCTGTTGGTTTTTAAAGTTTATAGTTTTACTCTCTTTAAATTAATTATTTAAAAACACTGATAATTAATACTTTAACTGAATTATCAGATTTTTAACCTGCATGTAGGAATTTTTCTTCAAATAAGGATACTTCAGCCGTGGGCATTTCACCTTTCTATAACACAATTTGGAGCTGATGATTCTTAACTTAAGAGGAAAAACAGGAAGATGGACAACAAAGAGAAAGACGATAAGTATTTTGGACGTGGAAATCAGGCGTTAGACCTTGAAGTTACAAGGGCAAAAGGCAGCTACATCTATGCTGCCAACGGAAAAAAATATATCGATTTTCTGGGAGGCGCCGGAGTGGGCAATCTTGGCTGGGGCGTTGAAGAAATTGAAGAAGCAATCAGGAAGAAAGACCGTCCGGCGTATGTTTATCCAAACTTTTACTACAGGGGCTGGAGCGAACTGGCCGAAGTTTTAGCCAAACTGGCCCCGGGAAAACTTCAGAAAAGCTACAGGATGACGGGAGGATCGGAAGCTGTAGACGCCGCTTTGGAAATGGCCACCATGTACACCGGCAGAGAAAAGATTTTATCTATTGAAGGCAGCTACCACGGGAATACCATGGGCGCCTTGAGTATTGGAGCTACAAAAAAGAAAAAAGGCTTTCCCAAACTTTTAGAAGGCTTTGAAAAACTGGAGCTTCCATTAAATTCTGAAAAACTCGAGCGGGTAAAAAAACTGCTTTCAACCAAAGAATTTGCCGCAGTTATTATGGAACCTGTCATCATCAACCTTGGCGTTGTGGTTCCCGAAAAAGAATTTATGGCAGGGCTAAACAAAATCTGTAAAGACACAGGTACTTTATTGATCATGGATGAAGCCATCACGGGCTTTGGAAGAACCGGAAAAATGTTTGCTTCAGAACACTTCGATATTGAACCCGACATCTTGGGCATGGCTAAAGCCATTACTGCAGGCCACGCAGGGATGGGCGCAGTAATCACCACTTCAGAAATTGACCGGCAGTTAAGTGGAAAAATTGGATTATATTCGTCTTACGGATGGCACCCGGTAGCTGTAGATGCTTCTCTGGCCGCGCTACATTACCTTGAGAAGAACCAAAAAAGACTATTCGAGAACATAGAACAACTCGCAGAGACCTTCAAAAATGGCATTTCAGAAGTAAATTTCAGAAAAGAGCCGGAGGTGCGAATTAAAGGTGCCGCCATTGGCGTAGAGGTTTATGATGAAGATTATGCTTCAAACATCAAACAAAAGGCCCTGGAGAAAGGCCTGCTGATAAATACCGAGGGATCTTCTCTCCTGTTCCTGCCAAATTTTCAAATGCCGCAGAAAACAGCCCTTGAAGGTCTCAATTTATTAAAATCATGCACCTAAACAGGAGATTTTATAAAATTTATTTGAAATAGATGCTTCTTTTGCTATTTTGCACAGACTATCGTAACAAATCAATAAATGATTGAAATAAAACGACTTTTTGATTTTCCCTATTTCCAGTTGGAAAATGCACCACGGGAAAAATCCCTGGTCACCAAGTACAATGGGAAGTGGGAAGCCCTTTCTTCTCAGGAATATGTAGACCAGGCCAATGCCGTAAGCCGGGGATTGCTGCGACTGGGCATACAGCCTAATGACAAGATCGCAGTGATCTCGACCAGTAACCGGACGGAATGGAACGTGCTGGATATTGGAATTTTACAGCTCGGGGCCCAAAACGTGCCTATTTATCCTACTATTTCTGAAGAAGATTATGAATATGTGCTCAATCACAGTGAATCTATCTATTGCTTTGTATCAGATAAAGAGATCCTTGATAAGCTAAACACCATTCGAAGCAATACCAGTTTAAAAGGGGTGTACACCTTTGATGAAATTGCGGGAGCCGATAACTGGAAGGAAATTTTAAAACTTGGAGAAGACAAGTCTAACCAGGATGAAGTTGAGGCGCGAAAAAAGGCAGTAAAGGAAGATGATCTTGCCACGCTAATCTATACTTCGGGAACTACCGGAAGGCCTAAGGGTGTAATGCTTAGCCACAAGAACATTGTGAGTGATGTACTGCTTAGCTCAGACCGGGTGCCCTTTGAATTTGGCACCTATACCTCGCTCAGCTTTTTGCCCGTATGTCACATTTTTGAAAGGATGATCCTTTATCTCTACCAGTATTACAGCGTTTCTATACATTTTGCTGAATCTATTGACAAGATAAGCGATAACCTGAAGGAGGTGAAACCTCATGTGATCTCGGCTGTACCAAGGCTGCTTGAAAAAGTTTATGACAAGATCATTGCCAAAGGCTCTACAGTGGGCGGCATTAAGCAAAAACTGTTCTTCTGGTCTGTTGAACTTGGTCTGGAATTCGAACCTTATGGCGCTAACGGCTGGTGGTATGAAACCCGGCTCAAAATTGCCCGAAAGCTCGTCTTTTCTAAATGGAAAGAAGGCCTGGGCGGCAGAATTGAACTTATAGTATCGGGAAGTGCTGCACTTCAGCCAAGGCTTGCCCGGGTCTTTGCGGCTGCAGGCATCCCGGTAATGGAAGGTTACGGCCTCACCGAAACCTCTCCCGTAATCGCCGTTAACGATCAGAGAAACCGCGGGTTCAAAATTGGAACCGTGGGGAAAGTCCTTAAGAATGTAGAGGTCAAGATCGCCGAAGACGGGGAAATCCTGTGTAAAGGACCTAACGTGATGATGGGTTACTACAAAGAACCCGAAAAGACCAAACAGGCCATTAACGAAGATGGCTATTTTCACACCGGGGATATTGGAGAGCTTGACAGCGAAGGTTTTCTCAAGATCACCGACCGGAAAAAAGAGATGTTCAAGACCTCTGGCGGAAAATATGTGGCGCCCCAGGTTATTGAAAACCAGATGAAGCAGTCTCGCTTTATTGCTGAATTAATGGTGATTGGAGAGGGCGAAAAAATGCCTGCGGCACTCATTCAGCCCGATTTTGAATTTGTTCGCGAATGGGCAAAAAGAAAACATATAGAAGTAGGCCCGAGTAATGCCGATCTTATTCATAACGAAGAGGTTAAAAAACGCATCCAGGAGGAAGTGGATTTCTACAACCAAAAATTCGGAAGCTGGGAAAAGATCAAAAAATTTGAACTTACCCCCGATGTCTGGAGTATTGAGAGCGAACACCTCACCCCTACCATGAAGCTCAAACGCCGAAATATCATAAAATTATACCAGGACCTTTACGACGGCATCTACGAGAAGTCGTAAAAACCTGAGATAGAAAATTGAAAAATGTCTGCCGAAAAAATTTCCGGCGGACATTTTTTTTAAAATAATATCAGCATTTGAAAGGATCGGTAAATAAGGATCTGCAGGAAAACCGTAAATTAGGGTCTCCAAAATAGCAAAAAATGCGCCTCCATATTTTATTTATTTCAGCGCTACTTCTAAGCAGCTGCAAACTGGAACAGGAAGTTCCAAAAGACAAATTCTTTGAACCTCAAAATGAAAATTTCACCTACTCAGGCCGTATTCAGCCGTCGAGCGAGGGCATAAAGCTCATTGCTTCGGCTTCTTCAGTAAAAGCAGATGTTTATGGCGACACGGTCACCGTTTTTATGAAAAGTGACGGCACCGGGCACCATTACGTGGCGGTTGAATTGAATGAGGAGTACAAAGGCCGCTTCAGGATCACCAAAGACAGCCTAAAATTCGCACTTCCGAAGAAAGATTCGGCCAATAGCCTGGCGATCTACAAAGAAACCGAAGCTTCAAACGGCCTGCTTATCTTCAATGGCTTAAGGGCGCAAAAAATAGGGAAAACTTCCGAAGAAAAGCGCGCAAAAATTGAGTTTATAGGCGACTCCATTACCTGTGGTATGGGCGCCGATACCAGTGAAATTGATTGTGGTGAAGGCGAATGGTACGACCAGCACAGTGCTTATATGGCCTATGGCCCACGTGTGGCGCGCATGCTGAATGTTGATTTTGAAATAAACTGTATCTCGGGTATGGGCATGTACCGAAACTGGAATGACGAAGACCAGCCTGTGATGCCGCAGGTGTACCCCTACCTGCACCTTAATGCAGAACAGGGGCCGCGGGCAGAGATCAATAAAGAGGATATTCCCGATATTGTGAGTATCGCCCTTGGCACTAACGATTTTTCTATGGGTGATGGAAAAAAGGAACGCCTTCCTTTTAAAGAAGAAAGTTTTAAAAAGAACTATATAAGCTTCATAGAAGCTCTTATTGAAGTCTATCCCGAAACTAAAATTGCCCTTATCTCCAGCCCAATGACTGCGGAAAAAGAGGGTAGGGAACTTATCAGGATACTTAAAGACATCAGGGATGAGTTCCCCGAAAAGAGCATTGAAGTCTTTGAATTTGAAAAAATGGATGCTGTAGGTTGCACCGGGCATCCTGGCGTTCACGACCATGAAATCATGGCCGAAAAACTTCTTCCTTTTTACCGCAAACTTCTCAATAATACCACGCATGAGTAATTATACCGCCGCCAAAGACCGTTATGAAAAAATGAGCTATCGCCGCTGTGGCAAAAGTGGCATAAAACTGCCGCTGCTTTCCCTTGGCCTGTGGCACAACTTTGGCAACACCACCAGCTTTGAAAATTCAAGGCAGCTGCTGCGCACAGCTTTTGATAAGGGAATAACACATTTTGACCTGGCCAATAATTACGGCCCGCCTTACGGTTCGGCAGAAACCAATTTCGGGAAGATCTTCAAAGAAGATTTTAAGGCATATCGCGATGAGCTGCTCATTTCAACCAAGGCAGGCTGGGATATGTGGCCGGGGCCATACGGCAACTTCGGGTCGCGAAAGTACCTCATTGCCAGCCTTGACCAATCGCTCAAAAGAATGGGCCTGGATTATGTGGATATTTTCTATCACCACCGCCCCGATCCTGCCACCCCGCTGGAAGAAACCATGGGCGCCCTCGACCAAATCGTGCGACAGGGAAAAGCGCTGTATGTGGGGGTTTCACAGTACCAGGCAGGACAAACAGCTAAAGCTGCCGAGATTCTACGGAACCTGGGCACGCCCTTTATCATCCACCAGCCCCGTTATAATATGTTTGACCGGTGGGTTGAGGATGGCCTTTTAGACACCCTCGAAAAAGAGGGTTTAGGAAGCATCGTCTTTTCGCCCCTCGAGCAGGGCATACTTACCTCAAAATATTTGAGAGGAATTCCCGCCGATTCAAGGGCAGCCATTGAAGGCGGTTATCTAGACAAAAACAAAATCACCCCCAAACTTCTGGAACAGGTGCAGGAACTAAATGAAATGGCTCAGAACCGAAATCAGTCACTCGCACAAATGGCCATTGCATGGCTGTTAAAAGATCACCGGGTGAGTTCGGTTTTGGTGGGTGTGAGTCGGGTTTCACAGCTTCAGGATAATATTGAAGGTTTAAAGAACCTCAATTTCACCAAAGAAGAACTCGAAAAGATTGAAACCATCCTAAAAAAAGAATAACATGCGAAGCTTGGTCTTCTTTATAGCTGTTTTTTCAATGATCCCAGTTGATGCATTCTCGAACGTTTCTTTGCCTTCAATATTTTCAGATAATATGGTGCTACAGCGCAATGCTGAAGTGAAAATATGGGGTTGGGCCAAACCGGGCGAAGTGGTCAAAATTTCGACCAGCTGGGGCAATGATACGCTACAAACCAGGGTGGGAAAGAATGGAAACTGGGAAATACTCCTTCCCACACCCGACATTAGAGGACCGCAGGAAGTGACCATCACGGGCTATAACAGCCTGGTGCTCAAAAATGTGCTTTTAGGGGAGGTTTGGCTGGTGAGCGGCCAGTCTAACATGGAATGGACTGCAGCTGCCGGAATAGACAATGCCGAAGCTGCTATTGCAAATGCAGGTAATGACCAGATTCGTTTCTTCACGGCCTTGAATAGAACTGCCACCTGCCCGCAACAGGACCTCGACGGCAGCTGGGAGGCCAGCACCCCCGAAACCATGAAAAACTTTAGTGCGGTAGCCTATTTCTTCGGAAAAAAGATCAATAAAGAAGTTGGTGTGCCGGTAGGGCTCATCAACTCCAGCTGGGGCGGTACTCCGGCAGAAGTATGGATGCCTTCTGAAGTTATTGAAAACGATGAACAACTCACCAAAGCAGCCAGGATGCTGTCTCCTACAGAATGGGGGCCACGTGACCCCGGCCTGCTCTACAATGCCATGATCGCCCCCCTGGTGCCCTTTTGAACTTGCCGGGGTTTTATGGTATCAGGGGGAGTCAAACACCGATAACGCCGATCATTACGAGCAGATCTTTTTGGCGCTAATCAATTCCTGGCGTCAAAAATGGCATTCTGAACTTCCTTTTTTCTACGCGCAAATCGCGCCTTACGAATATGGAGACAATTTCGCGGGAGTAAAAGTGAGAGATGCCCAGCGCAGGGTCCTTAAAATGCCCAAAACGGGAATGGTGATGACCAGCGACATTGGAAACATTAAAGATATACACCCCCGCAACAAAGAAGATGTGGGGCTGCGTTTTGCCAAGCTTGCCCTCAATGATGTCTACGGAAGGGAAACTGCTGCCCATGCACCGCTTATTTCAGGAATTACCAAGCATAAAAATAAACTTCAGCTTAAATTCAGTAATGCTGAAAAATTAAGCCTGGACAGAGAAAACCCGGCTTCCCAGTTTGAAGTAGCCGGCAAAAATGGCATTTTTCAGCAGGTAGATTTCAGCATAAAAAAGGATTTTATAGAACTGGAGGTGAAAGGTATTGAAGAACCCGTAGAAGTACGTTATTCATGGCGCAACACCGGCACTTCAAACATTTTCAATGAAGCAGGTTTACCGGCCTCCAGTTTTACTGAAGAAATTGAATAGAACCGCAGCAAAATCTGGAAAAACGTTTACCTTCACGGCATGCAAATCAACAATAGTTAATGAAAATTCTTTACACTATTTATGCTGTAATTTTTTTGTGCAGCATTACTGGAAAAGCTCAGGAAAATAAGTTAATTGCCGATGGCGCCGAACTTAAACTGGTGGCCGATGGTTTTGAGTTTACCGAAGGGCCTGCCGCCGACGCTGAAGGCAATGTTTACTTTACCGATCAACCCAACAACCACATTTATAAATGGGATGTCAATGACAAAAAGATAAGCATCTTTATGGAAGAATCGGGCAGGGCAAACGGATTGTTTTTTGATGCTGAAGGCTATCTTTATGCAGCAGCCGACAAATATTCGGAACTATGGCAAATAAGCCCCAGTAAAGAGATTAAAGTGCTGCGGGATAATTTTAGGGGCCAAAGACTAAACGGCCCCAACGACCTTTGGGTGGCACCCGACGGCGGAATATTTTTAACCGATCCTTTTTACCAGCGGCCTTACTGGAACCACAGCAAACAGCCTATTAAAGAACAACGGGTTTATTACATGACTCCAGATAAAAAGGGCTTTTTTATGGCCGCAGACAGCCTTGTAAAACCCAACGGCCTCATTGGAACACCCGACGGAAAATCTCTTTATGTGGCTGATATTGAAGACAACAAGACCTGGAAATACAGCATAGGCAAAGACGGAAAACTGGAAAACAAAAGCCTTTTTACTGAAATGGGTTCAGACGGGATGACCATAGACGAGCAGGGAAATGTTTACCTCACGGGAGAGGGCGTAACAGTTTTTAACAGTGCCGGAGAAAAGATACTTCACATAGCGGTAGATAAAGAGTGGACGGCCAATGTCACTTTTGGCGGTAAAGACAAAAAGACTTTATTTATTACAGCCATGGACTCCCTCTTTAGCCTTGAAATGAACGTAAGCGGCAAATAGAAATCTTTGGGTAAAAAAAAAACAACCTTCAAAAATGCCATTTTTGAAGGTTGTTTTTTAATGGTTCACTCCCGATAGTTGTAAATATTCCCAGGAGAGTTGTTTATTAGAGGTGAATCAATTCCACAAACTGGTTTCTCCTTCTCTCCCTGTGCGGTAATTTTCAATGATATTAACCGCCTCTTTTACCATGGATACAGGATACTTACAGGTTTTATTCTGACATACATAGATCAGGGTTTTTCCTTCTACCCCCTTTTTTTCAAGCAGGGGCAAATTTTCATGCTTTCCACCCATAAAAATGGAAGTTGGCAAATACTCCTGCTGTAACTCGTAATTTTTTTGGCGCGCATTTTCCCCCACAATGGCAATTTCGTAAGCCCCAAAAGCTTTAATGCCCATCAAACTCACCCAATTAGCGTAAAAAGAGGGGTCTTCTACTGTTAAATCATACATCTGGCCCAGCATCTCATCGCTCATAGCCAGATATTCCTTATTCTCTAAAAGTGTTCCTAAAATGAAGAGATTGTGAGCCATCACAGAATTAGAAGAAGGGATAACGTTATCATCCAATTCCATTTTTCGCGCTACAAGATGTTTATCATCATCGGATGTGTAGTAAAACATCCCACTCTGCTGATCCCTGAAATGTTCAATTGCGAAACTGGTAATTTTCTCTGCCCTTTTAAGCCATTCAATATCAAAAGTCACCTGGTAAAGGTTAAGATAAGCCCTGCTTAGCAAGGCATAATCTTCTAAAAAAGCATCAATACTACTTTCACCATTTATGTAACTCCTGGAAATCCTGAAATTAGGGCTGAGCATTTTTGCATTCAAAAATTCGGCACATTTTATGGCATTTTCGAGGTATTCTGGATTTCCCAAGGCTAAAAAAGCATTGAGGTAAGCATCGACCATTAGGGCATTCCAGGAGGTAAGGGATTTGTCATCGACACTGGGTTTATTCCTGTCTTGTCTTGACTTCAATAGCTTTCCTGTTGCAGAAGTGAGTATAGTGTTAAATTCGCTGCTGGACAAATCTGTTTTCCCCGAAAATTCTTCAGGTGAGAACTTTCTAAAAAGAACATTCTTGCCTTTTTCCCAATTTCCGTAAGGTTCAATATTATAATATTCAGTAATTAATTCAAGTTCCGAAGCATTTAAGATATTCCGCAGATCCTCAAGTGTCCAGATGTAATATTTACCTTCTTCCCCGTCGCTGTCTGCATTTAAAGAAGAAAAAAACCCTCCTTCATTATTTGAAAGCTCCTTTTCAACAAACTGGATGCTATTTTCAATTACTTCTTTATATTCTTTTGAGGGTATTAATTTATATGCTTTTGAATACAGGCTAATTAACTGGGCGTTATCATAAAGCATTTTTTCAAAATGGGGAATTAACCATTCGGGGTCTGTGGTATAACGAGAAAAGCCACCCCCTACCTGATCGTATATACCGCCCCTGGCCATATTGTCTAACGTGAGTTTTACCATTTGAAGGGCTTCTTCATCTTTGGTAAGGTAGTAATACTGCAAAAGCGCCTCCCAGCTGACGGGCAGCGGGAACTTTTCTTCACCAAGGTAGCCGCCTTTTTCTTTGTCAAATTTAACTTTCCAGGTATCAATAACCGAAAGGTATTTAGTTCTGGAGATTTCATTCTTTGATCTACTGAGACTGGTTAGACTGTTGGAGCTTTTAATACCTTCGGTTAGTGCGTTTGCAGTCTTCACCAGCGATTCTTTATCTTCCTTGTATACTTTAGTGATCTGCTTCAGAATGTTTTTCCAGTCTTCAGGTGGAAAGTAGGTGCCTGCAAAAAAAGGTTTACCATTGGGAAGTGCCACGACATTTAAAGGCCAGCCTCCACTACCATTTAAGAGCTGAGCAGCATTCATATAAATCTTGTCAATATCAGGGCGTTCCTCGCGGTCAATTTTTATGGAAACAAAATCGCGGTTCATAATTGCAGCTACGCTGGTATCCATAAAGCTTTCCCTTTCCATAACATGACACCAGTGACAGCTGGAGTATCCCACGCTAATGATAACCGGTTTATCTTCGGCTTTGGCTTTTTCAATAGCTTCATCTCCCCATTCGTACCAGTCAACAGGATTATCTGCATGTTCTCTCAGGTAAGGACTGCCAGCTCCTGATAAACGATTTGCTTTAACCTCAGCCTTTGGTTCGTTCTTACAGCCCCCAAAGAAAAAAGTGAAAGAAAAAAGCAAGGCGGTTACCAGCAGAAGTTTATTGTTTTTAAAGAATGCTATTGCCATATTAAAAATTGAATTGGATAAATTTATAGTGTTTTTGAGAAATCTCTTTGCATTCTCTATTGTTAACAACTGCTCATATGAATACCTCTAAATAAAAAAACCCTTTCAAAATTATGAAAGGGTTTTTCGTTTAAAAAAGGCTAATTAATATCCGGGATTTTGATCTGCCTGACTAATAGCATCATTAGATGAAATTTCATCATTTGGTATGGGCCAGAGCTCATTCTTACCAGTCTGGAAACCAAATTCTCCAAGATAATCTGCAGCAAGCCCCCATCTTACAAGGTCTGGAAAACGCACCTGTTCCCCTGCCAACTCAACCATTCTTTCCTGTACTATAGCATCAAAGACCTCTTGCTGAGAAAGATTATTCGGTAAAGGATCCAGTCCTGCTCTTTCCCTAACTTCATTGATATAATCAATTGCCTGGGCCTGATTTCCTAATTCATTTTCAGCTTCTGCCATCATTAAGAGCACATCGGCATATCGTATCACTTTGAAGTTTATTCCTGAAGCCTGATCTTCATTTACGTCTTTGTAGTAATTCTGGTATTTTCTCCAGGCTGCTCTACGCTCCAGAGGAATTTCTTCTATAACCCCTCCTGCAAAAGTATCACCCACTACGTAAAAGTTTTCCTCAAACCTGATATCACCATCTTCATAGGCATCAAGAAGAGCCGGTGAAGGATAGGCGTTGAACCAGTCATTAAACCCATACTCCTGCCCCCGGAAGGTCACTTCATTTGCATCTTCCCCAGAGGAGTTTGAATTCCAGACTGCAGAATTACCAAGATCATCATCAAATTGCACCTCAAAAATAGATTCAGGTCCAAACTCATCCTCTTCCCTGAAGTTTGCAAAATAATCTTCTTCTAGAGAATACTCTCCGTAAATGTTATCAAAAGCATTTAAAGCTGCCTGGTATTGTTCCCTGTATAAATGAGTTTTACCTAACAGTGCATAAGCGGCACCTTTTGTAGCTCTACCATTTTCTGTGTTCTCTTTGTCAAAGAGTAGTTGTGATGCATCATTGAGATCAGCAATAATCTGGTCATAAACCTGCTCTTTGGGAGTACGTGGGAAACCTTCACCACTTTCAGGAACAGAAGTGATTAAAGGAATGTCTCCAAAACGGGTTACTAACATAAAATAATATAAAGCTCTTAGGTATTTTGCCTGTCCGATAAAATTATCTTTTTTATCATCACTCAACAGCGAAGAAGAAATCTCTCTTATTCTTTCTTCATTAGTAATTACAAAATTCGCCTTATTTATTCCTCGGTAACACGAATCCCAGTACCATGCAATGGGAGGATGACTGGCATCAAAAGACCATTCAAGATAGACTCTTTTATCTGCTTCCAGCTGGGGGTTCCCCAAAGCTTCACGAGACATTAGGTCCATTGCGAAAAAATAGGTTCTGGTATATAAACCTATAGTTTGTAGGTTAGCATATACAGCATTTACTGCGGACTGTACCTGAGCCTCAGTTCTAAAATAGGTTTCAGGGGAAAGTCCACTGGGGTTTGATAGTTCAAGGTCTCCTTCATCACAACCATTTATAGCAAATACTGTGATTAAGACTGTTAAAAATATTTTTACTCTTTTCATAATTGTTCTTTTTTAAAATCCTAATTGAACACCGAAAGTTATTGAAGTTGGCTGCGGATACAATCCTCTGTCAATACCAATAGCTCCGGTTCCCTGGAACAATACATTATCAACACCAATTTCGGGATCCAGCCCGGAATAGTCGGTTAAGGTAATCAGGTTCTGCCCACTAACATAAATTCTAAGGTTGGCCACCGAATCTCCAAATACATCTTCATCAAAAGTATAGCCTATGTTTAGGTTTTTTAATCGGGTGTAAGATCCATCTTCTATAAAACGGTCTGAGGCATAAAGGTTTTGTGGAGCACCTAAAGCACGGGGAATGGTATTTGATGTACCTTCACCAGTCCATCTATCCAAAACAGCTACCCCACTATTGAAAAGTCTTGGCATACCTTCTAGGTCATATATATTCGTATTATAGATATCCTGTCCATAAGCTCCCTGAATAAATATGGAGGCATCAAAATTCTTGTATTGAGCACTGATATTAAGCCCCATAGTTAATGTTGGGTAAGGATTACCAATTACGGTTTTATCTGCCGCATTAATGGTACCATCTCCGTTAATATCAACAAAGCGAATATCTCCCGGCTGAATAGCATCCTGATCGGGGTTTGCGGTATACACTGCATCCACTTCTGCCTGGTTTTGGAAGACACCATCAGTTTTTAAACCGTAGAAATGAAATAAGGCTTCTCCCGGTGCAATCCTTGTAAGATATTCATTTTCAAAAAATCCTCCTGTCACCTCTGTTAGGTTTCCAATAGACAAAACTTCATTTTTACTGGTTCCCAGGTTCAAATTTGCTGACCAGGTGAACTCACCATCATAATCGTTATATCCGAAATCGGCTTCAAAACCGTTGGTTTCCACAGACCCCACATTAGAGGCTATGGTGGGGACATTATAACCTAAGCTAAGTGGCAATGGCAATTCATAAAGAAGATCATCACTGCGGTTACTATAATATTCAAGGGATGCCGTAAAGGTATTATTCAAAATTCCGATATCTACCCCTATATTTTTCATGGTTACTTCCTCCCATTTCAGGTTTTGATTACCAAGACCTTCCGCTGTAGTCCCTTCAAGCGCCGAGCCTGCAATTGGGTATAGAAAACTGGTAACCAGTGAGGTAGAATAACGATAATTCCCAATAAGGTCATTCCCTGTGGTACCCCAACTTCCGCGAATTTTAAGGTTGTTAATGTTCGAGTCTTCCATAAAACTCTCTTTTGCTACGTTCCATCCTGCAGCAACAGACCAAAAGTCCCCCCAACGATTATTGGCACCAAAGCGTGACGAAGCATCCCTTCGGAAAGATCCGGCAAGAAGATATTTCTGGTCGTAATTGTAATTCACCCTACCTAAATACCCAATTCTTCTATATTCAAAAGACGCTGAAGACAATCCGGCCTGATTTAAAGATAACTCCTCTACCTCATCTGTAATGTTGTTCTGGCTGCTTGCATCCAGGCTTTCACCATCAATTCTCTGATCTTCTGCCAAAACCAGAATTTCAAAATTGTGCAAATCGGCAACATCAAATTTATACGTTAAACTATTGGTAAGGGTAAGAGATTGATTGGTACCACTATTTTTTGTGATTTGCGCATAATTTATTGCTCCGGTAGACCCTGCACTGTCATCATTAAAAGAAGGAATAAATATGTTATTATTATACTTGTAGTAATCTAAACCTGCCTGACTTTTAAAAACGAGCCCGTCAATTATTTCATATTCAGCAAACAAACTTCCCAGAAGAGTTATTCCTTTATTTTCAGCACTCCCCAATGTTTGCACCCGAACAGGGTTTGCAGCATCCTGACCATCTATTACTGTGTTTGGTCCCTGGAAACCACCCCGGTTATCGGGATTGTATACAGGTAAATAAGGTGCTGATTTTATGGCGTGTTCCAAAACTGATCTACCTCCATCTGATCTTTCAGGGTTCTGAACAGTAATAGCAGTATTTAAAGTTTGCCCTAAACGCAGTTTTCCAAAAGTGAAATTACTATTAGATCTAAAATTAAATCGCTCATATTCAGTTTCTATAAGTGCCCCTTCCTGATTCAGGTAGCCACCCGAGAACCTGTAATTGCTGTTCTCATTACCTCCGGAAAGACCAAGGGTAACACTTTTTAAAACTCCTGTTCTAAAAATCTCATCCTGCCAGTCAGTTTCATTATCTAACATATCGGAGTATTGAGGATCTGTAATGCGCGGCGGAACGGTTTCTGAAATTTCTCTGGCGTATTGTATATATTGATCTGTATTTAGCAGGTCATATCTATTTGAAAGAAATTGCACTCCTGAATAAACATCTAAGCTTAACTGTGCTTTTTCAGAAGCCCTACCCGATTTGGTAGTTACCAAAACCACACCATTTGCACCTCTTGAACCATAAACAGCAGTGGTTGAGGCATCTTTCAAAACCTGTATGTTCTGAATGTCATTAGGGTTAAGGCTACCCAAGCCCCCTGCTATCACCCCATCTATAACATACAACGGGTCGTTGTTGTTAGGTGTGGCAAGTCCTCTAATCCTTACCGCAGGAGAATTCCCTGGTGCACCCGAGTTTATAACGGTTACACCTGAAGCCCTACCCTGTAGTGCCTGCTCTGCCGTAGCTACAGGAAGGCTGCTCACCTCATCTGAATCTATACTTGAAATAGCCCCGGTAACTTCAGCTCTTGACTGGGTACCATACCCTACAATCACCACATCGTCTAATGCCTGTGCATCAGAAATCATATTTACATTGATAACCGATCGGTCATTTATGGCTACTCTTTGGGTTTCGAAGCCAACATAGCTGAAAATAAGCCTGGCATCTGGACCCGGATCCTTTTCTAATTCAAGGGTGTAATTTCCATCAAAATCTGTAACTGTTCCCGTGGTCGTTCCCTCAAGAACCACATTTACTCCGGGAAGAGGGCCGGTTGCATCAGTAACTGTTCCCGAAATGGTTTCCTGGGCCGACATGAATCCAAACCAGAGGAAGCATATCAAAAACAGACTACTTCTTAAGCGATTTCCTATCATTTTAATTGGTTATAAGTTAGTTAGTGATAAATGTATTAAAAACATTTCCAATCCGCAATCGTTTTCGAGTAAACTTTAACAAAAAAATAAGTTTTTTTTTTGTTAACTCCCTCTTAAAGCCCTTGTGGTACGTCTAATAGCTTCTAAAAGTTATATTAATTATTTACTGTAATAAATTGTAAAACATCATCATTTTTAACAGCTACAATTACATTGCTGCCCCCCACTTTCATCCTCAACATATCCTTCACATCACCTGGTATAAACAAACCGCTCTCTGTAGCAGTGGCTTCTTTAAAACCACCCTTACCATCTCCTTTTAAAAACAATCCGTAGCCTGCGTCATTCCGGGTGGTTTCAACTTCAGACCAAAAAAGGTTGCCCGCCACCAAAGCATCCAGGTGCCCATCTTTATTGTAATCATCAATAAGAATTTGATTTATGGATGAAATTTGGGCTCCGGAAGGTAGCTTATGAACAACAAATTCCCCGTCCCTGTTTTCGAGGTAAATACTGGCAAAAGATTTAACCTGGTAGTGCAGGGAATTTTCCAGTTCCTCCCGGGTATAAACATCTTCTAAAGTCGCTGTTGAAAAAGACTGGTAATCTGGAAATTTATTTTTAATGCCGGGAATTTGCTGGGAAGAACATTCCCGGCCTCTTAATGGAAACTTAGTACCATCATTATAGTAACTCAAAACAATATCCTGCTTATTGTTTGCGTCAAAATCCTTGAAGTAAATATCAAAAGTTTCTTCTTTATTCGCTTTGTATTTGTAGTTCTTACCAAGGTTACCCACCACAAAATCCTGATCCCCGTCATTGTCAAAATCAGCAGATTTTACACTCCACCACCAGCCAGTAGTGTCGGCCAGCCCAAGCTCTTCAGAAATATCAGTAAAGCCTTTTTCTGAATTTTTGAAGACCTTAATGGGCATCCATTCTCCCACTACTACTATATCTTCCCAACCATCATTATCTATATCTACAATTTCTGCGCTGGTAGCCATACCAAGAGATTGTAATTCGGGGGCTATATTTTTTGTGATGTCACGAAACTTAGCTTTTCCGTTTTCCCCAACATTTTTGAGGATATAAGATGTGGCAGGTAAAGGATAATTTCCCGGCACCAGGCGCCCCAGCACTAAAAGGTCCTTTTTCCCATCCTTATCAAAATCGGCCTGATAGACCCTGGAGCCACTGGTGAGCATTTCAGGCAGTGCAGATTCATCCCTTTTAAAACTGCCCTTACCATCATTTATATATAGCCGGTCCTGCAAATATTCAGAATCGGGTTTAAATTCGTTCCCACCGCTTACCACATAAATGTCATTATAACCGTCATCATTAGCATCAAAGATAAGGGCACCTAGATCTTCATGCATTTTGTCTTGCTGAAAAGCTGTACTATTTATTTTTTCAAAACCTGAACCCTTTTGAAAATAAAGCCCTGCTTCGTAACCAGAAGCAGCACCAATGAAAATATCATCTCTTCCATCTCCATTTAAATCACCCACCGCTGCACCCGGTCCAAAGGTGGAAGTACGATGAGGCAACAGCACTTCATTTTTAAAATCGTCAAAATCATTTTCAATATGTCGATGCTCCGGGAAAGAAGTTGTATCTCTAAGGGTTGTAAAAAGGAGATTTTTCTTAGGAGTTTCCGCAGATAATTCGGTAGCATTGGCATATTGCATTTTCAACCGCTGATTGGCTTTAACATCTTCCAGGATTTCAGCTTTACCATCTGGCCATACTATCCTGATTTCATCTGCTATATCGGTTTTTGCCAGCCCAAAGTGTAACATAGGCGCAACCGAAGACTGGAAACCACGGGTGAGGGTGAGCTCCTGCATTTGCTCCATCCCGTTCGCTTTCACATAAGCCCGAGTTCCAAGCCCAAAAACATTTTTCTCATTGCCTTCAAATTCTATTTGCACATAATTATTTTGCCCTGCACTGGTATTTTCAAAAAGAGAAGCCTTATCATCAATGTTGTTGGTCACTATCTCTAAATCTCCATCATTGTCCAAATCGGCATATATTACTCCGTTAGACCATCCTTCATATTCAATTCCCCATTTTTTGTTGGCTATTTCAAAAGACAAATCCCCATGGTTCTGAAACATGAAATTATCAATTTTTTCTGAAGGAATACTCAGGCTTTTTTCAAGTTGATCTTCTACGACCCTGGTGTCTTTGAGGCTGTTAAAATAATCGTTGTTATTGATCTCCCTTCGTGTTCCGTTACTAACAAAAAGGTCTTTGTGCCCATCATTGTCAAAATCGGCAAACAGAGGCCCCCAGCTCCAGTCTGTAGAAGAAGATCCTGTGATACGCGACAGGTCGGCAAAAAATGGGTTTTCGTCTTCAAAAACTCCGGTATTGGTTTGCAATACGTTTTGCATGTATTGATAATGAAAACCGGCCTCAACGGTGCTCCAGAACAAATCTGGGTTCATACTCGCCATATTGGCCTTTTTTCTCCTGTTATCTTTTGCCGACATATCTACCTGATAGATATCCAGGTTCCCGTCATTATTAAAATCGGCTATATCTACCCCCATTCCAAAAAAAGAGGTGTGTGAAGTGGCATTTTTAACAACTTCCCTGAAGGTGCCGTCTCCGTTGTTCATGTACAAAAAGTCGGGAGAGCTAAAATCGTTAGAAACATACATATCTGGCCAGCCATCGTTATTGAGGTCGGCCACTGTTGCAGAGAGGGTAAGACCAAAACTTCGCACTCCTGCTTCGTCTGTAACATCTGTAAATTCACCTCCATCGTTGCGCAGTAAGTGGTCTGATTCGAGATCACTTACGTTTTTCATTTTATATTCATAGATGAAATTTGGAGAATCAAACCTGGTTGGCGGATAATTAGCAATGTAGGCATCAAGATCCCCATCCCTGTCATAATCAAAAAAGGTAGTTTGAACACTATTCCCTGGATCATCAAGGCCATACTCCCGGGCCTTCTCCTCAAAGGTACCGTCACCATTATTAATAAAGAGCTGATTATTTTTGGGCTCAAACTTCCCCCCTACAGAAAGGTAAATATCCAAATATCCATCGCCGTTCACATCGGCCATGGTAACCCCAGTATACCACCTGCTATCTCCTGCCACGCCGGCAGCTTTAGTGATATCTTCAAATTCAAGCTCACCTTTATTCAAATACAACTTATTTGGAACCTGGTTTCCTGTAAAGTAAAGATCCTGCAATCCGTCATTATTGATATCCCCAACGGCCACGCCCCCGCCCATATAGATGTAGGAATAGCTAAAATAATTGAGGGAATCACTTTCAGTTAAATTATTACTGAAATTAATAGCCGACTCTTCCGAAGAAACACTGCGGAAAATTTTAGTTTCAGAAGATTCAGAAGTTGCAACCTCTTCCTCTTTTTTACAACTGCTAAGAACAAGCAAAGCAGCAACTACAGATAGTCTAAGAAAAAACTTCATTGAAAATACTATTTTTGGAAGGTATGATTAACATTAATTAACATGCAATGTAAAAAATTCTTATTTTTTTACAACTTGAATTATTCTTTCTAAAAAATAACTGTACATAAACAGCATTATTCTCCTGTTTTAGCACCTCCCATTCCTTATGCATTTGCCAAATAGCTGGTGCAGCCCCATAAATCCTGTTTTCTCAGTTTTGCACTACTCCTACTTTCTCTGCCATAACATGCTACAGTTCGAATTGTATCATATATTTGTTTGAAGCAATATCTGTAAAGTTTTGTTTAATAATCAATTAAACTGCATATTTTTGGAGGTGTAAAATACACATTTTATAACATGAAATATTTAAAAGGCCTTTTTTTCTTCTATTTTTTATGTCTTTTCTCGTGTAGCGATAAGCAGAGCATGCCCGAAATCATTAACAAATCTGCTGAAGAACAATTTTACATTCCCGAAAACATCTATGCTTCTTCCATTAGAATTGCCTATTTTGACAGTCTCTCCAAAGCAGCTCCAAAAAATCAAAAAGAAAAATACAACCTGAGAAAAGCAGATGCCCTGCTCTATGCCGGAAGAACAAAAGAAGCTATTGAGATTCTCGAGAGATTATGGGCTAAGAGCAATAAAAATGCTTTAAGATATCAGCTTGATTTAAACGAAGAAGAAAAAATTGGGCCATTACTTGCCCTGGCCTATATGCGCCTGGGAGAACAACAAAACTGCATACATCACCACAATGCTTCTGCATCGTGCATTATCCCCATAGACCCTGAAGGCTACCACCAGGCTCCCGAAGGCTCCCGAAAAGCAATTGCTCTCTACGAAAACTTATTAAATTACAATTCAAGAGACTACACCAGCCGGTGGCTGCTAAACATTGCCTACATGACCCTTGGTAAATATCCCGACAGCGTGCCTGAAAAATATTTAATTCCTGAAAGTGCTTTTGAATCTGAATACCCTTTAAAAAAATTTGAAGATATAGCTCCAAAACTGGGCCTGAATGTTAATGACCTTTCTGGCGGCAGTATAGTAGATGATTTTAATAATGACAACTTGCTCGATGTGCTTGTTTCCAGCTGGTTCCCATCAGGAAAACTCAATTATTTCATCAACGACGGGCAGGGCGGTTTTATTGAAAAAACTTCAACTGCAGGGCTTGAGGAAGTGAAAGGAGGTTTAAACATGATCCAGGCCGATTATAACAACGACGGATTTATTGACGTATTTATTTTGCGTGGGGCATGGATGGAAAGCCTGGGAAAACACCCTAATTCCCTGCTAAGAAACAACGGCGACAACACCTTTACCGATGTTACCCTGGAGGCGGGGCTGCTTTCTTTTCATCCTACCCAAACCGCTACCTGGGCCGATTTTGATAATGACGGGTGGATAGACCTGTTTATAGGAAATGAATCTGAAAAAGGAAATGTGCACCCTTCAGAATTTTTTAAGAACAACGGCGATGGCACATTTACAAACCTCACCAGCAGTGCCGGCCTGTCAATTAGCAATGAAGAGGAACCGTTCTTTGTAAAAGGGGTAACCAGTGCAGATTATAACAATGACGGCTGGATGGATATATATGTCTCTACCCTTCACTCCACAAGAAATTTGTTGTTTATCAACCAGGGAAAGGATAAAAACGGAAAGATCTCCTTCAGGGAAGACGGGCTAAACCGGGGGTTGCAGGAAAAGATTTCCTCTTTTCCCACCTGGTCTTTTGATTACAACAACGATGGCTGGGTTGACATATTTGTGGCCGGGTACAGAAGAAGCAGCTTTTACAACATTGTGCCCGATATAGTAAGCGATTACCTCAAAGAACCCAACAGGGCAGAAACCATGCGGCTTTATCAAAACATTAAAGGTTCTTTTACCGATGTATCTTCTGAAGTTGGCTTAAATAAAATAGGTTATGCCATGGGAGCTAATTACGGCGATCTGGATAATGACGGGTTCCCGGACATCTACCTAAGCACTGGCGAAGTGAGTTTTGAATCCATTATTCCCAACCGGGTTTTTCGGAATGATGCCGGAGAAAAATTTCAGGACGTTACTACTGCCGGGGGGTTGGGCCATGTTCAGAAAGGACATGCGGTCTCATTTTCAGATATAGACAATGATGGCGACCAGGATATTTATGTTGTGATGGGAGGGGCTTATGAAGGGGATAATTTTTTTAATTCGGTTTACCTCAACCCCTACCAGGATGAAAACAACTGGATTAGCCTTAAGCTGGAAGGAATTAAGGCAAACAAGGCAGCTATTGGCAGCAGGATAGAAGTCACAGTGATTGAAAATGGCTCTCCCCGCACTATTTTTCATACGGTAAGCCCGGGAGGCAGTTTTGGGGCTTCCACTTTAAGGGCACAAATAGGGCTAAGAAAGGCTTCGGAAGTAAAAGAGGTCAAAATACAATGGGCAGGAAGTGGCACTCAGCAGGTATTCAAAAACCTGAAGTTAAACACCTTCTATAAAATAACAGAAGCTAAACCTGAAGCAGAAGTACTGCACCTACAGCCAGTCGCTCTTTAAAAAGCTAAAAATATCACCTCCTAAAAATGCCATTTTTGGAGAGGTATTTTCCCTTTTTCATAAATTATTTAAATGAAAAAAATTAAAAAGTATAAATTTAATTATTCACTGTTTTCTTAGTATTATGAAAATATATCTGCAATTTCTCCCTTTCCTTTTTGTATTAAGTGCATTTGCTCAACAAAACCAGGACACTACTCATGTTTTTCAAATAAATGACCAGGAATATCTCGAAAGACGGGGGGCTAATGTTATGCTGGCCCACGATTTCTATCCCGAAAGCCACCAGGGAGGCGTTGGCCTCATCCAGAATGGAATTAGAGTTGCCACCAATGGCGATCTTCGGTTAGAACCTGCCCCGGGACAGTGGCAGCCTGTTCCAAAGGTGGGAGAAAGACAGGTAGATCGTCAAAAAAGGGAAATTAGCGTTCGCATGAGCTATCCAGATCCTTCAAAAGACAGGCGGGGATTTAACCCCATTATCTATCCCGATCTTGACATGTCTTACACTCTAAAAGTACTTCCCGAAGGCAAATCCTTCAGAATTGTAGTAGATCTAGATGAGCCACTTCCCGAAGAATGGGTTGGAAAAGTAGGTATGAACTTTGAACTTTTTCCCGGCATCCTCTTCGGAAAATCTTACTATATGGGAGATGATTTCGGCATCTTTAACCGGCAGGCTAACGGCCCCGGATTTTATACCGAAGATGGGGAATACCGCCTTGAACCCATGGCTACGGGCAAAGAACTTACCGTAGCCCCCGAAGATCCTAAACAAACCCTTACCATTCGAAATCTCAAGGACAACGAGCTGGAACTCCTCGATGGCCGCGCAATTCACAGCAACGGCTGGTTTATTGTGCGCTCCCTGGTTCCTGCCGGGGCAACCAAAAAGGCTATTGAATGGCTGGTGACCCCCAACGTTATTGAAAATTTCACTTATGATCCCGTGGTACAGGTTTCCCAGGTGGGTTACCATCCTGCCCAGGAAAAGATCGCGGTTGTGGAAACCGATAAAAATGATACTGATATAAAGGACATTAAACTTCTGAAGGTAAAACCTGATGGAGGGTTTACTGAAGTCATCTCCCAAAAACCTCAACTATGGGGTGACTTTTTGAGGTACAGGTACTACCAGCTGGATTTTACAAAAATTACAGATTCAGGAATGTACGTCATCGAATATGGCGATTACACTACTGAACCTTTCCAGATAAGCCCTGATGTCTACAAACGCGATGTGTGGCAACCAACCTTAGAATATTTTTTGCCGGTACAGATGTGCCACATGCGGGTGAACGACCGTTATAAGGTATGGCATGGGCTATGCCACCTCGATGATGCCCGCATGGCTCCCATAAATCACAATCATTTTGACGGGTATATCCAGGGGGGCGAAACCCTCACCAAGTACCAACCCGGAGCACATGTACCCGGATTGAATCAGGGTGGCTGGCATGATGCCGGGGATTATGATCTAAGGATTGAATCCCAGGCAGCTACCGTACAAGGCCTGTCTCATATTTATGAAATATTTCAGGAAGATTATGACAACACCAGCATAGACCAGGAAACCAGAATTGTGGAGATCCTGAAGCCCGACGGCAAACCAGATATTCTTCAGCAAATAGAACACGGGCTACTTTCTATCGTTAAGGGCTATGAATCTCTTGAAAGATTTTACCGCGGCATTATTGTGCCTACCAATAGACAGTACATTTTACTTGGTGATCCCGTCACCCACAGTGATAATGTTCCTTTTTCCAATAAGCCTGAAGATGAAAGTATTCCCATTGGCCTCGAAGGAGCCCCCGATGACCGCTGGGTCTTTACCGAAGACAACCCGCGAAGGGAACTGCAGGCTGCCGCAGGCCTTGCAGCTGCAGCGAGGGTAATGAGAGATTACAACCCCGACCTCGCCCGCCGGAGCTTGAATATTTCCGAAGAGATCTGGAACATCACCAAACCAGACAATGAGCTTCAAAAAGTAATGCTGGCGGTGGAACTTTTGAGAACTACAAAGGAGAAGAAATATTCAGATTTTCTCGTGGCAAACACCAACCTCATTGCTGAAAACATTGCACAAACCGGATGGGTTGTTGGCCCTGCCCTTCCTTTGATCAATAACAGGGATTTTACACAAAAAATACGCACGGCTGTAAAAGGCCATTTACAGACTGTGCAGGAACAGGAAAAAAAAACGCCTTACGGAATGCCCTACGAGCCCGATATTTGGGGTGCAGGTTGGGGGATTCAGGATTTTGGGGTAAAACAGTATTTCTTCCACACCAGCTACCCCGACATTTTTCCTGCAAAATACATGTTTAATGCCATGAACTTTGTTTTGGGGGTTCATCCCGGCGTAAATACCTCTTCCTTTGCCTCTGGGGTAGGATCGAGATCTTTAACCCAGGCCTACGGCGTAAATAGAGGGGACTTTTCACACATTCCCGGCGGAATTGGTTCGGGAACAGCATTAATTCGCCCCGATTTTCCTGAATTGCTCGAATGGCCTTTCCTGTGGCAGCAAACGGAGTACGTTCTTGGCGGTGGAACCACAGATTATCTCTTCCTGATCCTGGCTGCAGATAAATTGCTGAACGAAAAATAGAGCTTTCAAAAATGGCATTTTTGACACCTTACTTTTAAATGTGAAAATCCCTCCGAAGTACAGGGAATTCTTTACTCTTTAGGATTTTTCAGAAAAAAACGTTAAAATAGCTCAATATTAATCATTTATAAAATGAAAAAAGCAGTTTTACTATTAGTGGCATTACTGGTTTGTTATAGCGGCCAGGCAAACCAGATTCCCGGCAATACGCCTGATCCTATAACAAAAAAAGAACCAGTAGGGGTTGAAAACCTGGCTTACAGGTGGGGTGAAATGGCAGTTATTGCAACAGCGAATGACACTGAAAAATTTAAACCCAGGCCAACAATTACTTCCCGTTTCCTCGGCTTAATTTTTACTTCGGTTTTTGATGCCTGGTCCCGGTATGATGATAAGGCAATTCCTGTTTATCTTACCAATACCCAAAGGAGGCCTCTAAACGAACGCAGCCTTAAAAACAAGGAAATCGCTATAAGTTATGCTGCTTACAGGGCTATGAGTGAATATTATTACTCTGATGTGGAGCTATTCAGCAATTTCATGATAGAACTGGGGCTGGACCCAAACAATAATTCTTTAGATCCCACTACTCCTGAAGGCATTGGGAATTTAGCCGCAAAAGCGGTCATTGAAGCAAGAAAAGGAGATGGCTCTAATCAATATGGAGAAGAAGAAGGTTCTAACGGCCAGCCTTACTACGATTACGTCAATTATAAACCCATAAATTCCCCCGATAAAAATATTGACCTCAACCGGTGGCAGCCTAAATATTTTTCAGACGGGAACAACGGGCAGTTTGCTCCTGGCTGCTTAACCCCATTTTGGGATAAAGTAAAACCCATCGCTTTAAAATCGGGCGACCAGTTTCGCCCCGGTCCCCCTCCATTATTGGGTTCAGCTCAATTAGAAAAAGAGGTGAAAGAGGTGATAGACTTACAGGCAAACCTGACAGACCATGATAAGGCATTAGTAGAATTTATGCGAGACGGCCCACAATCTGTTCAACAGGCGGGACACTGGCTCAAATTTTCCCAGGAGGTTTCTGTCAGAGATCAGCATACCCTTGATGAGGATGTGAAAATGTATTTTTATGTTCAAGTGGTTGCCATGGATGCTTTTATAGCCTCGTGGGATGCAAAGATGTTTTATGATTCGGCCAGGCCAAATGCTTTAGTGCACCACTACTACAAAGATCAAAAAATAAAAGCCTGGGGCGGCGGGAACAAAGGAATAATTGAGATGGATGGGACGGAATGGAGACCCTATTCGCCCGATACTTTTTTATGCCCTCCTTTTCCAGGATATGTCTCAGGGCACAGTACAATTAGTGGCGGTTGTGCTGAAGCTCTTAAGCTGTGGACAGGAAGTGATGAGTTTGGATCTGAAGCCAGACTGGTTGCAGGTGCCATGACAGAACCAGATAACTTAGGGGATACTGTAATTCTAAGATTTCCCACCTTCACCGAAACAGCCGAAATGGCCGGAATTTCAAGGGTGATGGGAGGCTACCACATCCAGTCTGATAATATTGCCGGATTGGAACTGGGAAGGAATGTTGCCCGGGAAGCCTGGAGTTTCTATAAAAAACACATCGGGGAAGCAGAAAACTAACTTCAGTTAATAAAAAAGAGTTAAAAGCAGAGCTAGATCTGCTTTTAACTCTTTTTTAATCAGTCAATTAAACATTAAAGAAGAGACGAAAATTCCATTTATTCTCTTCTATTAACTCGTTTATTTTGCAGGTTGGGTTTCTAGGAATTTATTTACCTCCAGCCAGTATATAAACGCATCAAACCAGCGATTACTTGTACGATCTGGGTTTCCAAGGCCAAAGCCGTGCCCTCCGTTCTGGTAGAGGTGGAATTCAACAGGTATTCCGGCTTTGTACCAGGACTCGATCAAACCGAATTCGCCGTTGAAAAGAAAATCATCGGCGGCAAGAACATTGAACATGGGAGGTGCGTTTTCCGGCACTTCTACTTCGTTCAATCCTCCATAAATAGGCCCTATAAAAGCCAGGTCCATCGTTTTAGAATTTAAAGTGGAATGCATGGTGAGCCCTGCACCGGCCGAAAAACCAATCATCCCAATATTGGTAGTGTCTACACCCCACTCCTCAGCACGTTCAACGATCAAGGCATAGGCTGCTTCGGCATCTTCAAGCTGGTTATCAAGGTTCCACCTAGGACGCTCGGGCCGTGCGGCTTCCCCATCACCAGAAGATTCTGCCGGCGGTGTTATGGGGCGGCTCATGTAGTCTTTAAATTCCTCCAGCGATGGAGGAGTTGGGTGAAGCCGGTATTTTAATACAAAGGCTGCTATTCCTTTTTTTGCAAGTGCTTCTGCGACTTCCCAGCCTTCATTGCCCATAGAAAGCCAACGAAATCCTCCTCCGGGAGCTACAATAATTGTAGTGCCGGTGGCTTTATCGGGATCGGGTAAAAAAGGGGTAAGAGTAGCGGTAGTAATGTTTCGTGCCATTGGGTCACCCCACTGGCGAAACCAGGTTTCCTGAGCAGGCTGATCTTCCACACCCCCGGTTCCCAGAGGGATCGCATTAGGTTCCTGGGGTGTTTCAAGAGGGTAAATGGTTCCGTCCTGCGCCCAGCCCGATGCAGCAAAGACAAATAGAATGCTGCAAATGCCAGTCCTGACTAATTTAAATACTGAGTAATTCATAATTATTGGTTTTAGGTTAATAATAAATGATATATGTACTTCTTAGCTGCAGCTTAATTACTTACCTGAACGCAACACTAATTTTATTAGCGCTCAACACTGAAAGTCAATAACTTGGTCTTTACTTCTTCAGATTAGTGCTCTAAATTATTCCCCGCTGAAAAATATCATTACTACTGCCACAATCACTAAAATTATAACAGACACAACGATATCTTTCCAGTTGTAACTGTTCTTGTTATTCTTTTTCTCTTCTTCAGATATGGTTTGAAAAGTGAGGTTATCGGTCTTTTCTTTAGACGGAACAGCGGTGAGGTGGCTCACCACCACAATCAGGATAATACAGAAGAGGAAAAACCATGCTCCAAAAGAAAGGAAATTACTTCCGCCCAGCACGTACAGGAAGCCGTCGGGATCAAGTGAATCCTTTGTGATTTCGAGAACAATTCGCAGCGCGCCGACAATAAGCCCTGTTATTAAAGTAACGAAAGCCCCGGTTGCGTTAATTCTCTTATAAAAGATACCAAGAAGGAAAACTGCGGTAATTGGAGGAGCAATGTATGATTGCACACTTTGTAAATATTCATACAAAACCCCTGAAATGTTTGCCATAATTGGGATCCAGATAATTCCTATAAGCACTATGATTACTGTAGCAATTTGCCCTGTTCTCACGAGTTTCTTTTCGGGGGTATCAGGTTTCAGTTTTTTATAAATATCAACTGTAAATAAGGTGGAACAGGAGTTGAATACTGAAGCCAGGGAACTCATTAAAGCGGCCAGTAATCCCGCAGCAACAAGGCCTCTTAAGCCCGAAGGCAACAGGTTACTCATAAGTACAGGGAAAGCCTGATCGGGGCTGTCCCAATGAAGTTCTCCTCGCATTTTGAGGGTTAGGGCGATGATTCCCGGAACCAGGAAAAGAAATACCGGCAGTAACTTTAGAAGAGCTCCAAAAATGGTTCCTCTTCTCCCCTCTTTAATATTTCGGGCCGTAAGGGCACGCTGTACAATATATTGATCTGTACACCAGTACCAAATTCCAACAATTGTACTGGTAATCAAGAGTGATGGCCAAGGAAAATCTGGGTCTGTAGCGGGACGCCACATATTAAAATATTCTGGGCCCACAGTATCAACCATGCTGTTCCAGCCCCCCACTTTGTCGAGACCAATAAAGGTTAAAGCCGCTGCTCCCAGTACAAGAATGATGGCCTGCAGGGTTTCAGTATAGACAACCGCTCTCATTCCTCCCAAAACGGTATAAATACCGGTTAGGATAACAGTAGAAAGGGCTCCTGTCCAAAAATCTATCCCCAAAAGAGCCGAAACTACCACTCCCCCGGCATAAATAGTTACCGAGATTTTGGTAAGAACATAGGCGATAATTGAGAAGATGGAAAGCACCCAACGGGAACGGGCATCAAATCTTTTTTCAAGAAATTCGGGCATGGTAAACACCCCACTGCGTGCATAAAAAGGCAGGAATACCCATCCCAGGATAAGAACTACCCAGGCCTGAATTTCATAAATCAACATGGGGAGTTTATTCCCGGCCCCGGCCCCTGCTAAGCCCACTACGTGTTCAGAACCTATGTTTGATGCGAAAATGGAAGCCCCAACAACAAACCAACCCACATTTCTTCCTGCTAAAAAATAATCTTCTGTATTCGATTGTTTCTTCTGAATTACCCATACGGCAATTCCCAGAAGAACAGCAAAATAAATACCAATCGAAATCCAGTCAAAAGTATCTAAAGTCTGCATATTATTTTACTGAAAATTTAAAGGAAGTTTTTGATGTATATGTATCTCCCGGCTCAAGAACGACAGATGGGAAATTTTTTTGGTTTGGTGAATCCGGATAGTGCTGC
Organism: Salinimicrobium tongyeongense; assembly: GCF_026109735.1. Classification (NCBI taxonomy): domain Bacteria; kingdom Pseudomonadati; phylum Bacteroidota; class Flavobacteriia; order Flavobacteriales; family Flavobacteriaceae; genus Salinimicrobium; species Salinimicrobium tongyeongense. The sequence goes on along the minus strand of NZ_CP069620.1, from coordinate 2,499,036 downwards.
GTTTCCAGACAGAAGCCACTCCTTTTTTCATAATTCCCTTCCCCATACTGAAGCGGCAAAGTTCCATCGAGGAAATTTCCGGAGTAAAACTGGATTCCGGGTTCGGTGGTATGCACCTCCATAAAACGGCCACTTTCCGGATGGTATGCAGAAGCAGCAAAACGCATCCCGCTGTCCTTCTCATTCAGCACCCAGTTGTGATCGTAACCCCCGGCTCTATTTAGCTGCTCGTTACCGGCATCTATTTCTGCCCCTACCTGCTTTGGCTCCCTGAAATCAAAAGGAGTATTTTCAACATCCTGCAGTTGTCCTGTAGGAATTAAGTTTTCTGTCACCGGTAGAAATTTATCTGCGTTTATTACGATTTCATGATCAAGAATAGATTCGGAAAAATCTCCTGATAAATTGAAATATGCATGCTGAGTCAAATTAACTACCGTCTTTTTATCGGTCGTTGCCTCATAATCCACATCTAGAGAATTATCATCATTAAGAGTATAAGTAACAAGAGTCTCAAGCTTGCCGGGGTAGCCTTCTTCCATATCCTCACTTACGTAAGACAGTTTAAGCATTTTGGGATCTGCCTCTTCCACAGTCCATACCACTTTGTCAAAGCCTTTTTCCCCGCCGTGCAAATGATTTTGTCCGTCATTTTGTGCCAGGGTATATTCTTGGCCATCCAGGCTAAATTTTCCATTAGCGATCCTGTTTCCAAAGCGGCCGATTAAAGCTCCAAAAAAGGGATTATCTTCAAGATATTGGTCAAGGGAATTGAATCCAAGGACAACATCTTCATAATTCCCATCGGCATCTGGTGCGGTAAGGGAAGTGATACGTCCCCCATAGGTGATGATCTTCACTTTCATTCCGTTATCATTTTTAAGCGTATATTGCTCAACCTTCTCACCATCGGGTGTTGTGCCATAATCCTCCTTCATCACTTCCTGATCCACATTAGTAGTATCCTCTTCTGAAGTTTGAACTTCTTTATTTTCATTTTTGCACTGTACGAATGCAAGGGCTAAAATCAATAACCCACAACTTAAAAAACTTCTTTTTACAGTATTCATAATTGAGTTGGTTTTAGTTCTACATTCCGTGTTGGAACAGGTGGTAATAGACTTCGTTGGCGTTGATCTTATCTTTGAATTCCCTAACATTTGTTTTTTCATCAATCACCAGTAATTCAATGCCGGCGATATCGGCAAAATCTTCAAGGAATTCGGTTGTCAGGGCCTGAGTGTACACGGTATGATGAGCTCCCCCTGCAAGTATCCAGGAGGTTGCGGCAATATCCAGATCTGGTTTTGGATCCCAAAGTACCCGTGCGACAGGTAAATTTGGCAGATCGGCTTCAGGTTTTACGGCCTCCACCTCATTTACTATTAATCTGAACCTGTTGCCCAAATCGATTAAAGATGCATTAAGAGCAGGACCTTTAGGAGAGTTGAATACCAGCCTTACCGGATCTTCTTTTCCTCCAATTCCCAGCGGATGTACTTCACAGGAAGGTTTGGCATCGGCTATGGTAGGACAGATCTCGAGCATGTGCGACCCCAAGACATAAGATTTTTGCGGACTAAAATGATAGGTGTAATCTTCCATAAAAGAAGTTCCGCCTTCCAGTCCATAGGTCATAACTTTCATGGCTCGCAGAAGCGCAGCGGTTTTCCAGTCCCCTTCGGCACCAAATCCATACCCATCGGCCATTAAACGTTGTACGGCAATTCCCGGCAATTGTTTTAGCTCTCCAAGATTCTCAAAAGTGTCGGTAAAGGCTTTAAATCCGCCTTCTTCAAGAAAAGCGCGAAGGCCAAGTTCAATTTTTGCAGCTTCCTTCAGTGAGTCTCTTTTCTCGCCATTCTTCTGAAGTTTTTCTGAAAGCTTATACGAAGATTCATATTCTTCGAGTAGCTTCTCTACTTCAGCTTCTGAAACTTTATTGATATGCGCCACAACTTCCGAAGAATCATAGCCATTAACCGACATTCCAAACTTCATCTGGGCGGCCACTTTATCTCCTTCAGTAACGGCCACTTCCCGCATGTTGTCGCCAATTCGGGCCACTTTAAGGTTCTGCAGTTCGTCCCAACCCAGTACCACTCTGCACCAGTTGCCAATCTTTTGCTGTACGCGCTCTTCCTGCCAGTGTCCTACAATTACTTTTCTCTTTTTACGCATTCTGGACATCATAAAACCAAATTCCCGGTCTCCGTGGGCTGACTGGTTCAGGTTCATGAAATCCATGTCGATCTTGTTCCAGGGAATTTCAGCGTTGAATTGGGTATGTAGATGGCAAATTGGTTTTTTTAATAAGCTCAAACCATTGATCCACATTTTTGCCGGTGAAAAAGTATGCATCCAGGTGATGATACCAATACATTTTTTCTCGCTGTTTGCCAGCTGGAGGAGGTTTGTAATTTCATCGGGCGTCTTCACCGTTTCTTTGTGAACTATTTTTAACGGGATCTTATTCGATCCGTTAAACCCGTCGACTATGGCTGCGGAATTTTTTGCGACCTGGTTAAGAGTTTCTTCCCCGTAAAGGTGCTGACTCCCGGTTACAAACCAAATTTCCTTTTCTTCTGTACTGATCATCTATTCTGAATTAGGGTAAATATTATTAAAAGACCTAACAGGTTTTAAAAACCTGTTAGGTCTGATTCGTTTAATTTATTTTTGACCGTAATAGGCATTTTTGCCATGTTTACGTTCGTAGTGTTTTTTAATAAGAGAATCCTTTAGCCTGGGGGCTTCGGGATTTATCTGAAGTGTCAAAAATGCCATTTTTGACACCTCTTCCAAAACCTTGCTGTTGTACACCGCTTTGGCGGCATCTTTGCCCCAGGTAAATGGCCCGTGATTGCCTATAAGCACCATTTGAACTTCCTCATAAGAGAGACCTTTCTCTTTAAAGCAGTCCAGTATCTGTATCCCGGTATTGTGTTCGTAGTTCCCTTCGATTAAATCATCTCGCATAGGGGGTGCACAGGGAATATCGGTTGTCAAATGGTCGGCGTGTGTGGTTCCAAAAATAGGAACATCCCGCTGCGCCTGGGCCCAGGCAACCGAATAGGTCGCGTGGGTATGTGCCACTCCGCCTATTTCCTTCCAGTTCTTATACAGAAAAGCATGGGTTTTGGTGTCTGAAGATGGTCTCATTTCCCCTTCCACAACATTGTTATCAAAATCGAGGATCACGATATCTTCAGGTTTTAAATCTTCATAAGGCACGCCGCTGGGTTTAATCGCAAAAACGCCTTTTTCGCGATCTACCGCGCTCACATTTCCGAAGGTATAGATCACGAGATTCAATGCATTGAGCTGCATATTGGCCTCGTAACATTCCTGTTTTAATTCCTGATAAATAGAACTCATTGTCTGCTTATTTTTCTGGTTGCACTTTTTTCGGCGAAGGCGCCCAATTCTTTATACTCCTGCATTAATTCGGCATAAACTTTCACCTCCTCTTTCTTCGGAAGATATTCTGCTTCAAAATCACTGCCCAGGGTTTTACTGGCTTCGATCACGTTTGGATAAAGCCCTGCAGCAACAGCAGCATAAATGGCTGCCCCAAGAGCAGGTGCTTCATCTGAAGCAGCTACTTTAATAGGCATATCCAGCACATTTGCCAGGGTTTGCATTATAAAAGGAGATTTTCTCGCCACTCCTCCAATTCCTATCACGCTATTGATCTTAACCCCTTCTTCTTCAAAACGGTTCACGATCTCTTTAGAACCGAAGCAAATTGCATTGATCAAAGCTTTAAAAATATGGGGGGCTTTAGATCCTAAAGACAGGTTGGAAATGGCACTTTTCAACTCCTGATTAGCATCGGGGGTTCTTCGGCCGTTGATCCAGTCAAGGGCAATAGGCAGGCTCTCAAAAATGTCAATTTTCTCTGCCTCTTCAGAAAGTTTCCTGATAAAGTTCTTTTCGGCTTCTGCTTTTAGTTGCTCTTTTTGTTCTTCGGATAGTATTTCAGAATTATATATAAGATTATCCAGGGGCCAGGAAAGCACATTTTTAAACCATGCCAGCACATCGCCAAAAGCCGACTGCCCCGCTTCCAGACCTATCATTTCAGGTATAACCGAGCCGTCTACCTGCCCGCAAATACCTTTTACGGTCTTATCTCCAACGTTTTCTTTGGAGGATATGATAATATCGCAGGTGGAGGTTCCCATTACACGAACCAAAGTATGCTTATCGATTTTGGCGCCTACTGCGCCCGAGTGTGCATCAAAAACCCCTACGGCAATAACACAATTTGTACTTAATCCTAATTTTTGAGCCCATTTGGCACTTAAATTCCCGGCAACCTCATCGGAGGTGTAGGTCTCGTTGTATAATCTTCTGCGAAGCTCACCTAAATAAGGATCCAGCCTGTTGAGGAAATCTTCGGAAGGAAGTCCGCCCCAGCTTTCGTGCCACATAGCTTTGTGTCCGGCAGCACAGCGGCTTCGTTTAAAAGACTGCAGATCCTGGTCTTCTATGAGCATAAAGGTCATTAGATCACAATGCTCCATCCAGGAATAGGCTGCGTTTTTCACCTTTTCATCTTCCCTGATCACGTGGGTGATCTTTGCCCAAAACCATTCGGAGGAATAAATTCCGCCTTCGTATTTGGTATAATTCTCACCTCCCCAATTCTCTGCCAGCTCGTTGATCTCATTAGCTTCCTTAATGGCAGTATGGTCTTTCCACAACACCATCATGGCATTGGGATTCTCTTCAAAACCTTCAATAAATGCCAGTGGAGTTCCTTCTTTGGTAACTGCAATGGGTGATGAGCCGGTGGTATCTATACAAATCCCTTTTACGGCCTGGCCGTCAATTCCGCTTTTTTCCACAACTCCTTTAATGGTCTTTTCAAGACCTTCAATATGGTCTAAAGGGTGTTGCCGGAATTGATTTATTGCTGCGTTACAGTATTTCTGCTCCTTCCATCGCGGGTAATAATAAGTATCTGAGGCCAGTTCTTTTCCATTTTCTGAATCTACTAAAACAGCTCTCACCGAGTCGGTTCCGTAATCGAGGCCTATAACATAATTCTTCATCTTAATAGTAATTGCTTAAAACAGATACTCAAATATAAGTTTCTTTTCTTTAAGTGTTAGTAAAACACTTATGAATTTTTAACAGAGTTTTTAGTCTTTCTAAATTTACAGAAAGAAATTGTGCTATGGCGATTAATTAATTTCTCCTGTTAATTAAACAGATTTTCCCCGGCAGGAGATTTATTTATTTGTTTTTCAATAACCGAACATCGTAAATTCCTGCAGTACGCGAACCCGGGACTGCTTCAAACTTCAGCTTCAAGATTCCATCGCTTTTTTTCACCATTCCGGCAGGAAGTTTATAATCCTTTTCAAAGAACCTGTTTCCCTCCAGGCCATGGAAACTTTCTTCGGCAATGAGTTCGTCATTAATGAAAATTTTAAAATTACGGCCTTCATCTCCTCCAAAGTAGGTGATCCTAAGCTTTCGTGCCTGTTTCTCCTTATCTATCAAGTTATAACTAAACCAGCCTTCTGCATCTCTCCAATGCCTATCGCGGTGCGTACCTATATTTGAATTTTGGCTTTCTATAAAATGATCGGCTTCCGGTTGTTGTTCGCCGGGAGCGACCCTGTCAATGGTCAAAGCCGCCAGCATCTTTTCTTCCTCCTCCTTTTTCTCCAGTTCCTTCCTTATCTTCTCCACACCTTCAGTAGTTTCCAGAGGAAGGTAAATGGCATACCGTGAGTCATGGAGTTTGTAAAATGGTATAAATTCGAGGTCTTTATATTTGGGGGGATAGATTACTTCTGATGCTGAAAAAGTAAGGTTTTTACCTGGGACTTTCTTCGCCAGGGTTTCAATGTCTTCAGTTTTATCTGAAATGAAATAAGGCACTTCTGAAAGCGGGATGACCTCACCGGCTGCAATATGGCCTCCCCTGCTATCATCGGCAAAAAGCCCGTCCATATCCCCATTCCCTGTTTTAGCTGCCAGTACAATGGGGCCGTATTTCAAAGCCTTGTAATCTGAACCATCGGGAAGTCTTTCAGAAGTAAGCTGCATGGGCAATTTCACATCGACCCTGTCACCATCTTTCCATTTTCTTTTAATGATGAAGTAGTTCCCGGAAGTTGTATTCACCTCCACCGGTTTTCCGTTTACTTCAACATTGAACTCCCCCTGCGAAATCCAGCGCGGATATCTTATTTTCAGGGTTAAATCCTGGGACTTTTTAGACCCGATTAAAAATGATGTGGACTCTACTTCAGGAAAACTTGTTGTTTGAGTAAACGAAAGTCCTTTCTCCTCCCAATTTAAGGTTGACGGGATAAAAAGATTCACATAAAGCTCATTTTCAGAATAGGCATAGATGAATTCATTGTACTTTCCATGATTTTCAATACCCGAACCCACGCAGCACCAGAAACTGGTTTCCGGCTGAGAATACACCCGGTAATGCCCCGGACGCATAGGCGTGAAATAAACAAAACCGCCTTTTTCAGGATGTTGCGAGGAAAGAATATGATTATACAGAGCTTCCTCGTAATAATCTATGTATTTTTCCAAACCTTCTGCCTGAAAGAGCTTTTTGCTCAATTTGAGCATGTTGTAAGTATTACAGGTTTCGGGGCCCTGTACGTCGGTGACCATCGAGGAAAAATCGGTAGTTGGATGAAAATGTTCCCTTACACTATTCCCTCCAATGGCTACAGAGCGTTGGTTCACCACGTTTTCCCAAAAATATTTCGCTGCCTCATGATAATCCTCATCCCCCGAAATTGACGCAACGGTTTCAAATCCAATCACCTTGGGAATCTGGGTATTTGCATGCATGCCATTTAAGACATCATTCTCCTGACTTAAAGGATCAAGCAGCGCCTGCTGAGAAAATTGCCGGGCCAGTTCCAGGTATTTCTCTTCGCCGGTTATTCTGGCTACATCTGCAAAGACCTCATTTAAACCACCATGTTCGGAGATAAGAAGGGACTGGATCTGTTCATCAGAAAGGTTTGCTGTAAGATCGACCATCCAGTCGGTAAAATCGATCAACATTTCCTTAGCCAGTAGATTTCCAGTATGTGTATAAGCATCAAGTAGCCCGGCATATGTCTTATGGATGTTGTAAAGAGGCACCCATCTGCCATTCAGACTAAAACTGGCCGGCTTCAGATTTCCTGACCTAATCTCTGCCCAAAGCTCTTTACTTCCCGGAACACCTCCAATATACCCGGTGCCATAAGCATCCTGCGCCCGTTTAAGCTCCCCAAGCATATATTCTAATCTTTCATATGCATCTTCACTACCTGCAGATGCATACATTTGTGCCAGGGCAGTAAGATAATGCCCTCCAATATGGCCATCCAACCCGGAATTTTCCCAATTGGTGTAACTTTTAGCCTTTGGTTCTAAACCTGCTTCCCGTAAAAAGGGAGCCAGTAATTTATCTGGCTCCAATTCGAGTATGTAATTGAGATCTGTAAGCATTGCCTGTTTAAAAGGCCCTTCTCCCAGCTCTACGTCCTGAAGCTTAAAAAATTTAATGTCGCTCTTATTTTGAGCCCAGACATTAGGTCCAAAAGCAAAAGCTGTTAGAAACAAATAGAAAAGAATATGGTGCCTGTGATCTTTAATCATTAACCCGAAATTTAAATTATTAAATTACTTTTTTGAGGAAAGCACTACCACTGAGAAAGGAGGCAAAACCATTGATAATTTGCCATTTTTGAGACTGAAGTCTTTAAAATCCTTAATGGTTATTTTATCTGGGTCATCAAAAGTATTATGATCCTGAATTTTACCTGATCTAAGGATTTGTCCCTGCATTTTCTTCACATCCAGACCTTCCAGTTCAATTTCCACCTTATGTTCCTTTTTTGCATCTATGTTGACCAGGGAAATGCTGGTGCTTCCGGTCTCACTTTTCGAAGCCGAAACTGAAATGGCCGGTAAGGATTCTCCATTAAAAATATAATTAGGAGAATCAAAAGCCACCGGCAGCAACCGGGCATCGTGGTGCACTGTATACATCTTGAAAACATGATAAGTGGGGGTAAGGATCATTTTCTCCCCTTCGGTAAGTATTTGTGCCTGCAAAACATTCACTGTCTGGGCGATATTGGCCATTTTTACCCTCTCACTATGATTATTGAAGATATTCAAAGTTGCCCCTGCAATCATAGCATCTCTCATGGTATTCTGCTGATATAAAAATCCGGGATTGGTTCCTTCTTCTACTTCGTACCAGCCACCCCACTCGTCTACTGCTAAGTCTATTTCATTTTCAGGATCATATTTTTCCATCACCTCTATATGCTTGGTAACGAACTCATCCATTTTAAGAGCTTCTTTCATACTCTTAAAGTAAATATCTTCGGTATAATTTGTGGAAGGTCCTTTCGCTTTCCAATCAATTACGGCATAATGATGCAATCCTACTGCTTCAATAAGGGATTTCGGAACCTCCCGCATTAAGACCTCGGTCCAATGATAGTCATCACCTGTAGCTCCTGCCGCAATTCTATAGAGATTTTCATTATTTTCCGACGCGTTCATAAAAGTAGCGTACTGCTTATATATATTCGCATAATATTCAGCGGTCATATTCCCGCCGCAGCCCCACATCTCATTTCCAATTCCCCAAAATTTCACGTTCCAGGGTTCTTCCCTTCCATTTTCCTTTCTCAATTTGGCCATGGGACTACCTGCCGGATGGTTGGTATACTGTACCCAGTCGGCAAAATCCTTTACTGTTCCGCTACCCACATTTCCTGATATAAAAGGCTCGGCTCCCAATTCTTCACACAGGTTCAAAAAATTATGCGTTCCAAAGCTGTTGTCTTCGGTTACCCCACCCCACCAGGAGTTTACCATGGTTGGCCTCTCTTCCTGTGGGCCAATTCCATCTTTCCACTGATAAGTATCGGCAAAACAGCCGCCGGGCCACCTGAGGTTCGGGATTTGGATTTCCTTTAGCGCTTGAATAATATCTGTTCTAACTCCTTCTTTATTGGGGATTGCGCTGGTGTCCCCAACATAAAATCCGTCATAAATAGAGCGGCCGAGATGTTCAGCAAAGTGACCGTAAATATGCTTGCTGATCTTTGGAGCATTTTGGTCTTCACGTACGGTAATCTTCGTTTCCTGTGCAAATACCACCGACTGGCACATAAAAAGAAAAATAAATAGGCTACTAATTTTTTTCATGATTTACTGTTTAATTTTTTACTACTCAAAAGTCACTTCTCAAATATTTCAGAGCTGAATTAATTTGTATTTATCTCAAAATCTCCAATCAAATTTATTGGAGTATATATCTTATATAAGCTTCTCTTAAGGTGTACTACATTTTATTTTTGTACACTACACATTGATATTTAAAGATCCACCTGAAGTTTTTCACCATGATACTTAATATTTCTTGAGGTAGATCCCTGTTTTTCTCCCACCAATTTAATATTAAAAACCCTCTCCTTCAGCATGCCCTCAAATTCACCTTTACGGGGATGAATTATTAACTGTTTTTGTTCATCCTTCCATTCAAACTTTATTTCAGAATAGGCACCATCTTCATAATTGTAATTATCCTTTTCATCCTCATATAATATAAATTCACCATTTGCGCCCGGATATACTTTAACTTCCAGATTATTCCAGTCATGTTGAGTAGCATATTGCACTTTTGGTCCTATAGGAAGGATGGAACCTGCACGAACATATAGTGGCATAACATCTATTGGTGTTTCTTTTTCGATACGTTTTCCACCATTGAACTTTCTTTCGTCCCAGTAGTCGTACCAAATGGCACCAGCAGGAAGGTAAATATCCTTTGACTTCACTTCTCCAAAATTTTCTGATTTGTTTACTGTGTACATGGATCTCGTGACCGGGGCTACAAGAATGGATTTTCCAAACATATATTGATCGTTTAAATCATGCACCTTACTGTCACCAGGAAAATCCATTACTAAAGCCCGCATCATACTTGAATTATTATGAGTAATATCCCAGGCAGAAGAATAAATGTAAGGCAGTAGGCTATAACGCAGGTTTATAAACTTTTCTAATGCATCGTAGATGTCATCCCCCTTTTTTCCAAACTGATAGATCTCTCTTGGTGCATCTGCACCATGGGAACGCATCATTGGAGTAAAGGCTGCAAATTGGAGCCACCGGGCATATAATTCCCGATATTCAGGATCCTCGAGCTTGTCTTTGAATTTACTAAGGAAGAAACCTCCAATATCAGTATTCCAATAAGGTATTCCTGTAAGTGAAAAGTTTAAGCCGGCCGGAATTTGTTTCCCCAGGGCATCCCATGAAGCAGTAACATCTCCAGACCATGTGTTGGCCCCATACCGCTGTTGTCCGGCGAAAGCTGAACGTGTCAAAATAAAAACTCTTTTATCTGAAGTTTCTTGTCTCTGATTTTTATAAACTCCTCCCACACTTAACAAGGGATAAGCATTACGAACCTTTCTAAAGGAGCCTAAATGTGTCTGAACATCCAGATCCTCAGGTTTAAATTCAAGGTGGTCAGGCTCTGTTGAATCCATCCACCATCCATCGATTCCCAGGGAATAAAGGCCCTTCCTTAAATGTTTCCAGTAAATATCTCTTGCCTCCGGATCGTAGGCATCATACACCCGAACTCCAGATGGATAATTCATATCTGGTGGCCATGTATCTTTTCCTGATAAAGGCCAGGTTTGAAATTCTAGAAGATCATTACCTGCTTTTAAATCTTTATAGGGTTGGGTCTCAGGACCAAAAGATGACCAGATTGAAATAATAATATGAGCATTAAGATCATGAATTTGATCAATCATCTTCTGTGGCTCAGGAAAATTGGGATTTAAAAACTCCATAGCATTCCAATGATAATTGTCTCCCCAATACTGCCAGTCCTGGATAATGCCATCCAAAGGAACATTTAATTCCCGATATTTTTTGACTACCCCAACCGTTTCTTCCTGGCTTTTATATCGTTCTTTACTCTGCCAATACCCAAATGTCCATAATGGAAACATAGGCACTTCTCCCGTAAGATTTCGCATATTTGCGATTACCCCATCAGAATTTCCTCCGTCCATAAAATAGTAGTCAATCCCATCTCCAACCTCGGATTCAAATTGGGTCCTTTCAGTATTATCACTGAAAGTAGTAGGTGAATAATTATCCCAGAACATTCCATATCCTTTAACCGATTGAAAAAAGGGCACGAAATCCCAGGTGTTACCCTGTATCATTTTAACTTCCTGATTTCTCTGTGACATTTTTCCATTCTGAAGGATTCCAAGTCCGTATATAGCTTCCTCTGGATCTAACTTAAAAGATTGTGAAACGCTGTAAGTATTCTCCCCGGCATCATTGAATTTCACGAATGAGGCACTAATCTCCTGCAGGAGCACCCGCCCCCCTAATCTCTTAAAGGTAATATTCCCATTTCTAAGATCTAGTAGCACCTCAAGATCTTTTGAGCTTAAAGAAACGTAATCACCCTTTTCTCTTGTATTGAAGCTTACATCTACCGGATCCATAATTACTGAAAGACTTTCTTTTTTATAGGAAGATCCCTCAGGGTATTTAATTACCCGAACCAAGTCGGGCTTAAAAAATTGTATCTCAACCTCAATCGAGTCAATAGTTGCAGATATCCCACCTTCAGTTTCTTGAAATGATTGCGCTACAACTCCCGGTATTGCATCATTAGCAGATGTTGCATACAAGCCTAATAATGCCCCGGTAAAACCTCCGGCAACATTAGTGGACAGAATATCTCCGGACACTGTACCACCTAAATTCTGAAAATCTTCTCCTTTCAAAGCATAACTGAACTGATAGTCATCTTCTTCTGCTTCTACTCTCAGCTGAACCTCATCTTTATATTCAATTTCCTTACTGGCCAGTATTTTGGAAGAACCTTTTTCAGTCCTCTCCAACACTAAATAAAATTTGTTGTCTTTCCTGGTTACACCAAATACATAATTAAATTTTTCACTTTGAATAGCTGTGATACCGGCTAAATCTTTTTCAGACTTTGGCTTGTAACTCATAGTAGCAGTAAAGGAAAAATCTTTGTGCTGTTGACGATGAAAAAGTGTAGAGGTAGGTTTAACTTCCTTTATATTGGTTTCAAAAGGGTTAATTTGAAGACCTTTTTTGGTGAACTTAATGAAATCTTCACGAGGCCCTCTTAATCCTACCCAACGGTAATCTAATTTATCAGAACTAAAGTCCTCGGTATAAGTAAAGTTTCCATTTGGGAAATAATCACCTTCTCCGGTTTTATTTTCAACACCTTCCGGCATTTTAAGTTTTGGTTCCATGGGAACAAGACCATTTATAAAAACAGGAAACTTTCCAGACCAGTCTACCGGTAAAATAAAAGTTTCTCTTCCGGTATTTACCCTACCTTTTTCATTTGGGCGTATTGCTAAAAATACCCCCCAGTATTCACCATCGGGTCCTTCAACCAGATCTGCATGTCCAGCCCAGTCTACTTTGTAATCCCGGTTTTGCGAAAGATATCTTTGTGTTAGGATTGGATTTGAGGGTGCAGGCTCATAAGGTCCCATTGGCTTATCACTTACAAATATCACCTCACTATGCCAACCTCCTGTACCACCTTCGGCACACATTAGATAATAAAGACCATCTTTTTTATAGATATGAGGAGCTTCAATCCAGATGGGTTTATCTGCAAGATCGACTCCTCCATCTACAATTATCTTATCGGTTCCCTCAATCACCTGATCTTTTTCCAGATCATATTCCCAAATTTTAATCACGCGATGCCCCTGGTATAGTTCTTCTCCCTGGTTTGGAGCATCATTATGGACTACATAGGCCTTCCCGTCGTCATCAAAAAAGATCGCCGGATCTATACCCTGAAAGTTCAATTTGTACGGATCGCTCCAACCTTGCATAGGATCTTTGGTTTTAACCACAATGTTTCCAAAACCACCGGCAAACTGGGTGGTGATCATATAAAAAGTATCATTGTGAGGGTTATACCGAATATCAGGGGCATAAATTCCGGCACTGATCCCTGTATCAAAAACTTTTAACTGTGTTTTTCTATCCAGAACGTGGCCAATTTGCGTCCAGTTCACCAGGTCATTTGAATGGAAGATTGGCACCCCCGGAAAAACAGCAAAGGATGAGGAAACCAAATAATAATCATCTCCTTTTCGGGCAATTGCCGGATCTGGATACATTCCCTGTAAAATAGGATTATAGAATTCATCCTCCTCCAAAGGATTCTCATTATACACATCATCATTCCCTTCATAAACCGCTTTGGAAAATACAGGTACATTTTTCTGCGCACTACAGCCGGTAAAGACAAAAAGGGCTAAGAGAATGGTGATTAAGAACGGTTGATTTTTTTTCATTTTAAATATTTTTATTGTTATTTCCTTACGTATCTATTCTTAATTTATTTTTCAAATTTCCAGTAATCAAAGTAGAGTATCTCGCTGGGTGCTTTTCCTTTAAAAACAAAATATACATCGTGTATACCGGTTATATTGTCAATATCTACAGTCACTAATTCCCACCTATCACTACCTCCGGTTAATGGCACTTTTAGGGTTCCAATCAGTTCCCCATCTACTGCATCGAGTCTTATCTCCATACTTACATCCCCGTTATGGGTTGTCCCCACCCTGGCTGTAAATCGAGAAGCACCTTGCTCTCTAAAATCTACTTTTTTGACGGTAGAAAAGGCATTGTTGTGGGTAGCCACAATGAAGTTTCCTACAATGTCATTTTCTCTTGACTTCAAACCTTCGGACCAGGCAATGGTTTCTGCTTCATTTTTAATATATGGGTTCAAAGGTTTCAATGGGTCCTCTAATCCCTTAGTCATATTCAATTGCCGGATCGATCCATCTTCATTGAATTTCAATTCCTCCACGGCTACAGAACGGGTAAACCCACCTCCTCCGGGGAGGGCTGCATTGTGATAAAAGAAATAGGTTTTACCCTTGTAATCAATGACTCCGGGATGATTTGTAAAGGCGCCTCCTTCCCTAGGCATCACCACTCCCTGATATTTATAGGGACCTGTGATACTGTTACTTGTAGAATAGCCAATATGTTCTGGTAAAGGTCCGGCGGCAAAAAACATGTAATAGATACCATTTCTTTTGTACAACCAGGGACCTTCTTCATATGTAGTGGGGCGTTGAGGATTTTCTTCCCCTTCGCGTTTTCCAAATGCTTCAATGGTATTAGGGATCTTTTTAATTTCCCCATCATAACTTATCATGTCTTCATTCAGTTTCACATAATAGCATTCGGGGTTTCCCCAAAAAAGATAGGCCTGCCCGTCATCGTCAATAAATACAGAGGGATCTATATCTGCATTACTATTGCTAATCAAGGGTTTTCCTAAAGGATCCAGGAATGGTCCATATGGACTATCGGCTACCGCCACACCAATTCCATTCCTTCCATTCCTGGCAGTTATAGGCACGTACATATAAAACTTACCATGCCTCTCTATGGCCTGGGGTGCCCAGGCATTCTGTTTAGCCCAGTCAAAATCATCATAGGCCAGTACCGTCCCATGGTCTGTCCAGTTGACCATGTCTTCGGTGGTGTACAAGCGCCAGTCGTTCATAGTGAACCAGGTTGACCCTGCTTCATCATGGGAGGTATATAAATAAACTTTACCATTATAAATCAGGGGAGCAGGATCTGCTGTATAATTCGTTTGAATAATCGGGTTTTGGGATATTCCTTTATTATAAACCAAAAACAGGATTAGGCATAATATTACTCTGTTTGCTTTCATATTTTTACTTCTACTTTATTTCCGTTATACTCAATTTGTTTATTTATCCACTCTCCGTCTTTCAACAGGCTGATATTAAATGAACGCTTCTGGAACATCCCTTCAAAATCTCCCTCTCTTTCTTCTATAGTTAACATCTTTTCATTTTCATTCCAGAGAAAATTGATCTCCGAATAAGCACCTTCTTCATAATTATAATTATCGTTTTCATCTTCATACAATGTAAAAGTTGCTTCCGCTCCGGGATAAATTCGAATTTCAAGTTCCTTCCAATCCTTCTCTTCAGAATATTGAACTTCAGGACCTATTGGAATAATGGATCCGGCTTTGATAAATAAAGGAATGATATCTATAGGTGTCGTTCTTGAAATCGTTTGTCCCCCGGTGAATTTTTTATTTGACCAGAAATCAAACCAGTCGCTGGATTTTGGTAAATACACAGGTCTTTCTACTGCGCCAAATTCAGTAACAGGGGCCACCAGAAAAGAATCTCCAAGCATATACTGCATTGACTGGTTCACAGCCTCAGCATCGTCCTGAAAATCCATAACCATTGGACGCATCATAGTATATCCATTTTTAGAAATGTGCCATGATCCTGAATAGATATAGGGAAGCAGACGGTAACGAAGATCCAGCATTTTACGCATATTAGACTCTACTTCTTCGCCAAATTTCCAGGGTTCGGTTTCAGATTGGTACCCATGTACCCTAAAAATCGTATTAAATGTTCCCCATTGGAACCACCTCGTAAGTAATTCCCTGTAATTCTCATCAGTATACTGTGAAGCCCCCGGACGAAAAAATCCTCCAATATCGGTAGTCCAAAATGGCATTCCAGTAAGCGAATAATTCAAGCCGGCAACTATTTGCCTCTGATACTCTTCCCAGGTACCACCAATATCACCTGACCAATTAATTGTTCCATACCTATGTTGTCCTGCAAATGCCGAACGTGTTAATATAGTGACCCTTTTCTCAGGATTGGCTCTTCGCTGTCCTTCGTAAACTGATTCACTCACAAACAAGGGATAAGTTAAGCGGTAAAACTCGCCTGGACCACGATGTGTAATTTCTCCCGTTAACGCATCGTTCTCCGGCTCGGTGGCATCCATCCACCAGCCATCTATCCCATGGGTGAATAGATTTTCATTTAGCGTCTGCCAGTAACGTCTTCCTGTTTCCGGATTAAAATAATCAAGCCATTTCGTCTCAGGGATGAACAAACCTTTTTCGACGTATTCCTTACCTATTTCTGAATTCTTGTCGGGATTAGACCATATGGAAATGGTTAAATGTGCATTTAGATCATGTATCTCCTGAATAAATCCGGAGGGATTAGGATAATTGGTTTCATCAAATTGAGGTACGCCCCAACCACGGTCTCCCCAGTACTGCCAATCCTGCACAATAACATCCATAGGTAATTCCCGCCTTCTGAATTCTTTGACAGTTTCCACCAGATCACTTGCTGAGGTATACCTTTCCCGACACTGCCAGAATCCATATGCCCAAAGAGGGAGCATGGGAGTGTTTCCGGATAATTCACGATAGCTGCCTATAACTTCATCAGCACTATTACCATTGAAAACTACATAATCAAGGGACTTGGCATGAGGAGAGCGAAAAGTAGTAGTATTATCTGCCTTTTTCCAGGACAATTTAGGAGTATTCGAAGACTTACTAACTACCTGTACACTATGTTCTCCTGCTTTTAGGTGTACCGATTTACTTGCTGCGGGAGGAAGCCACAAATTGGAATGGTCTATTATGGCCGAATCATCAATGACTACAAGATGACGACTATCCATATCGCCCAAATCCAACATAAAGATATAATCCCCATCTTCATCTACTGAAAACTTTCCTGAATAAAGGGCTTCTTCCCGGGAGATCTTCTGGGTTCCTGAGGTAGTAGTGATTTCCACCAGGTCTTTCTCTCCACCCGAATCCGCATTTTCCTCCCTGACCAATGAAATTTCATTGTCAGCCGGATTGTATTCTGTGAGGCCGTATTGATGCCATAATATTCCATACCCCTTGCTGGAGTATAGAAAAGGAATAGCTATTTGAGAATTTACCTGTATCAATTTCCGGCTGATATTTCTAAGATTATAATGCCCATCCTGAAATTGTCCCAGACCAAATAAAAACTCGTCTTCGGGGGAATGGAAAGTTTGTTCCACCAGAAATGCCGGTTCTCCCATGACTGAATTTGGTTTCATAATTCGGCTTCCCGGTTTTTCACTGAGAAATATCTCTCCATTTACATCTGAAAAATTAAGAGTCCTCTCTTTCCTATTGTAGGTTACCAGCATAGAATCTGTGCTGATTTGAAGTTGATCCTCTTCATGTGAAAATTGAAAATCTGAAAACGGCTGCTGATTTACTAAAATAAGTTCTTCCTTTTCCTTTATTCCTCCCATTTCCATTTGAACTCTTACAGCATTAGGAGAAAACGGAATGATCTCTAAGACACCATCTTCCAGATTAATGCTAAGCCGATCCTTCTTAAGTTCGTACACCCTCTCCTGAGGTATAGAGGTTATCGGAAAACAAAGAAACAATAAGACGGCTATTCTAAAATTCATTTTTTTCTCTTAACATCTTTTATTCTATAGGAGATAAATAACCTGCGAAGCCGCCCCGACGCAGCAACTTCACACCAACTGAACTATTTCTATCCACTACCTGATAGCTGATGGAAAATTCTTTATCATGATCTCCATCTGCAAATAAGCTTAGCCTGTACTTTTTGTCTTCAGGTAAAAAGTCAAAGCTTAACACCTGGTCCTTTACCTTTTCTTCTCCGTTAATTCCAGCTATATACCAGATTTCCTCTTTTTGACGGGTCATGGTGACTCCCTGCCCGGGATATCCATCCAGTAATTTGGTGTCATCCCAGGTGACCGGTAGATCCATGAGGAACGAAATTATTTCTGCCGGGAGAGATCTATATCCCTCGGGCCTGTCGGCCATGTGCTGTAAAGCAGACTCAAAAAGCACTCCCAGAGCCAGTTCATGGCCATAAGAAGTTATGTGGGGATATTGAGAATTGGTAAAAGTTACCGGTGTGTAATCCATAGAACCAACAACATTCCTTGTGAACGGCAGAATAGTATTATGTACAGGCGCTTCATAAGTGAAATCTGGACCGTTATTGTACCATTCGGCACCGCGAACTCCTTCATAGGTCATAAGATGAGGATAAGTTCTACCCCAGCCTCTGGGCACCAGGCTACCGTGGAAAAAAACCAGCATCTCAAAATCTGCAGCATCTTCCAGAATATCCATATAATAGTTGATCATATCCTGTTTTTCACTTTCGAAAAAATCAACCTTGACCCCGACAATTCCCATTTTCTTTAGTTTGGTAAACTCCTCCACCCTGTTTTCATGAGTTAACATCCTGTCTTTTGGAGTAGCTTCTACCCAGGTGTGATCACCCCCGGAATTGTACCATATTAAAGGTTTTATTCCCTTTGAATGTATGTACTCCAGGGCGTCATCCAAATTACCTCCATTGCCCATAGCATCCCACTCCCAGTCCAGTAAGGTGTAGGGCCAACCCATTTCTACTGCCAGATCAGTAAATTTGCGCACCACCTGGTAATCTTTTGTTCCATGGTTATTAGACCAATAATTCCAGGATACCAGCCCGGGTTTTATCCATTCAGTATTTTCGACTAAAGATGGTGTAGAAACATCATCTACAAGCGTTGAGGAAACAATATCATCCAGTCCGCCAATTATTATTACCCTCCAGGGAGATTTCCAGGGCAGGTTTATTGTAGGTTGGGATTCTCCCTGTTCCCTGCCATTCCAGGCGTCAGGAAATGTGAGCTTGTACTTAGAAGGTTCTTCGTAATTAGTTAGTTTCGTCCCTGCGTAGCTCCTCATTAAGTCAGCTTCATGAATTAAATAAAAGTAAGTGCTGTCTGGCGCCTGAAAAAGAGCAGGATAAGCCCAGTCTTTCTGCTCCCTTGCATCTTTCATTTCCCGGTAATAACCTTCATTTGCAGGATTGAACTTTTGTAGCCAGCGTTTTGAACTATCCGGAATTGTATAAGAGGTCATTTCTTCTTTAATTACATAAGAAGACTTATCTTTTTCAGGAAATTCATAGCGAAAAACCAGACCGTCATTATAAGCACGAAGAATCAAATTCATTTTTGATTTATCGGGCCGCTCAAAAAATACCACTACTTCGTTAGCCGAGTTGGCTCTTTGTAACCTTTTACCGTGTAGGGTAACATAATCATCATTAACTTGCTTTTTCCTCCCGGATCTTATAAACTTCAGCTCTTTTGAAAAATCCTGATCACTGCGCACCAATCCCAAATCAATTTTTGGAATTACTGTTTTAACCTCCCCATTTGTCTCATAGTTAACTTCAAGATACCATTCCCCAAACTCCGCCTGCTCCTCATTCCACAACCTCACACTTATTTGTTCGTTTGGGGAGTTTAAGCTAAGTTTCTGGGAAAACGCACTTGAAGTTAGGAGTATCAAAAAAAGCAGAAAACTATTTTTAATGACTTCTCCCCTTCTATTTATTTTCTTCTCTATCATTCAGGGTATTTATAATTAGAGGTTTGTTTTAATGACCTAATACGGCTGATAATGGAATTCATTTCTTTGGAAGAGAAGCAAAATCTATTCTATAGCTTCTACTCCTTCTTCTGTTTGTTCTACTTTCTGAATAGTACCGTCTTCATTGTAATGCATATAATCTACCGCAACAGAACGGCGGTAACTTCCCCCTGTTGGCAACACTCCGTTATGGTAAAAGAAATAGTCTTTCCCTTTGTACTCAATGATCCCCGGATGAATGGTGAAACTGTTCGGAGCGCTATCTGCTAATATTCCCTGATACTCCCAGGGACCTACCGGACTATCTGAGGTTGCATATTCAATTCTTTCACGTTCTTCCCCCTTGCTGGCATAGACCAAATAATAAATTCCTTTTCTTTTGTAGACCCACGGCCCTTCTATGAAATTCTTGGGATTATCATATTGAATAGGTCCATCTAGTTCGACCATATTATCTTTTAATTTAACAGTTTTAAGGCTCCCGTTACCCCAATACAAATATGCCTGCCCATCATCATCCACAAAGACTGAAGGATCTATATCATCCCACCCGTGTGGGTTATCGGTGGTCATTTCATTATAGATCAAAGCTTCTCCTATGGCATCCTTAAATGGTCCCAATGGAGAATCGGCTACTGCTACTCCTATTGCAGCACCCCCATTGCTCCTGTCATCATCTTTATGAAAAGTGGATACATAGAAATAAAATTTCCCGTCCCTTTCTTCAACCTCAGCTGCATAGGCATCCCCGGTTGCCCAGGAAAAATCTTTGGGAGATAGCTTTGGCCCGTGATTGGTCCAGTTCTTCATGTCTGTAGTAGAAAACACCAACCAGTCTTTCATTTCATAATTGGTTGAAGCTACAGATGCTGTATCATGACTGGTATACAGGTATAAAGTCTCATTATGTACAATTGGTGCCGGATCTGCCGTAAAAGGGGATTTTATAATTGGGTTTTGGGAAAAGCCTGAACCTATTGCCAAAATAAACCCGAAGCCTGTCAATATTTTTTGAATTTTCATAGTATAAATTTTTACCGTTAAACTTTTCTGATCGAGATCTGCTTATTTATTCTTAAGTATTAAATATTTATGATCTAATTATTTTTTAAATATCAACTGAGCGTATTGATATAAACTTCTTCTCCAGGTCAGCCATTCATGCCCGGTTTCAGGTGACGAATAAAAAATATAATCGATATCCTGCTTTTCAAGCATATCACGAAAGGCATTCACTGTTTTAAAGAAAACTTCAGCCTCTTTAGTACCCAGGCTTAAAAAGATCACATCCAGTTTTTCTTCAACATCTTTAGCATTGCTAAAGGCACCATTGAGAAAGGTACCGGCATCCACTTTTTTATCTCCGGGGAAATTTGCTGTTCCACTAAATCCTCCGTAGTAAGCAAAATGATCGAGATTATTCATTATAATGCTCATGGTCTGGCTGGCCCCCATGGAAAGACCGGCTATAGCTCTGTGTTCACGATTGGGAATTGTTCTGAATTTCCCATCAATTTGAGGAACGACTTCTTTTATTAGAACATCTTCAAAAGAAGATCTGGGACGATTTTCTCCAGCCTTTTCCAGGTCTTCGGGTTTATACGCATAGCCGTTGTCCATTACGATGATCATAGGTTCTGCTTTCCCTTCTGCAATTAGATTATCCAGGATAAGGTTTGCATGTCCCTGGGAGGACCAACCGGTTTCATCTTCATAACTGCCGTGCTGAAGATAAAGTACCGGATATCTCTTATCCATATTTTCAAAATAGCCGGGAGGGGTGAAGACAAAATTCCGTCTCCATTCCCTAGTTATTTCAGAGAAATAAATATTCTCAGAAACGCTTCCATGGGGGACATCTTTCAACTCATAAAATTCTTTATCGCTAGCCGGAATTTCAATGCCGCTCCCCCAACGACCGGCGCCATAATAATATTTTGATCCCGGGTCTGGCACTGAAGCACCGTCAATATTCAGCTGGTAATAGTGAAATCCTTCATCCTGGGGAGCAGATTCCCCGATCCACATCCCCTTTTCATTTTTTTCAAGGTCATACTTCACACCGCCAATATCCAGTTGCACCTTTTTTGCTTCCGGCGCTTCAATCTGAACCCGTACCCTTCCTTCTGAATTAACTTTAGGAAATTCCTTTCCGGGTTGGTTTACCACAGAAGGTTCAAAATCTTCCACCATCTTTTCGTCCTCTGTTTGTGCAAAGCAAAAGACACCGGTAAAAAGAAAAGCCATTAATAATAATCGATGTTTCATAATAAAACGTTTTCAGATTCCATAATTGATTTTTTATTCTTGAGCTCCGGTTTTAAACAGCAGGGGTGCAAATCTGTACAAGTCATTTCTCCACACCGGCCAGGTATGTCCTCCCGGGTATTCACTGTAGATATATTTGATGCCGATGTTATCAAATCTCTGCATCATAACCTTATTATTGTTATAGGCAATATCTTCCTTTCCTCCCATAGATAACCAGAATACATTGAGGCCATTATTAATTTTTTCTGAATTCTCACTCATGAATTCATACTGTCCTTTAGGTATTTCATTATCATTCGCAAACCATCCTGAACTGAAAACCCCCAGGTATGAGAATAGATCGGTATTTTGTACTCCTGCATAGAGCGTTTGAAGTCCTCCCATGGAAAGGCCGGCAAGTGCTCTATTTTCTGCATTTCCTTTAACCCTATATTTATTTTCAATAAAGGGGATCAAGCCTTCCTTTAATTCCCTTTCAAACATTCGGAGGCCATTTTCACTAAACCCTGTACCTGGCATATTCCCGTCGGGCATGATCACCAGCATAGGTTCTGCTTTGCCTTCAGCAATAAGATTATCGAGAATTACATTTGTCCTTCCCTGTTGAACCCAACCTCTTTCATCTTCTCCACCGCCATGATAAATATAAAGTGCAGGGTAATTTGTACTGGTATTTTGATCATACCCAGGTGGGGTGTATACATAGAATGTCCTCCAGCTGTTTAAAACCGGAGAAAAGTACTTTTCCATTCTCACATCCCCATGCGGCACATTTTTCAAAGTATAATATTCATCTCCTTTGAAAGGAACCTCAATTCCGCTGGCCATTCTTCCCATTCCATAAAATGCCTCACTACCTGGATCAACAACGGCTACACCATCTATAATAAGAGAATAATAATGTAAGCCTTCGGTTAAGGAATCGGTGGTAACTTCCCATACTCCTTCCTTGTTCTTATCCATATCGTATTTGCGGTCTAAATCCAGTTTTACATCCCTGGCTTCGGGAGCTTTAAGCCGAAAAACGGCACGGCCGTCTGGTAATATCTGGGGATATTTCGAATTCCTCACATTGGTTGAGGCTGGCGTACCCAGCAAGCTGTATTTATTGAATTTTGATTCCTCTACAGGCTTAAACAAGAGTTTTGAGAACATATACAACCCATTCTTCCAGACTTTAAAATCATGACCTCCCGGTTCTAAATAATAAATATGAGGCACATCCTGTTTAACCAAATATTCATGAGTACGCTGACTAAAAGGCAACAGGTTGTCTTCATCTCCGCAGGAAATCCACAAAAGATTAAGTTTTTCCCTGGCTTTTTGTGGCTGCGGAACCAATTCTTCCGGACTCTTGGTATTTGGTGCTGCAGAGAATGCTCCCACCCAGGAGAAAGTATCCAGATTCCCAAGCCCAAAATTCAAAGTCTGACCGCCCCCCATAGAAAGTCCGGCAATTGCCCTATTTTCCCTGTTCTTTATCACCGGGTAATTTTTCTCTATAAATGGGATAAGGTCATTCAGCAGGTCTTTTTCAAAATTTGCGAATGCCGCGACTTTTGTACTGTCAAAAATATTTCCCACCGCACGATCGTCCTTCATTGCCCTTCCATTTGGCATTACCACGATCATAGGTTCTGCCTTAGCATCGGCGTATAAATTATCAAGGATCACCTGTGGATTGCCCCCTCTAAGCCATTCCTTTTCATCTCCTCCAATCCCGTGTAAAAGATACAGAACCGGATATTTTTTATTTTTAGAATATTTTGGGGGAGTGTAGACCAGAGCCTTTCGGTTTGTCCCTACTGTTTTAGATTTATAAGTGACAGTATCGATCTTTCCGCGTGAGATGTTTTCTCTTCTCTGGTCAAAACCGGCAGGAGCCTCTTTTTCCAGACCTTTAAACCTCTGGGCTTCCAACATTTTCTTTGCATATCGCCTACCGAGTTTTCGGTAACCTTCGGGTGTAAAGTGAAGATGGTCACTCATCCCGTTACAACCTTCTGAAGATACTACGTAACTGTTGGGAATCACCTCCGGCAATTTTGCAATGATCTCGTTCATACTGGCACATACACCCCCTTCTTCCTTACTCACCATTTCTCCGGCGAGCAATGGCACTTCTGAAGGATTCAGATTTAAATCCTGCATAAGATTATCATAAACCTTCTTTACCTTTTGGGGCCATAGCGTGTCACCTGTATTTGATTCCCCCTGATGCAGTAAAATGCCCTTTATAACCCCGTCCTGCTGTGCTATTTTAGCCATTTCCACCAGCCGGCCATAAGGATCGCCGTCGTATTGCTTCACCGTGTTTTTTAGCCAGTCGGGCGCAGATTCCACATACGATTTGTAATTCTCCCTGTCAAAAAGTTCAATTTTTGTGCCTCCTACAGAAACATTTACCACTCCAACCTTAATATTCTCCGGTAAATTTTTGATCATTTCCCTTCCGAAGTAATCGGTTGGTGTTAAACCTGTGTTACATCTGGTGAGCGGTGGCTTTGCAGTATACCACTCTCCTTTTTTTCGTCCTAATTCCGGGCAATCTACAGCCTGAAGCACCTTAAACCGGTCATTCAAAGCAACAGTGTCCTGGGGTTCAAATCTGGCATGTCCTTCCATATTTGACTGACCGAAAGCCAGGTAAATATGAAAATCGGAATCCTGGGCAGATGCCTGTAGCATTGCAAGAAAGCATCCAATACAGAGAAGAATTTTAATTTTCATCTTTAAAAAGGTTATTTATCAATTTTAATTATATACTCCCCCCTTTTCGAGGTTGTAAGATCGTATTCATATATTTTTTTTAGCGTCGGCTTCTGCATGTCTATATTGTGAGCAGTAATGGGATCTTTTATTTCTGAAACCTGATAAAAAGGATTAGAATTATCACCATTTGCTTCTTCCAAACCTTCACCTTCTAACGGGCTATATGAACGAATCCTCGCAACACCCCCTAATTGAGATTTAATAAGAATTTTTCCAGGCTTGTTATTCTCCCATTCAAGAGCTACTTCAAATCCTCCCCGAGCTCTTAAACCTGACACCTTTCCTTTACTCCAGGCTTCAGGCAGAGCAGGCAGAATATGAATGGCGCCATCGTGACTTTGTAGAAGCATCTCGGCAATCCCGGCAGTGCACCCAAAATTTCCATCTATTTGGAATGGAGGGTGCGCATCAAAAAGGTTGGGATAAGTGCCGCCTTTTTCGCTGTGGCCTTCCTGCATTGAAGGGGTTAACTGATCTTTAATTAACTTCAGGGCATGATCGCCATCCAGTAATCTCGCCCACAGGTTTACCTTCCAGCCCATAGACCAGCCGGTAGACTCATCGCCCCTGGCCACCAAAGAAGTTTTTGCAGCTTCAAATAATTTCGGATTCCGGTATGGGGAAATCTGGTTGGACGGATAAAGTCCGTATAAATGAGAAACGTGCCTGTGGCTGCTGTTAGGGTCATCCCAATCCTTTATCCACTCCTGTAGTTGTCCCCAACTGCCAATTTGCATTGGAGGCAATTCCTGAAGTTTTTCATTCAGTTCAGCTATAAAATCTTTATCATCTCCCAGGATTTCTGCCGCTTTTGCTGTCTTTGAAAACAGGTCGAAAATCAGCTGATTATCCATCGTAGCTCCATAAGTCAATGAGGATTCAGTATGCGCGGTAGGTGCGTGTTCCGGGGAAATGGAAGGCGATACCACCAGCCAGTTATTTTCCGGCTCCCTGACCATAAAATCCAGGTAAAATTTTGAAGCCTCTTTTACTATTGGATAAACCGACTTTAAAAACTCCTTATCTCCTGAAAAATCATATTTATCGAATAAATGCTGGGAAAGCCAGACCCCGCCCATTGGCCACATTCCCCAATAAGAGCCGTCTATAGCGCCTGTCATACGCCAGATATCTGTATTGTGGTGCATCACCCAGCCTTCTGCGCCGTACATATCTTTGGCAGTTTTTCTTCCGACTTCTGAAAGTTCTTTTACCATCTGAATCAACGGCTCGTGAAATTCAGAAAGATTTGTGATCTCCGCCGGCCAGTAATTCATTTCGGCATTGATGTTTACCGTGTACTTGCTATCCCAGGCAGGAGTTAACTGGTCGTTCCAGATTCCCTGCAGGTTGGCGGGTTGTGTCCCCGGCCTGGAGGAGGCAATTAAAAGATAGCGCCCAAACTGAAAATACAGGGAAACAAGAGCAGGATCATTTCCGGTTTTAAAATTTATGATCCTTTCATTCGTTGGTAATTTCGCAGCTTCAGTTTCACCAAGATCAAGAGACACCCGATTAAAATAGGTTTGGTAATCTTCAAGATGGGTTTTATAGATCTCTGCTGACTTCTTTTTTTCTATTGCTGAAAGATATTCTTCTGCTTTTGCTTCCTCATCGACACTGAGATCTTTATAATTTTTAAAATTCGAAGCGATAGAGATATAAATAGTCGCACTGTCGGCATTCTGAATTTTAAGAGTTTCATTTTCTGAAACTATTTCTCCGCCTTCAGTCTGAATTTTAGAGATGGCCAGGAATTCAACTTTACCTTCTATGCCCTCGAAATCACTGGTTTTACCCTGTAGTTTTAAAGTCCCATTTTCAGCTGAAACTTCAGCACCCCCGGGGCGATCCATTGTAGCTGTGAAATTTAAAGCTCCGGGGTTATCTGCCGTAATTTGCACCACGATCACCTGATCGGGATGGGAAGCGAATACTTTGGTTTCATAACCAATACCTCCAACTGTATAGCGAGTTGTGGTAACCGCAGTCTCCAAATCCAGTTCCCGGTAATATTCAGTGTAATTTTGGTGATTCGGAAAAGATAATTTCAGGTTCCCTGCGGTTTGATAAGGCATTCCGTGGGAAGTTTTGCTTATGAAATGCTGATTAACGAGCTGCTGGGCTTTCCCACTTTTTCCTTCAAACAGAAGTTTTTGCACTTCGGGTAAATAGGCTTTGGCTTCAGGATTGTCATTCCGGTTAGGTTGTCCTGCCCAGATCGTATTCTCATTTAACTGAATGATCTCTTCCTGTGGATCTCCATAAACCATTGCCCCCAATCGACCGTTTCCTAAAGGGAGTGCCTCTACCCATTTTTCAGCAGGCTTATCATACCAGAGTTTTAATTGGGAATCTTCCTGGCTCCGGGACTTCAAAGGTGAGATCAAAAACAGCATTCCCAGAATGACGGAAAACCCCAAACCGGAATAACTACTTGTTGAAATTTTGATCTTACCAATTCTCATCTTTATTATTTTTCAAATTGAACCCAGTTTATCTCTATCCCGGCACCGCTTTTTAGTTGCACTATCAAATCCTGAACAGCGTTTATATCAGATTTAACGGGAACAGAAAAAACATCCCAGTTTCCACCTTTTTGGATGGTGACTTCAGCAATCTCCTGTGCGTTTTCACCGGCCAGTTTCAGCGCAATGGTTCCGCCGCTTAAAGATCTTGCCCGGATTTTGACATTTTTGGGACCTTCAGCTCCAAAATCAATCCGGTTGTATTTCACCCAGGCATCAGGTTTATTTAAAACCACTTTCCAACCCTGGAAAGGATCAAGCCGGTCCAAAAACACCGAAGCAGCTCCATAGTTGCTTTTCGCGCTATAGCGGTCTATCTGAATTTTAGAAGTACCGGAGGTAATTCCCACTCCGCGTTTGGTTGGAATCACTTTTTTAATGTTTCCGTTCTCTTCAAAGAACAAACTATCTGCGCGAATTGAACGATTTTTATCAAAATCGGGCGAAAGGTCATTATCGTGATAAAATAAGTACCACTGATCTTTGTAGTTTACAATGGAATGATGATTGGTCCAGGTTCCCGAAGCCGATTCATCCATAATAACCCCCTGGTGGGTAAAAGGGCCCATAGGATTATCGGAAGTTCCATATTCCAGCCTTTCGGTATTATTGGCCACATGCGGATAAGTCATATAATAAATGCCATTTCTTTCAAAAACAAAAGGCCCTTCAATATGCCCTTTTTGAGGGATCTCTTCAAAAACCTTTATTTCTGAATCCAGTTCCAGCATATTAGCCTTCAGTTTTGCACCATAAATTTTTCCACGGGACCAGTATAAATAAGCCTGCCCATCTTTATCAATGAAAACATTGGGGTCTATGCCTCCCACCCCTTTGATGGGGTTGGGCTGGGGCTTATAAGACCCTTCAGGTTTGTCGGCAATGGCCACCCCTATGGAAAAACCTTTTTCCCCATCTCCGGCGTCTTTGAGTCTGGTGGGAAAATAGAAGTAAAATTTGCCATTTTTGGATACCGCATCTGGCGCCCACATGCTGTAAGCACTGGGATCGGCCCAGGGAACATCTTTTTGATCCAGAATTTTCCCGTGGTCTGTCCAATTGGTAAGATCTTCCGAAGAAAACACGTGGTAATCGGCCATATTGAACCATTCGGCGCGGCCTTCGCCTTCCGGTGGTACAATATCGTGGGAAGGAAACACGTATAATTTCCCGTTAAATACCCTTGCAGTAGGATCTGCCGTGAACTGATCCATAATCAGCGGATTTTGTGCAAAAGCATTTACTGACAGGAAAAATATAATCGCACTAAGAGATATCGTTTTCGGCATTTTTGAATGTTTCATCTTAATTATTTTTTTCAGCTTCAATTTTAAAGTAATCGAAATCTACGTGGCCACCTGCTTCTTTTGTGGCGTAGTTGAACAGGGCAAACCTGTAGCCCATAAAGTGAGGAAGTGTGTATGACATCTTGAGCTCGTTACCTATAGCCTTCCAGTTTTCGCCATCGAGGCTGTAGTAAAATTCTGCTGTATCTTTCCTGTTTTGAAAATCTCCAACGGCCTTAAGGTAAAGCTCCTCCTGTTCTAAAGGAATGCTTTCAACTTCAACAGGCTCTTCGGAAGCTCCATTGACCATAACAATGTGCTTCTTATCATTTTTCATTTTAGCCCCTACAAATCCGAAATTCTTCTGAAGCAATCCCAGCCCGGCAAAATCCCCTTCCTTCATTCCTGAAAGATCAATTTTGGTTATGCCAGAACTTTTTGGACCAATGGTTCTTTGGGTAAGGGTGTTTCGGGTATTTAAAAAGGAAGTATCGACCCTGTCTGTAGTCAACCTGAGATAGCCTTCACGTTCCTTTACAGACCAGTAATCATCCTGCGGATTGTGATTCCATTGCCACACCAGAGGCAGATCTTTATCTCCTAACTTTCTGTTAAAATCATCTGAAGCCACAATTCCCGGGATCAAGCCTTTGCTCGCGGGAAGGTTCAGGGTTTCAGGCACCTTGCCGTTTTCACCTAAAACCGGCCAGCCATTTTCCCATTTTACAGGCACCAGGTAAGGAATGCGCCCAACTGCCCCGTAATCTCTAAATAAATAGGCAAACCAGTCACCTTCAGGCGTGTCGATCAAACCACCCTGTGCCACGCCTTTATCCTGAAAAGCCAGTCTTCCTTCATAAGGCCCGGTAATTTTATCGGCCCGGTGAATGATCACCGTTCTCATCCCGTCTCTTGGCCAGGCGATATTGAACAAGTAATATTTTCCATTGGCCTTAAATAACTGAGATCCTTCGGCAGGTAAAATATAGTTTGATCCGATAGGTTCAGTAGCATTTTCAATCAGAACCCGCTCTGTACCTTCCTTGACTCCTGAAAGATCATCTTTAAGCTCTACTATATTAAGTTTTCCCCCACCCCAAATGAGGTAAGTCTTTCCGTCATCATCAAAAAATAAGGTGTTATCGTGAAGAGACGGGCTAAAAGAAATTTCTTCAAAAGTGCCATTTTCAATATCTTTTGTTTTGAAAATATAGGTTTTTCCTGTGGTGCTCGAAAAAGTGGAAACGTAAAAAGTATCATTATGGTAACGAAGGCTACTTGCCCAGGATCCTCTTCCGTAGGCATTTTCCCCATTTTCCATATTCAGGGCATCTGTATTTCCCAAAGTATCATAAGCGTAATTCACTATTTCCCAGTTTACCAAATCTTTTGACTTCATAATTGGCACCCCGGGATTTACGTGCATCGTGGTGCTGCTCATATAATAGGTATCACCAACCCTGATGATTGAAGCATCGGGAACATCGGCGTGGATAATAGGATTTTGGGCTTGTGCCAAGACATGATGGCTACAAAACAGACTTAAGATTATAATGAGTAGATTTCTCTTTTTCATATTCTTTATTTGAAATAGGGTTTGGCAAATTCTATAAAATAAGGCCAGTTAGGCACCACGGTATGACCGCCTTCGTGTATTCTAAAGGCGATTTTTCCTTCAGATAAAAACTCCCCAACTTGAGGAAATTCAGTTTTTGAAAGTCCCTTTTTATCATAGATTTCATAAGCAGGACTCGCGTGGACTCCGGCTAAAAACATACCCCTGGCGTCTATCCAGTTTCCTTCAACTTTAGGATCGCCACTGCTGATAAAAACCGGGCGTGGCGCTGCAAGCGCAATCAAATGATGTGCATCTACCGGAAGGTCTTTTGTTTCTAAAGGTCCGCCGTATTTTATAAAATTGGGAGCAAACCAGTGATATTCGGAACTGGAGACCAAATTCTCTACCTGTTCCCCAAAATTACGCCGCAGAATCTTTGTACCACCTGCTCCAGCAGAACCTATGAATCCCACAGCAAATCTATCATCGTAGGCCATAGTGAGCATTGCAGCTTTCCCGTAGCGGGAAAGGCCTTCTATAGCTACCTTTTTAGCATTAACTTTTGAATGATTTTCAAAATAATCAAGCGCACGGCCGGCACCCCAGGCCCAGGCTTTTAAAGCGCCCCAATCATCAAGTTTTCGAGGTTCGCCTTTATTCACTAATCCGATAATTCCTTGTCTAAGTCCGGCGCCATTATCGGCCTGATAGCTTGTCGGGATCAGGCTGGCATAACCCCAGTTCTGAGCCAGTAATTGTTCCTGCCAGGGTATTTCCTGCTCAGGCTCAGGAAAAAACCCAGCAGAAAAGTTCCAGTCGAATTTCAAGATTACCGGGACAGGTTTAGTGCTATTTTTTGGAAGGGTAAGGGTCATCTGAATTTTGACCTCAATTTCGGGATAAGCAGCGTTATCTACCACTCCCAAAAGTTCCTCAACCTGCACCGGATACTCGCCAATAACTGAATCTTTTCTGGAAACCACTTGCCAGTTTACAGCGGGAATACTTTCAGGGAATCTCCCATAGACTTCGGTATCAAAATCTTCTTTGATCTCCTGCCTGCGCTTTTCCCATTCAGACACCGAAGTTACTTTTGATCCATCTTTAAAAACCAAAAGTTCGGGCAAGCTATAGTCTGCAACTTTGGATTCATCAGAATTCGCTGCATTAGGATCGTTGGGATTTCCGGAAGGTCCGGGCCGTAAGGAATCTATTCCTAATCCCTTCAGCATTAACTGATGATCATGCGCACTTAAACGATAAATACTGTCCCGCTCCTGCTGAGAAAACTGCGCCACCGATTGATTAACGCAGCTCAAAAAAACCAAGATGACAAATAAATGTTTCATTTGTAATGTTTTTCAGGAGGAGGAACCTGTGCTAATTTGTAATCACGAATCCACCCTGGGGTTGAATGGTCACTTCAAACTTTCCTCTTTTTTGTTTGATTTCTTTCTTTTCCGTTTTCCCTTTTTTAGAATCATTGATAATATTGAATGTATTTCCTTTCAGTTCAGGAAGGGAGAAGCTCAGCTTTTTTGCTTCTTTTGAAGCATTGATCCCGGCAATATACCATTGATCCTTGTGCCTTCTTGCTATTATGCTGTACTCGCCCGGATATCCTTCAATAAAAATGGCCTCATCCCAGGTGGTAGGGATATTTTTCATAAAGTCCACAGCAAATTCCGGAGCGTCTTCGAGGTTATTCGGTGTTAAAGCGAAAAACTGAACCGGCGTTTGGAATAGCACTGCAGTTGCCAGTTGAAAGGCATCAGAGGTTCTTCTAAAGTTTCCACCGTCATTGGTGCGGTTGTAGCGTTCGTTTAGCACAGTACCGCCAAAATCCATACTTCCCACCGTATTCCTTATAAAAGGATGAATGGCAGCACTTCTTGCCTCCTGGTCGTTTGCATACTGACTGAACATTAAATTTTCTGAAGCAAGAACAGCTTCAGTACTTATAAAATTAGGGTACATGATTTCCCAGCCTCTCGGGATTGTGGCTCCGTGAAAGATCATCATTAATCCGTGGTCATTGGCATCGGACATTATATCTTCATAAAGCTGAATGGTCTCCTGTTTATCACCCCCCATAAAATCAACTTTCAGGCCTTTTACCCCGTTTTCCTGCAACCACTGCATTTCCTGTTTGCGGGTAATAGCCCGGTGCATTTTGTGCCGCGGAGTCATTGGGGCGTCGTTGGCCACACCGTTAGAGTTGTACCATAAGAAAACATCTACATTTTTACTATCGGCGTAATCAATAAGCTCTTCCATCCTGTCGTACCCGATATTCTGGTCCCAAAGTGCATCAATCAGGATGTATTCATAGCCCATTTCAGCAGCAAAATCGATGTAAGTTACCTGATCGTCATAATTCATACTTGCATCCTGCCACATGATCCAGCTCCAAACGCCCCGCCCGAACTCATAATCCTGTGAAGCCTCATAAAGTGGTTCTACCACATCAAAAGGAATTGTAGTCTCTACTATGGGTTTTAAACTTTCTCCAACTGTAATAGTTCTCCACGGAGTACTAAACGGAAGGGAGATTGCGGCTCCGGTTGAACCAAAATCGTTATTTTCTGTGGCATCGGGAAAAGCGATCGTATATTCCCCCTCGTCATTGGGATCACTCAGGTGAGAGGCGACATACGTCCCGTCAACTCCTGTTTCAGAAATAAGCACCCAATGATCTTCGGTTTTAAATAATGCAGGAAAGGTATACCCCAGATTATTGACTGAAGCTTTAGTAATATCCTGATCTAAGTAATAGCCCTCTTCATAACTGGGCTTTGTTCGCTGGAAACCCACCATAGATTTGGACTGAGGTGTTAAAAAACTTTTTGCCGTTTTTGGAAAATCAAAGCCGGTAAATTCCTTTGTAACCACATGGGCTATAGTGTCGCTGTATTTTTGAAGATGATATCTAAGAGCGATGTCATTATTACTCACCCGGAAAACCACATCCATTTTTTGCCCTTTTTGAGTGGTAAAAGTGGCCGTTAGTTCCTGTGCCTTATAATTGATCTCCGAATCTTTAAGTTTTTTAGATTCATAACTCTTTTCTACGGAATTGGTCTTACTCCCTTCAAAACTTAAGCCTTCGGAATAGTCTGAAATATTTGTTTTTAGACCCAATCTGGACTTTTCCAGCACCACTTCATTATTATAGAAAACAGAATAGGTGGGAATGCCAGATTTAAGGTTTACTTCTACTCTCAAAGCATCATCGGGGCTGCTAATCGTGGCTTCCTGTGCTAGCACAAATGGAAAAATGCCTAACAGGCCGATAAGTAAAAAGACTTTTTTCATTTCTAATTTCAAATTTTGTAGGGTTATTTTGCCGAAGCTAATTCTATAAGCTCCTTTACGACAGGTTTTGCATTATTTTCACGATCGAATAGCAGCGGATAATCGGTTCTTCCCCGCACCGGCCAGTTATTTTTCCAGGAATTTCCATCGTTTACACCCCAAAGGGCAACTCTTTCAATTTTATCCTGATGCTTCAGGAAAAGCTCAAAAAATTCTACATATCTATTGGTGAATTGCTGCTCCACATCGGCTGGCAAAGCATCAGGAAAAGGATTCATTTTATCTTCATACTCGTAATTATCTGAGATTTCTGCGCCGGCATCGCCCCAGGGGGATGGCAGGACACTCAGGTCCAGTTCAGTGATCATCACTTTCCCCAGATTTCCATAGGCTTCCAAACTTTTTTCAAATTCATGAATATCGGGATGATTTAATCCAATGTGTCCCTGCATTCCTATTCCGTGAACAGGTACACCCTCTCTTTGAAGCTTTTCTACCATTCTTACCACCCCGGCCCTCTTCCGGGGATTGGCCATAGAATAGTCGTTATAATAAAGTACGGCTTCAGGGTCTGTCTCGTGGGCAAATTCAAAAGCCAGTTTGATAAAATCTTCACCTAAAATTTGATAGAACTTGCTGTTCCTATAACTCCCGTCGTCTTCTATAGCCTCATTTACCACATCCCAGGAATGAATCCTTCCTTTATACCTGCCCACAACCGCGTGAATATGATCTTTCATTCTTTGGGCAAGCACTTCTTTAGAAACCGTATTTCCATCTTTGTCGACAAAAAACCAGTCGGGTGCCTGGGAGTGCCATATCAAGGTGTGCCCGTGGATGTGCATGTTATTTTCTTCGCCGATCTTGACAAATTCATCAGCAAGTTCAAAATTGAATTCCCCTTCTTTTGGTTGAATACGGGCACTTTTCATAATATTTTCGGCAACTATGGAATTAAAATTCTCTGTTGCAACTTTAAGTTCTTCAGGCTGCCTTCCCATAATTTGCCAGGCATTGAGCGTTGTTCCAATATGGAAGTTGTTCTCAAAAGCATCCTTTAATTTTACTTCTGAACTATGGTGAGTAGTTGAATCAATTTCTTTACTGCCTTTACAATTAGCAAATGTCAAACTTACACTTATAAAAATAAGAAAAGTTAGTACCCTATTACTCCTCATAGTGTTAATAGTTTAGTGTTTAGTGATTGTTAGAATTTAAATAGTCAAGAAATATATAAAAATTTATCCTTGCTGTTAAAATACTGTAATATAGGAAATTAAAACATTTATTTCTTCTCTGTATTATAAGATAAATTATCTCCACAAAAAATCAATTCTCTCATCCGGCCCAGATTTTGTAATATCTACATATTCCTTGTTTACACTCAATTTCCTGCTCCCCGAAAAAACCAATTCAGAATAAATAAAAATAACTTCTCCCTATAAAAGAAAAAGTTCTCCCAATGCTCATCAAGGCTAATCCACTTTAAATTTTCTCTCTTACACCAGTCAATTAATTTTAAAGCTGCCATCTGGAAAGTAGATGAAACTGGTTCAAAAAAGTATTTTTAATGAGCTCCAAGAGAACTATATTCCATAAACAGAGGTTAGTTAGATTAAACTTCCTCCTTCTACTTTCGATCAAAGGATTTATATATTAGTTTAATTTTTTTTAATTACAATTTTTCAAATTTTCAGCATATTCTGCGAACCATTTTTTCGCCGGATTCGCACATGCTTCGGGATCATTATTATAGGCCACTCCCCCTTGTGGATCTCCGTTATGGATTAAATTTTCGGGAGCCAGCAAATTCCAGCTTACATTGCCACTTTCATCGGCAAGAGCTTTAAAATTGGCTCCGAATCCCCAGGCCCCGGCTTCTCCAGTTACACCGCCTTCACCCCAGGCACTATATCCATCTGGCGCCCAGTCTATCTCTGTAACAGCTATGGGTGCAAAATCTGCAACCGGTTGAATATTTTCATTCCAGTTTTTCCTAAAGGTTCCCGGATCATTATTATCCATTCCCCAGTATCCCGGATAGATATGTACTGAATATCCTATGTTATTCCCCTCAATAGGATTATTTGCGTAGCCTTTATAATGAGATTGATATCCAGAACCGGGAATCCAAATAACATTTTGAAATCCATTTTCACGAATCATATCAACTAGAGGCTGAAAAAACATTTTTAATTTATCAAAATGCGGTTGGGAATTGCTACCCCATTCTCCATTAGTGCCCAGTATGTGAATAGGTTCATTTGCCAGTTCAAACATTAAATGGTCATAAGCCTTCAACTTTTCATGACCTGAAAGATAATTCCATACTTTTTTAAGGTATTCATGATATTCGTCTCCAACATCAATCCTTTCAGGACATACTCCTGGCGGCCTAAGGATAACATACATTCCGCGGGATTTTGCATGCTCAATTAAAGGAATAATAACATTATTAACTCCCTCTACAAACCTGTCAAAATTAAATTGGGAAATATCTTTTTCACCATCTACTTCAGCACCGGGATTGTTTGACCAATAAGGATCTATGTGCAATCGTACCATGTTAAGGTACCAGCCATCATTATCCTTATTGGTCAATTTATCCATTACCTTTTTATTATACTCCAGTGCTCCGTGCACATCATAATTGTTCCACCGCCATTCCCCCACATGTCCGCCGTTAAACCAGGGATTGGGAGTCATAGCCACCCCATGAAGGAGAATTTCTTCTCCACAGGAGTTTTTTAAAAACCTTCCGTCCACATTTAATTGGGAAGTATTCAAGGGCCATTCAAAATCCCCTGAAGTATCTCCCTCTGTCTCATCGCCCCCATCTTCTTCCTCAATGGGATTTTCTTCATTAGCCTCTTCTTCCGGCAGGGGCGAGTCATCAGTTGAACATCTCACCAACACAAGTAGCAAAATGAATAGAAATATTACTCTTTTGAATTGGCTGGTTAAAGACATTATTCCTTATAGATTTTGAAGAGCTTCAGCAAAACTTGCATAAGCCGGTTTTCTGTAAAAATCAAGATCCCAAAGACCCTGTCTTTCGCCAGGCATCCAGTTAGCATCATCAGAACTGTCCTGTACTCCCCATACGGTTACCCCGTATCGCTGATTCGCCGGTACATTTTCAGCATAACTATCCACAACATACTTGTACATTTCGGCTTGTTTTGCTAACATTTCTGAAGTGGGTTCGCTACTATTTACAGCCACATCGAGTTCAGAAACCTTAACCAGTTTTCCTGTAGCCGCAAGTAAACGGAACATTTCATCAATTTTCTCTTTTGAAGAATTAATATTGATATGCATTTGAGTACCGATTCCATCTACGGTAGCTCCCTGACTTTCAATATATTCAACAAAATCAATAATACCGCGGGTTTTATCCAGGTTATATTCAAGATTGTAATCATTGATAAAAAGCAGGTCGTCTGGATTTCCATATTCACGTGCCAATTCAAAAGCTTTAACAGCGTAATCCTTACCTAGATAATCCTGCCAGTAAAATTCATCTGCCGCTAATTCTTTTCCAATACCAGTTTTGAGTTCAAAAGGATCCCCATCATCCATAGGCTCATTTACTACATCCCAGGCCTTTACATAGTCTTTGGAAACTTCCATCATACCCGCAATCCATCTTTCCATTTCACCTGTAATAATTTCTTCCTTTTCTTCAGGTGTTTTCTCTGTACCTCCAGGGTTTACACGTGAAAGCGTTACGTCATCAAGATAAACCGTTCCTGCAAACTGACCATAGTCAATAATAAATCGCTCACGGTCCTCCTTGGTTATTGTTGTCTGTAAAGTATACTCCTCCCATTCTTCCGATACATTAAATGAGCCAAGCGGATCACTTGAATAATCTGACGGCGATTGTATCGCGGCACTAAGAGTACCGGCAGTATTTGCCTTTACTTTAAAATTCAATACATAAGTTGACCCCATTTCCAATGTCGGTAAATCATAGGCAACCTGTGCCTCCCATGGATTCACAGCGGAAGGATTCGTAAAGGTAAAAGCGTATCCCGTATCACCAAAGCCCTCACCTTCTGCTGAGCGCTCCCTGGTAGAGCCATTTCCCCAGCCAGCCCAGCCGTCGGTACCGGTTTCAAAATCAGTGTTGGTAATTACACTTGGATCCAATCCCGGACCACCACCACCTTCTTCGTTATATTTTTTAAGGCTTATGTTGTCAAAATAATAAGTAGTGGCAACATTACCGAGGTTAAAGGCAATAGTACTTGCCCCGGCAACTTCTTCAGAAACTACAATTTTTTTGGTAAAAGTGGTCCATTCAGGTGTGGCGTTAATAGCACCAAAAAAATCCCAGTGTTTATATTCATAAGGTTGTATATGAGCCTGGGTAGCAAAAGATGCGGCCTCATCTGAGCGGACATCCATACTAAGTTCATATTCTTCCCCTACTTCCATAGGCGGAGAAAATTTCAAAAAGAACTGACTATCCCATTCGTTTTCCCGAGCTTCTTCATTGGTCACTTTCAATGCCCTGCCTTCACCGTCTGGGCCTGCTCCGACTGCAGTGAAAGACACGATAGCATTTGCGCTATTCTCATAATTTGCTGCGTCATCGGTTTCAAAGTCAGCATCGGTCACCACCTCCCAGGTTGGACCGCTCCCTGGATTTTTCGTTGGTGCAATAGTGCTGTTTAGATATTCAGCATTCTGGTTTGCATGCCACACAAGGGTATGCCCGTAAACAGACATACCAGCCCCATTTGCAGTTTCGAGAAACTTCTCCACATCAGCCAGATTTAGACTTCCGTTTTTTTGTACCACAGCCCCATGTTTCATTCCATATCCCGGAGTAACTTCTTCAAAATTTGAATTGATCAAACGGTACATTAGCCCTTTGGAATTATATTCTGAAATACTAACTGCTGCGCCCAAAATAAAGTCTGAAGAATCTTCTCCTAAGTATGTCTTTAAAGGCTCGTAACTATTCAACTCCTCCTGTAGTGCTACACTTTCGGGTTTTTCGACCTGAAAATCGAGTGGTTCATAATCTGCACAAGAGGTCACTAAAGATAATCCCAATGCACAGATCCCAATTTTATATAGACTTTTCATTCCATTTAGATCTTAAGTATTAAACAATTATTCGAGTACAGGAGTAAAAAGTTCCATTTCTACACCTCTATTCCTCATCACTAAAGTATCGGATGTGGAAACCTGAATATTTTCCAAATCAACTTCATAATTGAGATAAATGGCATCCCGATCCTGATCTCCCCAACTGTTCTCTTCTCCATCTTTTACGAATTCTCCGCTACCGGTAACAGAAAAATCAGTAGAATTAGTACCAACTGTGATGGTTCCATCTTCATCAAAAGTGAGTATAAGCGGCACTTCGATATTGGTTCCATCACTGGATTTGAAAGTTACCGGAAAAAGAACTTCATTTAAAGACTGAGTAGTAAGCAGTACCACTTCGTCATCAACCACAAACTCTTCACTTCTTACAATTGTTTGATCAAGATTGGAATTCCCATTCTTACCTACAATTACATCTTCTCCTCTGCGAAGGTAATACCCGTGTAATTGATTAATATATTTTACAGCGTACAGTACAAAATCTTTAGGCTGAACAGACCAATCACTTGCCACGGTCCTTCTTCCATCTGCAACTAATGGTTTTCCTGACAAAATAGAATCTGCATTTTGAACATTTGTCATTCTCACCGGAATCACATAATTTCTATGAATGGCCAATGGATCTGCAAAAAAATCTTCGGTGAGTTGAACCTGAACACCGCCTACAATTTTCCCTTTAGGAATTATAATTTTATCGGCTACGATATTATAGTAATTTCCAGGCATTGATAGAATATCCCCCCCCCTTCAAACGCTAATCCATCAACAAGGCTGTTATCTACAGTGATATCAACGGTAACATCAGCTGGATTTTCATAGACTCCCCCGGTAGTAGCCATAATCTGGAATTTCCATTCATTATCTAATGAAGTGTCAAAAATATCTTCCCCCAAGGTTATGGTCCTTACAGGATATTGATGAGCGAAGTAAACCGTCTGGTATTCAAAATCGGGGAATTCCCATTCTTCATTCTCGCATGAAGCGAACAAAATTGAAAAGAATAGGAACAAGGTTATTTTAGTTATATTTTTCATGCGTTTTCAGTTTAATTTTATATACAATTCCTGTGTAACCAATTTGATAAGTTCTTACCACCCCGTATTTTGTGTTAGGCCAAACTTTAATACTTCGCTATACGGGATTGGTCCGTAGATCATATAATCTGAATAAAGTCTGGGTTCAACATTAATGATCTGATGGTTTCCGTCCTCGATCCTGTCTCCTAATGCCATTTCTGAAAGGTCTTTATTCCATCTACGCAAATCCCAAAAACGGAAGCCTTCAAAACTTAATTCTAGTCTTCTTTCATTTCTGATTAGTTCTCTCATTGCATCTTTATCTCCTTTAACAGACTCCAAATAAAGGTCACCTCCATTTGCGCTTAATCCTGCCCGCTCACGAATTGCTCTAACCACATCATAAGCTGAATAGGCATTCCCGCCAGTTCCCATAGGACCCCAGGCTTCGTTGGCTGCCTCTGCATAATTCAGATAAATTTCGGTGTATCGAATTAGCGGATTAATGTGCCTTTGCTGGTTCACACTTTGAGGGTCAAGGTTTACATCTTCCCTTAGCAGTTTCCGAAGATAATAACCTGTACGGGTTGAGGACTCTACTATGTTCAAACCATCAATGGTTCCGCCATCAACTGCAGTAATGATTGTTTCATCAAAAGGCCCCATTTGGCTGCCATTTACAACGATGAACGCAGTAAGACGGGGATCCCGGTTAAGATATGGGTTTGCAGGATCATAACCACTATCGGGATGGTCAATTGGGTAACCATTTGCCATAGGAAATGCGTTGACCAGGTTCTGGGAAGGGTTTACCAGACCATCTCCAAAAAGTGAGGGTGGATAGAGTTGTTCTTCAAGAGTGCTACTTGGTCCTGGCATATTTGTTCTCCACAAAATCTCAGGGGGATTTAAACCGGCAGCAAGATTATCAATCACTCCTCCATCATTGTACCAGGTAAGACCGTCTGGGTCCAGACCTCCATCTCCCCCGTTCCTGTCTAATACATCTGCAGCATAATTAGCCGCATCTGCCCAAGTTGTGGAAGTACCTTGATTAAAGGCAGGGCTCGCTGCAAGTAAAGCCGCCCGTGAACGAATACCCAAAGCAACACGCTCTGTCATGCGTAGACGATTTGTTTTTCCTAACACGCGGTTATAGTCATTCACTACCGCTCCCATATTGGAGTATTTCGCAGGAATTTGATCCTGGCTACCAATGTCTTCGTAATCCAGAGGAAGCAATTCTATAGCCTTTTCTATATCACTATAAATTTGCTGTATACCTTCTTCAAAGGTAGCTCTTTGCAGGTTTGAAAAATCTGTAGAAGCATCTTGCGGCTCTAGCATAATAGGTACTCCCAGAAGCTGTCCCCCTGCCATTCCACCATGAGCCTGAAGCAGTCTATGCATAAAATAAGCGCGTAAACCGTATACCTCTCCTTTAGTACGATCTTCAAACATTTGGTTTACGGCTGGATTTTCAGCGTATGTTACGGTATCTGCCTTAGATAGCATTAAGTTCAAATATTGAATTGCTGCAAAGGAATTTTGCCACTGGTCTACAGGGTTAAAATTTTCAGCCCATTGCCCTGTGGCCATATTAGAATAATTATTATCCTCGTCACTACTTACAGCATCATCTGTAGCCATTTCACTAAATGACCATCCACCGGGCAGCCTGGTATAACCATTGTAGAGCAAACCAAGCGCAAAACTCGGCTCATCCTGAATATCGCTCAGATCCCGATTGTTTTCAATTGCTGGCTCAAGAAACTCCTTTTCACAAGAGGAGAGCACCAGCACAACCGAAACAAAAAACAGTATTTTCTTGTACATAATCTAATTTTTATAATTCATTAAAATAAGGCTTTCACACCAAGGTTGAAAAAGCGCGTTTGAGGAGCACCTCCTATGTTTAATTCCAGGATGTCTCTATTGGGAGCGATTGTTAAAAGGTTAGCACCATTCACATACACTCCAAATTCCTTAAGAAAATCACCACCAACTACACTTTCAGGGAAATTATAAGAAACCTGAACCCTGGCTAAATCAAAACGATTGGTACTGTACGTCCAAAAATCAGAATTCCTAAAGTTATTATTGCCTCCCGAGGTGGTTAGACGCGGGTAAGTGGCTGTATCCATAGTTTCTGGTGTCCAGCGGCCTCTAACCACTTCAGAATATTTATCCTGCCCATTTACCCAGAAATAGTCATTATTTTTCATACCTATAGCTCCGGAACGGCTCACACCCAGTGCAAAGAATGTGAAGTTGTTCCACTTTGCAGTT
Source organism: Salinimicrobium tongyeongense (assembly GCF_026109735.1). Lineage (NCBI taxonomy): Bacteria > Pseudomonadati > Bacteroidota > Flavobacteriia > Flavobacteriales > Flavobacteriaceae > Salinimicrobium > Salinimicrobium tongyeongense. The sequence continues at coordinate 2,457,481 of NZ_CP069620.1, read as the reverse complement.
AGATTAACACCTAAGGTAAGTGGAGCACCAGACCAGCCGCCACGTCCCAGGTATACTTCATCTTGAGCGTTGATCACACCGTCTGCATTTTGATCCTTATATTTTATATCGCCAGGTTGAACTTCTCCAAATGCCGATTCTGGTGAATTGGCAATATCTTCTGTACTCTCAAAAAAACCATCACTTTCCAGACCCCAAATAGCATCCAGTGGTCTGCCCTGCCTGTTCTGGTATTCATCCTCATAAAACTCAGCTCTCCTTGATGCTTCGGTCGTGAAATAAGTCCCTACAAATCCTAAAGACCAGTCTACCTGTCCAATTTGTTTATTAAGGTTAAGGCCAAAGTCGAAACCTGAACGAAAGTCTTCGTTATAATTTACGTAAGGAATAAATGAAGAATTAGGCCAGCCTGTCTGGAAATAATTTGGATATAAGACTGAAAGTTGATCTACAAGACCGGTCATTTTGCTCATAAACACATTACCATTAAAGACAAGTAAGCTGTTGAAAAAGGAAGCATCCAGCCCCAGGCTTATTTCTTCCCGCTTTGGCAACTTCAGGTTGGGGTTTGCACCACGGCGTGAATCAGTACTCTGTGCGGGTGCAGAAAGATCTGCCCACCCATACCAGGCACCATCTGTTTGTGAATAGATAGCTTCATACAGATAGTAGTCAGAAATATCAAGATCTGTATGTAAAATACCTGCCGAAACAGACAATTTTAGATCATCCACAACAGAAGAAGACTTTAAAAACCCTTCCTCACTAATTCTCCAGCCTAAAGCAAGGGTTGGAGAAAAAGCAGTCCTGTGGGTTTCAGGAACCATAGTAGAATACACCATTGCGCCATTAAATTGGGCGTAGTATTTATTACTAAAATCATACCCCAAGTGTAAGCCAAGGTTTGCGTTATTCAGTCCCTGGTAAACCCCAGAGGAAGACCGCTGAAAACCTCCGGCAATTAACATAGCAGAGATATTATGCTCGCCTTTTACCTGGGTTTGATAGTTCAATTGTCCCGAAAACGCCAATGTTTGACGGTATGAACTGTTACTTACATTTAACTCCCCAGAACTGGCATCCTGCCCATACCGGGTTAGACCACTAATTAGGTCTACTCCCGCATAGTTATTCCAGCTCGGCTCAAATACTGCATATTCATTATTATAGGCCTGGCTATATGAAGTAGCGTAATCTATTCCAAACATGGAACTAAAGGTTAATCCTTCAAGAACATTTTGTAGGTCTGCATCCACACCGGCATTAAATTGAAATTGTCTGCTGGTGTATGTGTTGGACCCGCCGGCATATACATCTGCAATAGGATTTGTTTGATCGAGTTGAGTACCTCCTAACAGATACTTTCCATTAATTAGATTATCTGAACCCTCGACCAGGTTCCACGAAATTAAATCATTTTCCTCAAGAAAATTTATGGGAATAAGAGGTGTAAACCGGTTGGGCCTCATAGTAGCGGCACCTCCCCAATAGTCTGTATTAACGCCTACGTTACTGGTAAAAATAGCAGCTAAATCTACATTGGCAGATATGTAATCTGTAAGTTTCATATCCACATTCCCGCGAACATTGAAACGTTCATTTTTGTTGTTCTCTGCCTCTCCAAAATCAAGCAGGGAGCCTTCTCTCATAAAGCCCATATTAGTATAGTACCTGGCTTTTTCATTTCCACCGGCAATTTCGAGTGTACCATCATAAAGACTGTAGGCTTCCTGAAGGTAATCGGAAGAGTAAAAATCCACGTTAGGATAACGGTAAGGATTGTCGCCTACGGCGTGATGGTAAATTTCCTCTTCAGAATATAAAGCTTCCAAACCGTCATTTATCCTTGCTTCATTGTAAAGTGTCATATATTCTGCAGATCCTAAATACTTCGGAAAACTTTTTGGAGCATGAAGACCGGCATTTACTCTTACATTAATCGTTTGCTCTCCAATATGTCCTCCTTTGGTAGTGATAAGTATTGCGCCTTTAGCGGCCCTACTACCATATAATGCAACCGCAGAAATTCCTTTTAAGAAACTGATCTGATCTATAGCAGTAGGTTGTACACTATTTAAATCACGAGGTACACCATCCACAAGCACGAGGTACTCGTTCATTCCCCAGAGATTGCCGTGAAAACCGGGCACTAAGGCTTCCATATTATCCAGAGGGTAGGTGATATAATTCTTATCCAACAATTCAGGTAGGTTTATATACGATATTCCTCCCAGGAGGTCTTCATCGTTTTCTTTTCGATATGCCACCTGAACGAGTTGTTCAACCTCCAGCACTATTTCTTGCAGTCCCGGTGTGGCGGTAACGAATTTCACTTCGTTACCCAATGTACTAATAGATAGCTTGGCATTTGGAGAAACCTGCAGGGAAAAAATGCCCATACTATCTGTCTGGGTGGAAATATTATCCTGCTCACTTGTAACAATAGCCCCTTTAACCGGCAAGCCTTCTTGTGTTCGGATAAGGGTGGTTAGATCAAGTTTGGTGGCAGTTTGTGCGGGAAGTATCACAGGAAATAAAACCGTAATAGCGCACAAAACAATTTTTAGTGTTATATGTTTCATTAGTTGGTGTTTCGACGTTAAGATCATTTAATACTTAAAAGTTATGTCTTATTGATACCGCTACCATCCGGGGTTTTGGTAAAATTCAGGACAGATACTTACATCAGATACTTTTAAAGGCAACCAGTAATGCCTATCAGTGAAGTCACGTACAAGAATAACTTCTTCCTTAAGATTCACTACACGATTATTTCGCGGATTTTCATAATCAAAGGATGCAGGTCTATCAAATTCATGAGAAGTTTTAATGGTATATGGGTATTCAGTCAACAATAACCAACGTCTAAGATCATTAAAACGGTGTCTTTCAAAAGCCAACTCCACGGCACGTTCACGTCTCAATTCTGGTAGAAAATCTTGCGCAGAACCAGTAAATTTGGCATGAACAGGATCTACACCAGCCCTCTCGCGAATGGTGTTCACTGCTTCCAATGCTGTTTTGCCGAAATTTGAAGATTTACCATTTGGTGAGCCATACCCCATTAAAGCAGCTTCTGCGTACATAAGGTAAACATCGGCCAGGCGCATATATGGAACCATAAGGTGAAGAGCATAACCATAATCGTACTCCCTGTCATATTGATTTGCAGTAAGAGGAATAAATTTTTGGTTGACATAACCGGTTCGGCTTCCAAAATTCACATCTCGATAACTTCCTCCAGTATATAAATTTGCATAACGCACTGCATCTTCGTTTACTTCGGGTGGTAATGATCCTTCTACAACCTGCACCCCATCATACAGGATATCGTGATAAAATCGTGGATCACGTCCTTCCCAGGGATGGGCAGGATCATATCCAGATTCAGGATCGGCTTGAGTTATATCTTCTGGAAGAGGCATCCCGTTGGCCATACCATAAAAACTTACATAATTTGCCGTAGGTAAAAATTTGATATCACCTCCTCCTACTACAGAAGGCAGGTACTGCTTACTAATACCCCAGTTGGATCCATTCGCCTCAACATATGGAGATCTAAAAATCGCTTCCGTACCTCCAGGAATAGCCCAGTTTTGGCCGGTAGTATAAAAGTTCTGGCTATATTCATCAAAAGGAAGAAGTGAATACTGGGTTTCACCATTTTCAACCAGAGATAGTAATTCACCAAAGGCAGATGCCGCACGTTGACTATATTCAGTATTATAAGAACGGCTTCCGGTAGATTCATAATTCATCAAAGGACTGGCAGCCCAAAGTAAATCCTTACCTAAATAGCCCAATGCCATTATCTTATTGATACGCAGGCCATTTTTTCCCAAGGTACGTCTACCCACCACAGTATTATCCCAATTTATGGGTAAAAGGTCTGCAGCCCTTCTAAAATCAGCTGCAGCCAATTCTGCACTCTCATGGTAGCTAAGTCGTGGTTCACAAATTTGCTCATCCGAAGGTAAGACTTCCTGAATATAAGGAAGACCTCCAAAATACTGGATCAACTGAAAATGAAACCACGCTCTAAAGAACAATAGCTGACCTTCAATGAGATCCCTTTCTTCCTGAGTAGCATTTGTCATAAGATCAAGATTAGCCAAACCAATGTTTGCTTTCCTGATTCCATACCATGCAAGAGGCCATAACCCTTTGTTCATTCTACCCCCAGACACATTAGTGTTGGCACCATTTTTATCCATCCAGCCGGCACCCCAACCATCATGTTCTGCCTGCCAGCCCCAAAAGTTTCCATCTTCTATCTTCACCCCAAAGTGAAAGGTATTAGCTGCCGATTGTATTTCATCATCTCCCCAGTTAAAAGAAGTCGTCCAGTAACTGGTAGTGAAGTTTGGTATCCCCATATACAGCTCTTCCACAAATCCCTGAAAGTTCTGGAAGTTTTCAAAAGAAGCTTCTTCTGAAACAACCGATTCGGGTGTTCTCTCAAGGTAGTCCTCACAGGAAAACATAAAGAGTAATCCTAGAAGTAAGCTGCTCTTAGCAATAGTTTTTATATATATTTTCATAAAAAATGAATTTAAAATGTAACGTTGAATCCTATGTTAAACCTTTTTACAGTTGGATAAGCTCCCTGTGAAGCCCATCCTGTTCCGGCAAAATTCGATTCTCTATCATCAGGCATATCTGTCCATAATAAAAGGTTGTTACCATTCACATAAACGCGCAGATTTTGAAGCCCAAAGTCTTTTACCATATCATGTGTAAAACGATAGGCTATTTCGGCATTTTTGAGACGGAGATAAGAGCCATCGTAGAAATAACGATTCCCAATATTATAACCCGACACTACCGAATTCCAGCGTGGCATGGGTGTATCGGCATTAGGATTATCTTTAGACCAGTAAGTACCCTGTTCGTAAACCCGGTCAGATTGGCCTGCAAGACTGTTGAATACAACCTGTCGGGTAACATTATTAACTCCATAAAACTGAGTAAATATGCTGAAGCCTTTCCATTCTATACCTACATTAGTACTATAAGTATTCTGAGGTACCCCTGAATATCCAAATGGGGCGGAATCAAAACTGTCAATTATCCCATCTCCGTTGTAATCGAGAATTTGATAGTTCCCTGGTAATTTATTAAGGTTGTTCGTGTTGTGGGGGGTACTTCCATATAATTCATCCCAGGTATTATAGTACCCACTACTAATGTGCGTACGTGCCTGCCCCAAAGCGTATCCTGCATCTTTTTGATAATCGGCTAACAACTGCGGGTCATCCCGTTCCAACACTTCATCCTCTGCGTGAGTCATAGCAAAGTCTGCCCATACATTTAATCCATTATTAAAGGTATGGTTCACACCTAATGTAATCTCGTAACCTTGAGTTCTAACCTTTCCAAGGTTGGCTGCAGGGGCATCTGCCCCAAAGTATGAAGGAATTGCCCTGTCACCTGACATCAAGATATCTTCCCGGTCATCTCTAAAGACATCTACAGACCCATCAAAAAGCCCTTTAAACAAGCCAAAATCCATTCCCACGTTATACTTATATACTGTTTCCCAACGCACAAAAGGATTGCCCACCTGCTCCTGCACATACCACGCGTAAGGACTCAATTCCCCCGCCTCACCTACTAAACCAAGTTGAGAATTGCCTCCATACGCCCATTCATCCATAAACAAAAATCGAGCACCAATATTATCATCCCCAACTTCCCCGTAGGACGCACGCAGCTTTAGCATATCCAGGAAAGAAACAGATTGCATAAACTCTTCTTCAGTAACAGTCCATCCAACCCCTCCAGAGGAGAAGAATGCAAAACGGTATTCAGGTGCAAATTTCTCTGAGCCGTTATAGGCACCATTATACTCAAGCATGTATTTGCTTTTATAGTTATAGGTCGCCCTAAAAACCCAATCTTCCCTATATTCTGGAATACCATTCCCCCTGGCATCTTTCTGGCGGTTCATTAGCCCCATGAGATTGACATTATGATCTTCTGCAAAAGTTTTTGCATAATCAAGTTTCAACTGATAGAAGATTTTACGCCATGCTGCATCAACAGTCCCGCTTGCCGGAGACCACCTTGGCCCGGGATTGTAAAAATCAAGTCCGGTGGTAGAACTAATACCTTCAGCAAGGGTTACTTCACCAGTTTCAGGGTCAATCCATTTTTGCTGAGCATCGTTGTATAAGTCATTTACACCTCTATCGTTTTCGATAAAGGTATTATCGACAGCCAAAGTTCCATTAAATTTCAACCCTTTCAGCAACATACTCAGGTCCTGATCTAACACAAAAGTTGTAGAGATACGAGCCGTGGTTTCTTTCTCCACACCGCTAAGAGAAAGTATGCGCACAGAGTTAAGTCCTTTTTGAGCATTTGGAGCATAGTACCCATAATTCCCATCAGAATAACGAGGCATAAAGAGGGTTGGAATTCCATTATAAGCGGCATCCCAAAACGGATACTCATTACCTCCACCCCAAGGACTCTTACGAACACCATAAGTTCCTCCTAAGTCAGTTCGCAATGTAGTTGTAGAAGTAAGCTGAAAATCTAAATTACTTCGAAAGTTAAGTCGGTTATATTCATACCCAGGATCATACCCTCTACTGTTTTCGAAGTCCCTGAATAAATCGCCCTCATTCTGAAAATCAAGAGTTGCGAAGTATTTTACAAAGTCTGTACCTCCACGAATATTTACGTTGGCGTTGTATGACATTGCATAATCTTTAAACAAAACCTTTTGCCAGTCCACATCGGGATAGCGTTCACGCTCCGCAAGATTTGCCGGATTTCGATATTTATCCCTTATTTCTTCAGGAACTATTTGACCCCAACTGGCAGGGTTTGTTGAAAGCTCATACTCTATAGCCCTATTCCTTACACCTATCGCATCATAAGCATTATAAGTTCCAGGTAATTTTGAAACTACTTTCATCGTAGAATTAAAATTGGCAGTAATCTCTGCCTTTCCTGAAAGTCCTCTTTTTGTAGTAACAATAATAACCCCATTAGCTCCTCTGGAACCAAATACCGCTGTAGCCGATGCATCTTTTAGGACCGACATAGATGCTATCGAGCTAATTGACATATTATTAAAGAATTCAGGGCGCTCCACTCCATCTACAAGAATTAAGGGGGAGGTGCCATTCCAGCTATTCTGCCCCCTAATGACAATTTGCGGTGCTTCCCCTCCTGGCAATCCTGTACTGGCCGATGTTATGAGCCCAGGCAAGGCACCGGTTAGTGCAGAACCCACGTCAGACACCCCTCCGGTACGTTCCAAAACTTCACCTGTAGTCTGAGTTACAGCCCCCACTACAGTTTCTTTTCTTTGTGTACCGTAACCCACAATTACAACTTCTTCCAGCGCATCTTGATCTGGCTCAAGCATCACATTAACGACAGATTGCCCTGCCACTGATTTTTCTACAGTTCCAAACCCTATATAACTAAAAACAAGAACAGCGTCTGCAGAAGATACCTCAATAGAATAATTCCCCTCAAAGTCTGTAGCAGTACCTCTTTCAGGAAATCCTTTTTCAAAAACATTAGCTCCAGGAAGACCAAAACCATCTATAGACGAGGTTACCGTTCCTGTTACAATATTCTGCTGCTGAACCTGATTCTCCAGTTCAACACCAAAACTATCGGCTCCATTGGCCGCGAATAGGGAGCCAGAAAAGAAAAATTTTAATAATACCCCCAAGAAAATATATCTTATCAGATATGAAAATTTAAATAGATGTAAAGTCATATTGGCAAAGTGTTAATTTATGTTTTAATATGAGTCTTTAGAAGCTTCTGCTACAAAACAAGGGCGCGAAAACGATTGAATTATAGTTTAGAATTAACCTCGATTTATTAGTGTGAATTTTACACTTAGTAAAAGTCATAAAGATTTTTAGATTTTCCAAATTTATTTTCACACAATTTTAACTACCTTTAAATTACTAGTACATGAAGATTTAGAGTGATGATTATATTATTAAAATGTAAATATGATAGAGTATGTTAAATAAGTTTTTTAATATTGCTTCTTAAATACAAACTATGATTCACGATTACAGTTTTGAAGATAAAGTCTTGCTGGCTGTAGATTGTATAATTTTTGGTTTTGATGAAGAAGATTTACAAATCCTTCTGATCAAGAGAGATTTTGAACCTGAAAAAGGTAAATGGTCCCTTATGGGAGGATTTTTGAAAAAAGACGAAGATCTCGACCAGGCTGCTAACAGAATCCTTCATCATCTTACCGGAATTAATAATGTCTATATGGAGCAGCTTTACAATTTTAGTAAAGTAAATCGTGATCCTGCAGAAAGAACATTGTCCGTCGCTTACTATGCACTCATCAATATTGCCGAGCACAGACAAGAATTAACAGAAAAGTATTCCGCAAAATGGTTTAAAATATCTGACTATCCCAGTTTGATTTTTGACCATGATCAAATGGTTCAAAAAGCCATTGCCAGGCTTCGTTACAGAACCTCAACAAACCCTATTGGTTTTGAATTGCTTCCTGAAAAATTTACTATGCGTCAACTACAGAAATTGTACGAGACAATCTTAAATGAAAAATTAGATAAAAGAAATTTTATCAATAAAATCAAATCTTTGGATATTCTGGTGAAATTAAAAGAAAAAGATATGGTTTCTTCACGAAAAGGTTCATTCCTATATAAGTTTGATGCAAAAAAATACAATGCAAAAGTAGAAGAAGGTTTTTCCTTCAAATTATAGTATACCCTATATTTTTCCTTGTTACAATTACTTATTATAACAAGGCAAGAGTTCTTAGCTTAGGAGCCGTATCTCCGGGCTTCACTTTTGAAACCAAATTTCTCTCATTCCATACATCCTGCCAGTCTGTTTTAGTAGCCGGAATTTTATATCCTTTTTAATTTACAGGGCCTTATTAAAGCAGCCATAAATCTATAATTCTGAATATTTTACGAACGTGAAATTAAATGTGTTATATTTACACTTCACGTTGTGTATTTATGTAATTTATATTGTCAGGATGAATAGAATCAAAATTTTGTTAGTGCTACTACTAGTATTTGGAAGGTTTATTAATGTTTATAGCCAGGAATTAAAGCTCAACGAGCTCGAATACTTTGAAACACAGGGAGTGAATATATTAGTGTACAATAATTTATTCACAGGAGGTTTCAACGATGAAAAAACTGCAGGCATAGAATTGATTCATCACGGGGTAAGAACGGCTCAGGGTGGTGCTGTAAGATTATCAAATACTCCTGAACAGTGGGATCTGGTTCCGGCAATACCCACCCGAAAGCTAAATCGTGAATCCCAAAGTGTGGAGTCTGTATTGCGCTATGAAGATTACAATTTTGAATCGAGAGTAGTTGTTTCTGCTAAAGGAAAAGGAGTGGAGATCTCTGTATATCTCGATAAGCCTGTTCCCGAAGAACTTGAAGGAAAAGCCGGTTTCAACCTTGAATTCCTTCCTTCTCAGTATTGGTCCAAAACTTACTTAATGGATGGACGAATCAATCGATTTCCCAGATATGTAGTAGGTAACAGCACTACAACACCTCATAGTGAAAAGCTGAAACAATTTAAAGGTTATAAAACTTACGATGATAGAGGAACGGGGGAATATATTGAGCCATTGCCTCTAGAAACAGGGCGCACCCTTCTAATAGCACCCGAAGAACCTTCACGTATGGTGAAAATCCAATCGCATAATGCCGATTTAATGCTTTTTGACGGGCGTGTGCTTGCTCAAAACGGATGGTTTGTAGTGCGAAGCCTTCTTCCTGAAGGAAAAACAGGAAAAGTTTTAACCTGGACTGTTGAACCAAATGCAGTTGAAGACTGGGTAAGAGAACCTAACATAGGATTTTCTCAGGTAGGATATCTTCCTGCGCAAGAGAAGGTCGCTGTGATAGAGCTCGACAAGAAAGACGAACCTCTTGAAAAAGCTTCCATATATAAAATAGGAGAAGACGGTAAGGCTACTGAAGTATTTAGCGGCAAAATAGAATCCTGGGGTGATTATTATAAATACCACTACGTCAAATTTGACTTTTCAAAGGTTGATTCTCCCGGAATATATTATATACAATACGGCAATTTCAAAACCAACAATTTTATCATAAACAATAGCGTCTATGATAAAATCACTGATGCCACTAGCGATATATGGATTCCGATTCATATGAACCACATGTTTGTAAAGGAGGGCTATAGGGTTTGGCATGGAGAACCATTTAAAGACGGTTACCTACAAGCACCCCCAAATACCGATCATTTTGACCTTCATGATCAGGGACCTACCACAGATACAAAATACGAAGGACTGGAATTAATCCCCGGATTAAATGTAGGTGGCTTTTTTGACGCTGGTGATTTTGATATTGAGACACATTCAAACATTAGTGTAGTGGAGAATTTTGTACAGACCTGGGAATACTTTAAACCCTTACGCGATCAGACTTTTGTTGATCAGGAAGCGCGGCATGTTGTTCTGCATCGCCCTGATGGCACTCCTGATATTCTACAGTTTATAGAACATGGAACTTTGAACCTGGTCGCCCAGGCTGAGATCATTGGCCATATGGCACAAACACTTTCTAATTCTGTACTCTATAATTACCACCACCTGGGTGACGCAGCTTCTCTAACCGATGGACTTCCCTATAATGCTGATCTTGGCCCGTACGAAGTAGCTGCTGACGGCCAATCGAGCGGAGTTAAAGATGACATGTGGGCCTTTACCAGCCGTAACCCCAGTCTGGACCTTAGAGCTGCAACTATGTTTGCTGCAGCAAGCCGGGCGCTTAAAGGATATAATGACGATCTTTCTGAAAGAGCACTTTTCCAATCCAAAAGACTTTTAAAAGAGGCAACAGATTTACTGGCTAAACAGCCACAGGATAGCACAAGTAGAGAATGGGCATCTGTAGCAGATATCTCCACAAACCTCCAACTCTACATCTCTACAGGTGAAAAACAGTATGTCGAAAGATTTGAAGAACTTTTATGGCCTGCCCTTGATCGTAACGTGAGTTTTGTAATATTAACCGCCCTACATGGAATACCGCATATGGATGCATCCTACAAAGAAAAGCTGCGCCCCTATGTGGTGAAATATAAAGACTACATCAACGAGCTCGAAAACAGTAACCCTTATGGAGTACCTATTGGCCTCGGCAATTGGGCAGGAAGTGGCATTATCGTAAACTTTGGCACCACAATTAGCTTTGCCAATAAACATTTCCCCGATATTATTGACTCAAGTCATGCTTTCAAAACTACCGACTGGCTGTTTGGAAAGCATCCCTATCACAATTATTCACTGGTGGCAACGCTTGGCGCAGCCCGCCCAAAAGAAGTCTTCTACGGAAATAACCGGGCCGATTTTTCATTTATTCCCGGTAATGTTGCTCCCGGAATATTATTCAGAAAACCCGACCATTTTGAAAATTACGACGACTGGCCATTTCTATGGGGACAAAATGAGGGAACCATTGGCGGAAACACCAGTTACTTGATTTTTGGATCTGCTTTTAAAAACATGATTCTATCAAAAAAATAAAGTAAATACCTAATCTGGTAATTTTCAGAATAAAACTTAAATTTAGATCTGCCCACATCTCCTGGAAATGGCAGGAGTGTGGGCAACTATTCGAAATCAACCTAATTTAATCTCTATACTATTGAATTTTCAGCCATTCCCTTATTCTGATTTTATTTCTCCATCGCCGTAGATGTTATTCCACAAAAACCTCGAGCAGCTCTGCGTCTTCTGAAGTTATTTGCACCTCATTATTTTCAGCCGGAATAAGCAGGGTTTGCCCCTGAACTATTTTTTCTGAATTATCATCCACACTTACTTCAGCTTCGCCACTTACACACATGTAAATCACAAATGAATCGAGCTGAGAATAATCTTTTGCCACTCTCCCCTTCACCGGAAGAAAATTGGTAGTAAAGTATTCACAACTTGCAATGTTGGTCGATTGATTTTCAACCCGCTCATAACCTCTTTTAAAATCATCTTTTCTCTCAAAATCTATTGCATCAAGTGCAAGATCGGTGTGCAGTTCTCGGGAATTCCCTTCGGCATCTACCCTGTCCCAGTCATAAATCCTGTAGGTTATATCCGAAGTTTGCTGAATTTCAGCCAGAAGTACCCCCGCACCAATGGCGTGAACCTTCCCGGTGTTGATAAAAAATGAATCGCCTTTTTGCACTTTTTCAAAGTTCAGCAATTCTGTGATCTTACCAGAGCTAAGATGCTCCAGATATTCTTCTTTGGAAATGCTCTTTTTGAAGCCCACGTTGATCTCTGCACCTTCATCGGCCTGCATAATGTACCACATTTCAGTTTTTCCGAAGGAATCATGGCGTTTTTTGGCGATATCGTCATGCGGATGAAGTTGCACCGAAAGCTCTGTCTTGGCATCAATAAACTTGATCAACAGGGGAAATTCAGCTCCAAACTTCTTAAAGTTTTTCTTGCCTAAAAGTCCATCTTTATACTTCTCTAAAAGGGCATTTAGCGTCTGCCCTTTTAGAGCACCATTTTGCACTACAGAAATATCACCTTTCACACCCGAAATTTCCCAGCTTTCACCAAGATCTTCCCTGCTGCTGTTTTTATTTAATATGTTCTTTAACTTGTTTCCACCCCAGATCTTTTCTTTCAGGATGGGTTCGAATTTTATAGGGTAATTAAGCATTTGTGTTTCTTTTGTTCCTACAAAGATAAAAATTCCACCGGCAGCTTATTCTTCAGCAAAGACAAAAGAAGCCTTTAATTTTTCACGGAAATCCCCCCCTGAATATAAGGAGCGAAAAAGAACAGCGAAAATGGCATTTTTGAGACCCGATACAACCCTTACCTCCTGGGGACTATGGAATTGACCAGTGCAGAAGCCGCATTGCTCATCGATTTTGCCCTGGAGAAAAAACAACTACCAGCCTTGCTGGAAGAAAAAAATGATGCTGCTATAAAACTTTTTCTTCACGATTTTTGGTTTCACTTGAGCAAACGAATGGAATGATCTAATTAGCATTACACAACAACTATTAAAATTGCTGTTAAACATGGCTAATAGCGGCTCTTTTATTGCATTTTTCTAATAAATTTAAGACCCGTGATTAACTACCTGAATAATTTTCTTTCATTTGCTATGCGTGCATAATAAAATTTTCTTAACTTTGAAATTGTATGAAAGAAAAAACCATTGATTACGTCCTTCGCGCGACCTGGATTGCTATTGCCAAAATGTACAATGAAGAGGCCGGAAAAGAAGGAAGTACAATGGCTACAGGCTTTGCTCTTTTGAGTATAGATCCCGAGGAGGGCACCCCTTCTACCTCCCTGGGCCCAAAAATGGGAATGGAAGCCACCAGTTTATCGCGAACCCTTAGAACCATGGAGGACAAAGGTCTCATAAAGCGGAAGAAAAATCCGGTAGACGGGCGTAGTGTATTAATTTACCTCACCGATTTTGGAAAAGAGATGCGCGATTATTCTAAGAAAGTGGTACTTACTTTTGACCAGGCGGTAAGAAATGAAATCCCTCAAGAAGATCTCGATAAGTTTATTGAGGTAGCTTCAAAAATCATGGATCTTATTGCCACGCGTAAAATTTACAATGAATCATAAAAAATCGTTCAGGCGATTATCAAAATAAATAACAACATGAAAAGACGAATCAACAAAGTTGCAGTTATAGGTTCGGGGATAATGGGAAGTGGTATTGCCTGCCATTTCGCCAACATTGGCGTAGAGGTGCTACTACTGGATATTGTTCCCCGGGAACTGACCGAAAAAGAAAAAAAACAGGGTCTTAGCCTGGAAGACAAACAGGTGAGGAACCGTATTGTAAACACGGCGCTGCAGGATGCTTTAAAATCCAAGCCCTCTCCTATTTATCATAAAGACTTTGCCAATCGTATTAAAACCGGAAACCTGGAAGATGATATCTCAAAAGTATCTGAAGTTGACTGGATCATGGAGGTTGTTGTGGAGCGCCTGGATATTAAAAAGCAGGTTTTTGACAATCTTGAAAAACACCGCAAACCGGGAACATTGATCACCTCCAATACTTCAGGGATACCTATTCAACAAATGAATGAGGGCCGAAGTGAAGATTTTCAGAAACACTTCTGCGGAACCCACTTCTTTAATCCGCCGCGATATTTGAGACTGTTTGAAATTATTCCGGGGCCAGACACTTCCGAAGAAGTACTGGAATTCCTTAATGAATACGGTGAGAAATTCCTTGGTAAAACTTCTGTAGTCGCAAAAGACACTCCGGCCTTTATTGGTAACAGGATTGGCACTTACAGTATCATGAGCCTTTTCCATATGGTGAAAGAGCTAGACCTTACTATTGAAGAAGTTGACAAACTTACAGGTCCAGTTATAGGAAGGCAAAAATCTGCCACTTTTAGAACTGTAGATCTTGTGGGGCTTGACACCCTAAAGCATGTTGCTGAAGGCCTTCACAAAGGAGTGCCTACAGATGAAGAACACGACCTCTTTGCCATGCCCGATTATATTAACACCATGGTCGAGAATGAATGGTTTGGAAGCAAAAGCGGACAGGGTTTCTACAAAAAAATTAAAAAAGACGATGGTTCAAGTGAAATCCAGTCACTTGACCTTAATACTCTTGAGTACCGGGCGCAAAAAAAGGCAAATTTTGCTACTCTTGAATTAACGAAAACGATTGATAAGGTATCGGAAAGGTTTAAAGTACTTGTTGACGGTAAAGATAAGGCCGGGGACTTCTACCGAAAGAATTTCGCTGCTATTTTCGCCTATGCCTCCAAGAGAATTCCTGAAATTACCGATGAACTCTACAAAATAGATGACGCCATGAAAGCCGGATATGGCTGGGAACATGGGCCGTTTGAGATTTGGGACGCCATTGGTGTTGAAAAAGGTATCGAGATCATGAAAGCTGAAGGTAAAGAGCCTGCAGCCTGGGTGAACGAAATGCTTGAAAAAGAAAATAAAGGCTTCTATACCGTTAAAGACGGCAATACCTGGTATTACGATATTCCGGCTAAGGAATACAAAAAGATTCCGGGGCAGGATGCATTTATCATTCTGGATAACATCAGGGAGTCTAAAAAAGTCTTTAGCAACAGCGGGGTTGTGGTAGAAGACCTGGGTGACGGTATTTTGAATGTGGAATTCCGAAGTAAGATGAATTCTATTGGCGGAGATGTTCTTGACGGACTCAATAAAGCCATTGATCTTGCTGAAAAAGAATACCAGGGACTGGTAGTTGCCAACACCGGAAAAAACTTCTCGGTAGGCGCCAACATAGGAATGATCTTTATGATGGCTGTTGAGCAGGAATATGATGAGCTCAATATGGCTATAAAATATTTCCAGGACACCATGATGAGAATGCGCTACTCCTCTATTCCAACAGTTGCAGCACCACACGCTATGACTTTGGGTGGTGGATGTGAACTTTCATTACACGCAGATAAAGTTGTCGCTGCAGCCGAGACTTACATAGGACTTGTAGAATTTGGAGTTGGGGTAATTCCCGGCGGTGGAGGCTCCAAGGAAATGACCCTGCGTGCTGCCGATACCTTCCAGAAAGATGATGTGGAGTTGAACCGACTTCGCGAACATTTCCTTACCATAGGAATGGCAAAAGTTTCCACTTCAGCTTACGAGGCCTACGACCTGAATATTCTTCAGAAAGGAAAAGATATCGTAGTGGTAAATCCCGATCGCCAGCTGGCAATTGCTAAAAAACACGCGCTGCTCATGGCTGAAAACGGCTACACCAAACCTGTGAAGAGAACTGATATTAAAGTACTGGGAAAACAAGCTCTTGGTGCTTTTTATGTAGGGACAGATCAAATGTTCGCCGGTAAATACATAAGCGAACATGACAAAAAGATCGCCAACAAACTCGCCTATGTGATGGCCGGGGGCGATTTATCTGAAAACTCTTACGTGAGCGAACAATACCTGCTCGATTTGGAAAGAGAAGCATTCCTTTCCTTAACAGGAGAAAGAAAAACCCTGGAAAGGTTGCAGCACATGTTGCAGAAGGGGAAACCATTGAGAAACTAATCGTATAGTGTATAATGTAGATTGTATACTGTAAAACTGTTGTGATTATGAATTACTTTAAGGAGTTAAAGGTTTGGCACAAAGCAATTTACCTTGTTACGGAAACCTACCTAAAAAGTGCTGCTTTTCCAAAAGAGGAATTATATGGTCTTACTTCACAAATAAGAAGATCTGCAGTCTCCATTCCTTCTAACATTGCTGAAGGTTGTGGGCGCAAAACCAATAAGGACTTTGCCAATTTTCTCGGACTGGCCTTAGGATCTGCATTTGAATTTGAAACTCAATTGATTATTTGCAGAAATCTTAATTTCATCCAGGAGCAGGATTTTGAATACTTCGAAAAAGAAGTTCATCATATTCAGAACATGATTATTAAACTGCAATCTACATTGTAACTACTACAAAAAGGCATTATACATTATACAAAATACAATATACAATGAATAGAACAGCTTACATCGTAAAAGGATACCGAACTGCAGTGGGAAAAGCACCACGGGGGGTATTCCGATTTAAAAGGCCAGATGAGTTAGCGGCAGAAACTATCCAGTTTATGATGGATAAGCTGCCAGAATTTGATAAAAAACGCATCGATGACGTGATAGTGGGAAATGCCATGCCCGAAGCCGAACAGGGACTTAACGTTGGTAGGTTTATCTCTCTTATGGGGTTGAACACTGAAGACGTGCCGGGAATGACCGTAAACCGCTATTGCGCCTCAGGCCTTGAAACCATTGCCATAGCCACTGCCAAAATCCAAAGTGGGATGGCCAACTGCATCATTGCCGGGGGAGCCGAAAGCATGAGCTATATCCCTATGGGAGGGTATAAACCTGTACCAGATTACAAACTGGCAAAAGCCGGAAAAGAAGATTACTACTGGGGAATGGGATTAACTGCGGAAGCAGTTGCTCAAAAATACAAGGTTTCAAGGGAAGACCAGGATGAATTTGCATTCAACTCTCATCAAAAGTCTCTAAAAGCCCAAAAAGAAGACCGCTTTCAGGACCAGATCGTGCCTATTACAGTAGATCAAACTTATGTTGATGAAAACGGCAAAAAACAAACCCGATCTTATACCGTAAACAAAGATGAAGGACCACGAGCCGATACTTCCCGGGAAGTTTTAGGCAAGCTGCGCCCGGTCTTTTCCGAAGGCGGAAGCGTTACAGCCGGTAATTCTTCCCAAATGAGTGATGGTGCCGCTTTTGTCATGGTAATGAGTGAAGAAATGGTGAAGGAACTTAACCTTGAACCTGTCGCCCGACTGGTGAGCTACGCCGCAGTAGGTGTTGAACCCAGAATTATGGGGATAGGACCAGTACACGCTATTCCAAAAGCCGCAAAACAGGCAGGAATTCAGCTGAATGACCTGGAGTTGATCGAGCTTAATGAAGCCTTTGCATCTCAGTCTTTAGCAGTAATTCGTGAACTCGGACTGGATATGGACCGCATGAACCCTAATGGGGGAGCTATTTCTATGGGCCACCCGCTGGGTTGTACTGGGGCCAAGCTTTCGGTACAGCTGTTTGATGAAATGCGCAAACGTGACCTTAAAAACAAATACGGAATGGTAACCATGTGCGTAGGTACAGGACAGGGAGCCGCGGGAGTCTTTGAGTTTCTTTCTTAAAAAGAAACAAGAGGCAAGAGGCAAGAGGCAAGAGAAATATGAGCAGGCACAATTTTAAAAGGATGAAGATTTGGCAAGAGGGAATGAACCTGGTCCAGATTACATATAAAATGGTGAAAACATTTCCCGACATAGAAAAATATAACCTTGTTACTCAACTTATAAGATGTGCAGTTTCAATTCCTTCTAACATTGCAGAAGGAACAAGTAAAAAAACAGATAAACATTTTTCTCAATTTTTGGACAGTAGTTTGGGTTCTGCTTTTGAATGGGAAACGCAGTTAATAGTTGCTTATAACGAGAAGTATATTAATGAGCATCAATTTCGACAACTGGAAACAAAAGTACAGGAACTTCAAAAAATGATCTCCGGTTTTATTGATGGTCTGGATAAAAAGTCCTGACTCTTGATTCTTGGTTCTTGACTCAATACATAAATTTTTAATAATAATATTATAGTAAAATGAGCACACAAACAGATAGCAACAAAAAAGACCTTCTTCGAGGGGGGCAGTTCCTGGTAAAGGAAACCAGTGCAGAAAGTGTTTTCACGCCCGAAGATTTTTCTGATGAGCAGAAAATGATGCGCGAGAGCGTACAGGAATTCGTGAATCGTGAAGTAATGCCCAAAAGGGAAGAATTTGAAAAGAAAAATTACGAGCTCACAAAAGAGCTGATGGAAAAGGCCGGCGAAATGGGCTTTTTGGGAGTTTCGGTGCCTGAAGAATACGACGGTCTGGGTATGGGATTTGTCACTACCATGCTGGTAGTTGATTATATTTCGGGAGCTACGGGATCTTTTTCCACTGCTTTTGGGGCCCACTCAGGAATTGGGACACTGCCCATTACCCTCTACGGAAACGAAGAACAAAAGAAAAAATACCTTCCGAAGCTCGCTACAGGAGAATGGTTTGGCGCCTATGCTTTGACAGAACCGGGAGCTGGTAGTGATGCCAATTCGGGAAAAACAAAAGCCGTTCTTTCTGAAGACGGAAAATACTACAGCATCACAGGTCAGAAAATGTGGATCTCCAACGCAGGGTTCTGTGACATGATGATCGTTTTTGCCCGTATCGAAGACGACAAGAACATCACCGGATTCATTGTAGAATACGACCGTGAGAACCCTAACGGCATCTCTCTTGGGGAAGAGGAAAAGAAACTCGGGATCCACTCCTCCTCTACCCGCCAGGTATTCTTCAATGAGACCAAGGTGCCGGTAGAAAACATGCTTTCAGAAAGAGGAAACGGGTTCAAAATTGCCATGAACGCCCTTAACGTGGGCCGTATTAAACTTGCAGGAGCCTGTCTTGACGCCCAGAGAAGGTCTATAGACGCAGCTGTAAAATATGCTAACGACAGGGTGCAGTTCAAAACTCCTATCTCCCAGTTTGGTGCCATACAGTCTAAACTTGCAGAGATGGCAACTTCAGCCTACGCAGGAGAGTCGGCTTCATATCGTGCTGCAAAAGATATTGAAGACAGGATTTCTATACGTCAGGCCGAAGGTAATTCCCACCAGGAAGCCGAATTAAAAGGCGTGGAAGAATATGCCATTGAATGTTCTATTTTGAAGGTTGCAGCTTCCGAAGATCTTCAGAATTGTACAGATGAAGGTATACAGATCTTTGGAGGAATGGGCTTCTCTGCCGATGCACCTATGGAATCTGCATGGAGGGATGCCCGTATCACCAGGATCTACGAAGGAACTAACGAGATCAACCGTATGCTTTGCGTAGGGATGCTTGTTAAAAAAGCCATGAAAGGCCATGTAGACCTGCTGGGCCCTGCTACCAAAGTGGGGGAAGAACTTACAGGGATCCCATCTTTTGACAAACCCGATTTTTCTGAACTTTTTGCTGAAGAAAAAGAAATGGTCAAAAAGCTGAAAAAAGTATTCCTGATGGTTGCCGGTAGTGCAGTTCAAAAATTTGGGCCACAGCTTGAAGACCACCAGCAATTGCTTTTAGCTTCTGCAGATATCCTTATAGAGATATATATGGCAGAATCTACCATTTTACGAACAGAGAAAAACGTGAAGCGTTTTGGTGCCGATACTCAAAAAGAGCAAATTGCAATGGCAAAATTGTACCTTTACCACGCTGTTGACATTATTACTCAAAAAGCCAAGGAAGGAATCGTTTCTTTTGCCGAAGGTGATGAACAAAGAATGATGTTGATGGGGCTTAAGAGGTTTACAAAGTATGAAAACCAGCCAAACGTGGTAGAGTTGCGCAAGACTATTGCAGAAAAAGTAATTTCAGAAAACAAGTATCCTTTCTAACTTAAAATTTGCATCAATTAAATCTGATGAAGGTCGCCCCGGGCGGCCTTTTTCTTTTGGTATTTTTTTAACAGCTTATTCCCCGTCCATTTTATAGCTTGAAAGGAAAGAAAAAACTATGGGAGACAGCACGAGACACATCCTTTTCTTCTTACTTGCTTTAATCGTTATTTACTTTCTGGTACATTTTCTTCTGAAAAAACTCGGAAAGGATCCCGGAAATATTTTACCACATAATATTGCGAGTAGGTTAAAAGTGCCCATAATTGTACTTTTTATTGCAGTGGCAATCCAGGCGGGGCTCATTAACCGCGAAATCATCACCAATGAAAGCCAGGTAGACCTTTTTCAGCAAATAAGGTCTATACTGCTAATCTTCAGTTTTACCTGGTTTATTGTAGTTGCAATAAGAATAGCCAAAAACCAGTTTTTAAAGCAGTTTGATGTAAACACGGCAAACAACTTACGCGCCCGCAAATTCTATACACAATTTAATATCATTGAGAGGATTGCAATCTTTGTTGTTGTTCTTTTCGCCTTGGGAATAGCCTTAATGACTTTTGACGGGGTGGAAGAAATTGGGGTGAGCATTCTGACTTCGGCAGGAATTGCCGGAATTGTGCTGGGCCTTTCAGCTCAAAAAGTATTCGGAACCATTTTTGCAGGTATCCAGATCGCCATTGCGCAACCCATACGAATAGATGATGTGGTTATTGTTGAAGGGGAATGGGGGCGCATTGAAGAAATAAAGCTCACTTACGTGGTGGTAAAGATTTGGGATAAAAGGCGGCTGGTACTGCCTACCACCTATTTTATTGAACAACCTTTCCAGAACTGGACCCGAAATTCTTCAGACATCCTGGGAACGGTCTATATCTATACCGACTTCTACCTGCCCATTGACAAGCTGAGAGAAGAACTCACCCGTTTACTGAACTCCACCGAATTGTGGGACCGGAAAGTCAACGTCATACAGGTGACCAATGTCACCGAAAAAACCATGGAGCTACGGGCCTTAATGAGTGCCAAAGATGCTTCTACTGCCTGGGACCTACGGGTATTTGTCAGGGAAAATCTCCTCAGGTTTATCAGGGAAAATTACCCCGACAGTCTACCGCGTACACGTCTCGAGATCAAAGAAAAGCTTCCTCGTCAAGAAGGGCCTTCAGGTTCGCTTCCGAAGTGATATTTTGGGAAAAATTCATTGCCGTTTCAATGAGCGCCAAATGGGAATAGGCCTGCGGGAAATTCCCTAAAAGACGTTTGGTTTTAAAGTCAAGGTCTTCACTGAACAACCCGAGGTGGTTGCTGTAAGACAGCAATTGGTCAAACATCTTCATTGCCTTCTCCTTTTCTCCAATTTTGTATAGGCTGTTTATAAACCAGAAAGTACAAATGGTAAAAGACGAAGAAGGAGTCCCAAAATCATCTTTATTTTTATACCTGAATAACAACCCGTTATAGCTGAGTTCTCTCTCTGTGGCCTTTACGGTGCTTATATACCGCGGGTCTTTAGCTTTTATAAAACCGTAATCTTCCATTAACAAGGTAGAAGCATCAAGGTCTTTGGAGCCGTATGACTGCGTGTAGGCCTGCACCTCTTCATTCCAGCCACGATGATATATATCGTCATAGATCTCCTGTCTCAGGTGCTTCCATTTTTCATCATTGATCCCGTTTCTAAGAATCTCCCCAATCTTCACGGCACGGTCTACTGCTACCCAGCACAGCAATTTTGAAAAGGTAAAATGCCGCTCTTCGGTCCTAAATTCCCAGATACCCTTGTCGGGTTGTTTCCAGTGCTCCTCCACAATCCGCACAATACCTCTCACGATGGTCCACAGCTCTTCGCTGTTCTCAAGGCTGGTCTCAAATCTCAGGAATTGCTGGTAGATCACTTCCATCAAAATTCCGTAGATGTCGTTTTGCTTCTGAATGTAGGCGGCATTGCCAATTCTCACGGGCT
Organism: Salinimicrobium tongyeongense; assembly: GCF_026109735.1. Lineage (NCBI taxonomy): Bacteria > Pseudomonadati > Bacteroidota > Flavobacteriia > Flavobacteriales > Flavobacteriaceae > Salinimicrobium > Salinimicrobium tongyeongense. The sequence continues at coordinate 2,435,523 of NZ_CP069620.1, read as the reverse complement.
TTGACCCTTCGTACCCATCAAGGTGCGTGAGTATATGTTCTGTCAGCTCCTTTTCGCCATTGATGCCGTACATAATTTGCAGCTTTTCATTCTTATTGGGAATGAGGTCTATGATAAACTGCAGAAAATGCTCTGCCGATTCCCGGTGGCCAAGGCTGCTCATCACTTTTATGACCATTGAGGCATCGCGAATCCAGCAGAAACGGTAATCCCAGTTGCGCACTTCGCCAATGGTTTCGGGCAAAGAAGTGGTCACAGCGGCAAGCACAGCGCCGGTTTTTTGATAGCTCATAGCCTTTAAGACAAGCGCACTGCGATTTATGGCTTCGTTGTAGTGAGGGAATTTGGTAGTAGACTCGCTCCAGTTCATCCAGTAGGTCTTGGTACGCTGAAGTTTCAAATAAGTCCTTTCCAGGTTCTGTTCCCTCAGTTTTTCGTGATATCCCAGCAGGAAATAAGCATTGTCTTCAAGCGTAATTTCCTCGGCATGCAACACCTTATCAAGGTCGAGACTGGTGTAGAGATAAAGGGAGTCGTAAGTGCCTTTTTTGGTAAAGCTCTTCAGGTAATAAGGATGGTTCTCGGTGAAGGTCTCCTCCCGGGCATAATCAAGCCTGGGCTGGTAATGCACTTTCAGCTTAGGTTTTCCCTTGAGAAGATGAACATACCTCACCACATCTGGTGGCGTGTAAAAATCTCCGTCGTCTTCCCTGTACCGTGGCATAAAATCGATCACCTCAAAAGCTGCAGCTTCCGAAGTAAAAGAGGTACATAAAATATTGGTTTTCCGAAGGTATTTTTGAGTGATGGTATAATCGGGGGACACTTCAAAAGAGAAATGGCCTCCCTTGTTCTTATCAAGCAGCTTTGCAAAGACCGAAGCCGAATTAAAATTGGGCAAACAACACCATTCCAGCGAACCCGATTTAGATATTAACGCAGCACTCTTACAATTACCTATCAATCCATAATCCAGTGTATCCATTTAGTCTTAAAGTTCTTTTAAAAAGGTAGGGCACTTATTTTAAATTTCGGAAATTTAAGCAAAATGAATAAGATAGAACCCGCTTAAAATTTACTATGGGCAAAACAATAATTATCTCTAATCGCCTACCCTTACAAATAAATATTACCGAAGATGAAAAATTAGAAGTTACACCCAGCGTTGGGGGGCTTGCTACCGGACTCAAAAGTTTTCACCAGGAGGGAGACAGCATATGGATTGGATGGACAGGCCTGGCTGCGGAAGATATTCCCGAAGGTCTTGAAGAACAAGTCAAATCTGAAGCCAGGAAACAAGCCTGTGTGCCTGTTTCTTTGACTACTGAAGAAATTGAGAAATTCTACTACGGTTTTAGTAACCGCACCATCTGGCCGCTATTCCACTATTTTATGGAATATACCGAATTTCAGCCCGATCACTGGGAGGCTTACAAACAAGTAAATGAAAAATATGCCGAAGCTGTAGTTGAACGTCTCGACGACGACGATGTGGTTTGGGTGCATGATTACCAGCTCTTGTTACTGCCCGAATACATCAGGAAGAAAAACCCCAAAGTAACCATAGGCTTCTTTAACCATATCCCTTTCCCTTCTTCGGAAGTGTTCCGCACCCTGCCCTGGAGGGAAGAAGTGCTGAAAGGAATGCTGGGCGCCGATCTTATAGGTTTTCATACCTACGATTACGAAAGGCACTTTTTGCGCTCTGTAAACCGGATACTTCGGTATGACATCAACTTTAACAGCGTGAATATAGGAAGCCGCATTGTGCGTTCCGATTCTTTTCCCATGGGAATTGATTATAAGAAATTCCGCACCGCAGCAAAAGAACATTTCAACCAGCCCCGCAGCGAGAATTCCGATATTCAGAAGAAACTCGATTACCACAAATATGTTACCCGCAATACCAAGCTCATCCTCTCTATAGACCGGCTCGATTACACCAAGGGAATAGCGAACAGGATACGGGCTTTTGGCTACTTCCTGGAAAAATACCCCGAGTACCAGGAAAAAGTACGGCTTATCATGCTGGCGGTACCTTCGCGCACCAATGTTCCGCAGTACCAGCTCCTAAAGAGGGAGATCGACGAACTGGTGGGGCGCATCAACGGCAGGTTTGCCACCATAAACTGGACGCCAATCTGGTATTTTTACCGCTCCATGCCTTTTGAAAATCTTATAGACCTCTATACCTCAAGTGATGTTGCGCTCATCACCCCTACCCGTGATGGTATGAACCTGGTCGCAAAAGAATATATCGCCACCAGGACAGACCAGACCGGGGTGCTAATTCTGAGTGAAATGGCCGGGGCAGCGCATGAACTCAATGAGGCACTTATCATCAACCCGAATAATTTTGAGCAGATTGTAGACACCATGAAAATGGCTCTCGAAATGCCCGAAGAAGAGCAGGTGCGCCGCAATAAGATCCTTCAGAAGAGGCTCAAGAGATATAACGTAGAAAAATGGGCCAAAGATTTTATGAAAAGCCTGAAAGAAACCAGAAGTTCCAGAAAAGCATTTAAGGCAATACAGCTTTCAGAGAACGTGAAAAAAGACCTTTTTGACAAGTATAGTGCAGCCCAGCGCCGCATTTTGTTCCTCGATTATGACGGAACTCTTCGGAAGTTTGTCGATAAACCCGAAGAAGCCATGCCCGATCCTGAGCTACTCGAATTGATCACCCGTTTGGGAGAACAAAAAAATACCCGGGTAGTCCTCATAAGCGGAAGGGACAAGGAAACCCTTGGAACCTGGTGGAAAAACGTGCCCATAGAATTAATTTCTGAACACGGCGTGTGGAACCGGCCTGTCAACGAAAAGTGGCAGCTCACCGAAAACCTCAACAACAACTGGATGGCTTCTGTACGGCCGGTGCTTGAAACTTATGTAGACCGCACTCCCGGCACCTTTATAGAAGAGAAGAATTTCTCCCTGGCCTGGCACTACCGCAAAGCAAACCCCGAACTGGGAGAAGTGAGGGCAAACGAACTTTCAGCAGTACTAAAAGACATGATCGCCAATCACGGCCTCACCGTATTGCAGGGAAACAAAGTGCTCGAAATTAAGAACAGTGGCGTCAACAAAGGCAAGGCAGCCAATAAACTGCTGGTAGAAAAATACGATTTCATATTTGCCATAGGAGACGACTGGACAGACGAGTACCTGTTCACCGAACTCCCCGATCAAACGGTAAGCGTAAAAGTGGGACGCAACAAGACTGAAGCCAAATACTACATAGAAGATGTAGATGAAGTACGGGAACTGCTTGAGCAGTTTGTAAGCCTTACCCGCTAAATAACGGCAAAATTGTTAATAATCAGTAAAAATTAATATTTAATTTAAATCAACCTTAACTGTCCTAATCGCTGCAAATCACCTTTATAGACTATCTTAGTAGTTCGATAAAATAACCATTATCAATTAGAAAAATCTCAACATGAAAACAGGAAAAATTTTAGCAGGCATACTTTCAGGGGCCGCTGTTGGCGCCATTGCAGGTTTACTATTTGCACCAAAAAAGGGATCTGAGACCCGTAAAAATATTGCCGATAAAGGCAACGAATATCTTTATGGGGCCAAGAACAAATACAATGACCTCAGCGATAACCTCTCGCACCGGTATGATTCCGTAAAATCAAAAATTAAAGGAAAATCTAAAAAGCTGGAAACAGAAATGAATGGGGATGATAAGATCATCTACTAGATTTTTCCTGAAATAATCCAGAGGCTGCTTTAAAAGCTTAAATATTTAAATATTATATGAAGATTTTTTATGGTGTTCTATACTGCTGCTTATCAGAAATAGGATACCAACAACTTCAGAATAATGTAAAAGAGGCTCTTAGAACAGCCTCTTTTTTTTTGCCCTATTTTTACTATTTTGCCTTTTCAGAAATTAAAAGAGAATTATGCTCAAAAAAGCCATTTTTGCCACCTTACTATTTTGCGGACTATCTTCTTATGCCCAGAAAGCAGCCCCGCCACAGGTAGATATGCGTATCTACGACATCATAGAAGAAGTCTCGGCTGATGAAATCGAAGCCGATATAAGGCGCCTTGCAGGCTTTGGCACCAGGAACACCTTTAGCGACACCGTTTCTAATACCCGCGGAATAGGTGCTGCCCGCCGGTTTATAAAAGCCGATTTTGAAGAAATTTCAAACCACTGCAACGGGTGTCTGGAGGTTTTTTACCAGAAAGACTTCGTCACCAAAGAAGGAAACAACCGCGTTCCAAAAGATGCTTGGGTGGTAAACGTTGGAGCGGTGCAAAAAGGCACAAAATATCCCAACCGCTACATCATAATGAGTGGCGATATAGATTCCCGCGCCAGCAATACCATGGATTTTACCACAGATGCTCCCGGGGCTAACGACAATGCCAGCGGAATGGCAGGCGTTATGGAAGCCGCAAGGGTGCTTTCAAAATACAGTTTTGAGAACAGCATTATCTACTTAGGCCTGTCGGGTGAAGAACAGGGGCTTTTTGGAGGCCAGGGCTTTGCCAAAATGGCAAAAGACAAAGGCTGGGAAATTATTGGGGTGCTCAATAATGACATGATTGGCAACATAGAAGGCGTAGATGGTGTAATTGACAACCGCACTTTCAGGATCTTTTCTGAACCCGTGCCTCCTACCGAAACTGAACGCGAGAGAACCATGAGGAGGTTCTATGGCGGCGAAGTAGACGGAATTTCCCGACAACTTGCACGATATGTACACCGCACCACCGAAACCTATATGCCCGAAATGAATCCCATGATGGTCTACAGGCTGGATAGGTTTGGCCGTGGCGGGCACCACCGCCCTTTCAACGACCTTGGTTTTCCAGGGATCAGGATTATGGAAGCCCACGAGAATTACACGCAGCAACATCAGGATATACGTACAGAAAACGGCATTGAATACGGCGATGTTATTGAACACGTGAACTTTGATTATGCTGCAAAACTCACAGCTGTAAATGCAATAAGCATGGCCAGCCTCGCCTGGGCGCCTCCTGCGCCAAAAGAGGTTGCCATTGGGGGTATCGTTGAGCCTTCAGCAAAATTAAAATGGGAAAAAGTAGCGGGAGACAATGTTGCCGGTTACAAAGTTTACTGGAGAGACACTACTGCCCCACAGTGGCAACATTCAAGGTTTGTTGGCGATGTAGATAATTTTACACTGGAAGGTATTGTGATTGACAACTTTTTCTTTGGCGTCTCAAGCGTGGGAAAGAACGGCAATGAAAGCGTGGTGGTATTTCCATCGGCCACATTTTAAAAAATTACCTCTCCAAAATGTCATTTTTGAATAGGGATCACACGATCCCTATTTTTTTTGAATGCGCAATGGCTTTACCGCTATCGGTAAAATAGCAGGTAGCCACTCCCAGATCTTCAATATTCTCCAGCACCTCCTTAACCTTCGATTTTTGTCTTTTTGAAGTTTGCCGGATATAAATTGCCCTAATGTTCATGGGAAACATTTTTGTGACCCGCTCGTAGAGATGAGGATCCTGCTGTGAATCATCTCCCATAAGCACATACTGAAGCTGAGGATAAAAGGAAATGATGTCTTTTATCTTGATAAATTTGTGGTCATGCCCGCCCCTGCCGGTAAACAAAAAATCCCCAAGACCGGTTTTGATGCTTTTGAGCTTGATAACGGCTTTTGGCAGGCCGTGTTTTCGGGCAAACTGCAAAATGAATTCGTAGAGGTTCCATTCACTGCTTGAAACATAAAAGAACGAGTTGAACTGCCCTTCCTCCTGCCCTGCACGGCTCAAAGCCCGGTAATGTGGCACCACATCATCAAAAACCTCCCTGTTGTCAATATTCTGGGTAAGGATAACGTAGAGTTTCTTGAAAAAATTCTGGGTATGGGAAATTAGAAAAGTATCGTCAATATCTGATATAATTCCCAGTTTACTTTTGAAAGGCTTCAGCAGTTCGCCCCGCTCAACCACTCCTTTTTCTCCTATTTTACAGGAAACGGAATACTCATGCCAGCCGCTGTCTAAAAATCTGTTATACGGAAGGTTAAACCTGAAGTAACCGTCATCTGTAGTTTTGGTAACAACTTCCAGCTCCTTAAAATTCAGCTGCACAGTGGCATTTTTGATGGGGCTGATGGTGAACATTTTATAGACAGATTTTGCATGCCTGTAGCCCCGGCGGTCTATTTCATATTTATCTGGTGCCCAAGATTTGAATACATGCCCAAATACCACCAGTTCCTGATCATTAACATAGCCGCGATAGAGCTTAATGTCCAATTTCATATTAGTTTATTTTTAACTGCCTTTCCTTCCCAAATTAGTTATTTTTGAGCACAAGCTCAATAGAATGGCCGATTTTAGCAGGGTTTTAATGGTTGTCAATCCTATCTCGGGAGGTAAGGATAAATCTGACATTATTGAAGAAGTAGAAAAGCAGGTGTCGGAGAGAAATCTTGAACTCGAAATTTATTATACCTCCGGAAAAGGGGATAAAGAAGCCTTGTTTTCGATCATTGAAGATTACGACCCCCAGCGCATTCTTTCTGTAGGCGGCGACGGCACCATCAAATTAATTGCTGAACTTCTCACCGACGATTCCATTCCCATAGGGATCTTCCCTGCCGGTTCGGCTAACGGACTTGCCGAGAACCTCAACCTTGACGGGAATAATGCTGAATTAACCCGCATTGCCCTGGGAAATAAGTTCAGGTTAATAGACGCGATCCTCATCAATGATGAACTATGCCTACATATTAGTGACATTGGCCTCAACGCAGCTTTAATTAAGAACTATCAGGAAGGAAACATCCGCGGAAAACTTGGCTACCTCATTCAGTCTATTCCTACTCTTATAAAAAGTGATTTCCCATTTCAATTTAAAATAGAGGTTGACGGCAAGGAGATTTCCCGAAAAGCGGTGCTTATCGCTGTGGCTAATGCCAAAAAATACGGCACCGGATCAAAGATTAATCCGAATGGCAGGTATGATGACGGCAAGTTTGAAATTCTGATCTTTAAGGAATTCAATATTCCCCAAATTCTACAAACCTTCAGGGAGCACGTAAATTTAGATGAAGATTTCCTCGAGATCATTTCGGCAGTAGAGGCCAAAATCTTTAGCCAAAAAAATATTCCTTTCCAAATTGACGGCGAGTACAGGGGCGATATAAAAGAAGTAACTGCCCGCATCTCCCCCGTAAAAATAAAAATTGCGGTTCCCTAAAAATAATTCTACCTATCTTCTTCTACACTGGCATTATTGCAATTAATTAAGCGTTTTAATGCTTAATTAACAATACTTTAGGCTGCTATTAATTAAAATGGCTTTCAAAATCAGTAATTTAGATATCAATCTAACTAATTAAAAAAAGAAGAATTATGGCAGAGATCAAGATCGAAAAGAAAAAACCAATTTGGCCGTGGATCATCCTGGTTCTGGTCATTCTGGCAATATTATACTTTTTAGTATTTGCCGATGATGACAATGATGCCGATGATCTACAAACCGATCAGGTAGAAGAAACCACCTGGGATGAAGACCAGGACACCTGGGATGAACAAACAGATACTACCGGATGGGACAACGCCCAAGACACACTGTCTGCAACAGGACAGGGAGTATCGGGTTACCTGGCCTACATCGCAGATGAGTCTAAAATGGGTATTGACCATGAGTATACCAATAATGCCATCATTGAGCTTATGAATGCCGTGCAGGCAAAAGCCGATGAGATGAATTATGACATTAGTGCCGATATGCAGTCGGTAAGACAGGATGCACAGCAAATACAGCAGGATCCCAGCGCGTTGACACACGCAAATAAAATTAAAGACGCCGGGATTAAACTGGCAAATATTTTAGAAAAAATGCAACAGGAGCAGTTTCCTAACCTGTCTGAAGATGTAAATGAATTGAAAACTGCAGCCCAGGACATTAACCCTTCCACTCAAACTCTTGAACAAAAAGATCAGATCAAAGAGTATTTTGAGGAGGCCGGGGATGTTTTAAGAAAAATGAGCTAAACCAAATAAAAGAGAGATTATGACAGATAGAAAAGACAATAGAAAGCACTTATATTACCTCAACGAACTTTCGGACTTTAAAGTTGACAGCGATGACCCAGATGTGAGGGGATGGCCCGTGAAAGACGTTGATAACAGAGTGGTAGGAAAAGTAGACAACCTCCTGGTGAGCAAAGAAAAAAAGAGAGTGGTTTATTTAGACATTGAAGTAGATAAATCCATTATCGATGCCAACCACGATCCCTACGGGAAACCGGCATCGGGCAATGTTCACGAATTCATCAACCGGGAAGGTGAGAACCACCTCATCCTGCCTATAGGGATGGCAAGGTTAAACGTGGATGACAAATTTGTGTACACCAACAAAATTGACCACCGCACTTTTGCTGAAACCAAAAGATATGAAAAAGGTTATGACATTGACCGCGACTATGAAGTAGTTGTGCTGGAATCATACAACCGCGATTTCGACGATACAAACAGTCGGGATTTTGACAGCAACAGCCAAAATAATCTGGATGAAGAAAGAAGGAGGATGAGAGAAGCAGATCGCGATAAAAATCAGGACGCAGAAGGTAAGATAGCCGGTAGAAGCGGCACGCTTGCCGATGACGACCGAAGGACTGTAGATCGCGACCGGGATGCCTTAACCGGAAATGAAACCGGAAAATACTCCGATCGCCGCTCTGGCGGAACAATCCCTGAAGACGATTCTTTCTATGACAGGGGAGAATTTGACCAAACCAAGTATCGCAGATAACAAACCGCATCTGTAAATAGACCAGAGGCTTTTAAAAAGTTGAAAGTATTCCATATTTTGAAAATTCTTGAGAAACCTTCACGGGATCTCCGGTGTAAAATGGAATCTTAACACGCTTTTTAAAAGCCTTTTTTAATTTCTTTTTAGCCCATGAACTACAAAAAAATAACATTTCCCAATGCCGATGGCCTCGAACTTTCAGGTTATCTCGAACTGCCTTTAAACACGCATCCCCACAGCTATGTGCTTTTTGCCCACTGCTTTACCTGCAACAAGAATTTTTTCGCGGTGAAGAACATTGCAAGAGCCTTATCGGCTAAAGGTTACGGGGTACTGCGTTTCGATTTTTCGGGACTGGGCGACAGTGATGGGGAATTTGCCGATACCACTTTTTCGGGAAATGTAGAAGACCTGCTTGCGGCTGCCGAATTTCTTGCTGAAGAATATGCTGCTCCCGAAATGCTCATAGGCCACTCTCTTGGCGGGGCAGCCACCATCTTTGCCGCCAACAAGCTGCCTTCAGTAAAAAGCGTGGTCACTATTGGCGCTCCCTCTTCTCCCGTGCATGTTAAACATTTGCTGAAATCCAATCTCGAAGAGATAGAGAAAAACGGTGTGGCCGAAGTTAACGTGGGCGGCAGGAACTTTAGCATTAAAAAAGATTTTCTTGAAGACATCAATACTCACGACCTCAGCCTTTTTGCACGAGATCTCAAAAAGGGCTTTTTGATCATGCATTCTCCACAAGATGCAGTGGTGAACATAAGCAATGCCGAAACCCTGTACAAAAGCGTAAAACATCCAAAAAGCTTTGTATCTCTAGATGGGGCCGATCACTTGCTTACCAACAATGAAGATTCCAAATATGCAGGGAGCGTAATTGCCGCCTGGGCTTCGCGCTACCTCGAAATTCCCGAAGATAAAGTGCTCCAAACCAGTCACCAGGTGGTAGCCAACCTTGGCAATGATGGTTTTACCACACAAATGCGGGCAGGCAGGCACTATTTTATTGCCGACGAACCTAAATCTTTTGGAGGGGAAGACTTTGGGCCTTCCCCATACGAACTGCTTTCAGCCGGTCTCGCTTCCTGCACTTCCATGACGATTCAAATGTACGCCAGGCGCAAAAAATGGCCTTTACTGAATGTGGAAACCCATGTAGACCATAAAAAAAGCCATGCTGAAGACTGCGGGAACTGTGAAAGAAACACCGCTAAAATTGACATTTTTGAGAGGGAAATTGTGCTTGAAGGAAAGCTTGACGAGCAACAACAAGAAAAATTACTCGAAATTGCCGATAAATGCCCGGTACACCGAACGCTTTCCAACAAAGTTACCATTACCACCCACCTCAGGAAGAAATAGTCGACGTAAACACCAATTTTCGGCTTTGGCAACAGGTAATTTCAGTATTATCTAAAAAAGAAGGTTATAAGAGGATTTTCAGGTTAATTCAGCAAAGAAAGCTTAAGCTTCCGAAGCATTTTTTCTGAATTTCATTGTTAAGCTCTCCTTAAATTTTTGGCTACCAAAATGCCATATTCTAATTTAGTCGATTGTTACTAATTTAAACTAACTAATATGAAACGTATAGGAATATCCGCAGTTTTGGCAGCAGCCTTAGTATTCACCAGTTGCAAAAACGAAAACCAAACCGCTGACGAACGTGTAGACGAACATACCAACCTCACCCAGCAGGAAGAGGAAGCTGGCCCGGGAGATACTTATGTTCAGGATGAACTAACCATACAAGTAGAGCCAAGAAGTGGCAGCAATGTTTCAGGAACCATCACTTTTGTTCAGGAAAACGATGAGGTAACCATGACCGCCGAACTTACCGGCCTTGAAGAAGGCATGCACGCCATTCACCTTCATGAAAACGCCGATTGTTCTGCTGAAGACGGTACCTCTGCCGGAGGACACTGGAACCCCACTTTTGAAGACCATGGGGAATGGGGTGACGAAAACGGATACCACCGCGGTGACATTGGTAATTTTGATGTTAATGCCAACGGCGAAGGTAGTGTGACCTTCACTACAGATGAATGGTGTATTGGATGTGAAGATGAGAAAAAGAACATTCTAAACAAAGCTGTTATTGTACATGCGGGAGTAGATGATTATACTTCCCAGCCTAGCGGAAATGCAGGTACCAGAATTGGTTGTGCAGAGATAAAGATGTAGGTACATCTATTGCTATCAATAAAAAAAGAGGCTGCCCTATAGCATTTAGGCAGCCTCTTTGCAATTAAATCAACACTAAAACTAACCTAGTTTTTAAGATCAAACCTGTCAAGGCTCATCACCTTGTCCCAGGCTTTTACAAAGTCTTTCACGAATTTTTCTTTAAAGTCGCTCTGTGCATAAACTTCGGCAAGGGCGCGGAGTTCAGAGTTAGATCCAAAGATAAGGTCTACACGGGTTCCGGTCCATTTTACTTCCTGAGTCTTGCGGTCACGTCCTTCAAAAACTTTTTGAGAATCATCTTTGGCTGCCCAGGTAGTGGTCATGTCAAGCAAATTCACAAAGAAGTCGTTAGTAAGCTGTCCGGGACGCTTGGTAAATACGCCGTGCTGTGACCCGTCATAATTAGCTCCCAGCACTCGCATTCCTCCTACCAGCACGGTCATTTCTGGCGGAGTAAGAGAAAGCAACTGTGCCTTATCAACCAGCATTTCTTCAGCCGAAGTTGAAATATATTCGCTTTGCTTCACGTAGTTTCTGAAACCGTCTGCTCTTGGCTCCAGTGGTTCAAAAGCTTCAGCATCTGTCTGCTCTTCTGTAGCATCGGTTCTTCCGGGCGCAAATGGAACCCCAATTTCATAACCTGCGTCTTTGGCTGCCTTCTTCACCGCAAGGTTTCCGGCAAGCACAATAAGATCGGCTAAAGACACTTTTTTGTTACCTTTTTGTGCCTGATTGAATTCCTGCTGAATCTCTTCAAGCTTGTTCAAAACCTTTTGTAATTGCGGCGGATTGTTTACTTCCCAGTGTCTTTGGGGCTCAAGGCGCACGCGGGCCCCATTGGCTCCTCCCCGCTTATCTGAATTCCTGAAAGTAGAAGCCGATGCCCAGGCAGTGGTAACCATTTGAGAAACAGTTAAACCTGAAGCAAAGATTTTCTTCTCCAGTGCTGCAATATCGTCACGGTCTATTAAATCGTGATCTACTTTTGGAAGGGGATCCTGCCAAAGTAATTCTTCAGAAGGTACTTCGGGCCCCAGGTATCTTGAAATAGGCCCCATATCACGGTGCGTCAACTTATACCAGGCCCTGGCGAAAGCATCTGCAAATTCTTCGGGGTTTTCGTGGAAATGTTTTGAGATTTTATAGTACTCCGGGTCTTCCCTTAAAGCTATGTCTGAAGTTAACATAAAAGGGGCGTGCTTCTTATCGGGGTCGTGAGCATCGGGGATGACACCTTCTCCAGCCCCGTCTTTTGGTCTCCACTGCCATGCGCCTCCGGGGCCTTTATAGCATTCCCATTCATAGCCAAAAAGGTTGTCAAAGAAGTAATTGCTCCACCTGGTAGGCGTTTGTGACCAGGCACCTTCAAGTCCACTTGTAATGGTGCTTCCGGCGTTTCCTGTTCCAAATTTGTTCTTCCAGCCCAATCCCATTTCCGTGATATCGGCACCAGCAGGTTCTGCCCCCACGTGCTCCACAGGATCGGCTGCCCCGTGTGTTTTTCCGAAGGTGTGGCCCCCGGCGATCAATGCTACGGTCTCATAATCGTTCATAGCCATTCGGCCAAAGGTCTCGCGAATATCCTGCGCAGAACCCAGCGGATCTGGATTTCCGTTTGGCCCCTCGGGGTTCACGTAAATAAGGCCCATGTGAGATGCTGCAAGAGGTTGCTCCAATTTGTTGTCTCGGGCATAACGCTCTTTATTACCTACCCATTCTCCTTCAGAACCCCAGTAAATATCTTCTTCAGATTCCCAGATGTCTTCACGGCCACCGGCAAAGCCAAAAGGCTTTAAGCCCATAGATTCGAGGGCCACGTTTCCGGTAAGTATCATAAGATCGGCCCAGGAGATCTTTCTTCCGTATTTTTGTTTTATTGGCCATAGTAAAAGTCGGGCCTTATCGAGGTTGGCGTTATCGGGCCAGCTGTTAAGAGGTGCAAATCTTTGGGAACCTGAACTTGCTCCTCCCCGCCCGTCACTAATTCTATAAGTACCTGCACTGTGCCAGGCCATGCGTATAAACAATCCGCCGTAGTGCCCAAAATCGGCTGGCCACCAGTCCTGCGAATCGGTCATGAGTTCATGAAGGTCTTTTTTTACTGCCTCCAGGTCAAGGCTTTTAAATTCTTCAGCATAGTCAAAATCCTCATCCATAGGATCGGAAAGATTGGAGTGCTGTCTTAATATATGTAGGTTTAACATATTTGGCCACCAGTCGCGGTTTGAAGTACCGCTTCCGGCAGTTTTGTCTACCGCCCCCCCAAGGAAAGGACATCTGCTGGATTCGTTCACTTCCCAGGCTTTGTGAGTACCCGGTGAATTACGGTGTTCGTTCTGTGCCATATTGATAATTTTTTAGTTAATATCTGAACATAAAAATACAATAATTTGAACTTATACCTTTCATAAAACCATTGGAAAAATTGATTGTTTATCAGAAAAAAATCGATAATGGTTCAAAAAATCACTTATAGAAAATAACTATGAGAAATTATAAATCCATAGATAATACCACCATACAGGCTTAAAATTCACGTGAAAAAGCGATTTTGTAACTGTCTTTCCCAGGCTCTTCTTTTTCCCAGGAGTTTATCCATAAGTTAGTTCAAGTTTTTCTGTTCCCTTAGAAGTTATACATTTGTCTGCTATGATTAGAATATTTCTCTTAGGTCTCTGTAGCCTTTTGCCTTCTATTCTTTCTGCACAATTAGTGAATATTGAATCCAAACGCATGCAGACCGATTCTATAAGGTTTACCCTCAACGCCAATTTTTCTTTCAATCATACTAACAACGACGGCGAACAGGTAAACCAGGTGGACGCATCACTAAGCACACAATTTAAATCGAGAGACCTGGAGAAAATATATTTCTTTCTGGGCAACTACAAGCTCATAGATTCCGAAAAAGGAAACCTGCAAAATGCCTGGTTCCTTCACGGCCGGTTTAATTATAAGTTCAACGAAGCAATAAGATTAGAAACCTTTGTACAGGGGCAGTACAACCAGTTACTCGTGGTAGAGCAGCGAAACCTAATAGGAGCGGGGCTACGGTTCAAATTAGTAAATAAACTGCGGTTCACTAGCTATGCGGGCAATAGTTATATGTATGAAATAGAATTCAGCGAACAATTGGGAACCACCAGTTATAATCAGCGTAACAGCACTTATCTCACTTTATCTTACACCCCGGAATCCCAGAAATTTTCTGTTGCCAATACGTTTTATTATCAGCCGCTGTACAAAGAAATAAGTGACTACAGGATTTTAGAGCAATTCCGGTTAGATATTCCTCTTTCATCCTGGCTAAAAGTGTTTAGCCTTTACAACTATTACTATGATAGTAAAACTCCTTTAGGCACTAAAGAATACACATCCGATCTGAACATAGGGATTGGGATTAGTTTTTAAGGCCTTTGTCATTTCAACAACGGCAGGAATCCGCTGTCCTTCTTGTCATTCCGACGAAGGAGGTATCTCATCACGATGTGCCGTCACGTTCGCCACTCCAATTATCTCCTCACTCATATGAGACCCTTCCTGCGTCAGGGTAGACACACAACAGCGCATTGTTTGTCATTCCAACAATGGCAGGAATCCACCCCCCGTTTGTCATTCCGACGAAGGAGGGATCTCATCACGATGTGCCGTTCCGTTCGCAACTCCAACACCCTCACTCATATGCGACCCTTCCTGCGGCAGGGTGGACAAACAACGGCGGATTGTTTGTCATTCCAACAACGGCAGGAATCCACTCCCCGTTTGTCATTCCGACGAAGGAGGAATCTCATCCCGTTGTGCCGTTCCTTTTGTCATTCTGACACAGCCTGTCTGCCAACAGGCAGGAAGGAATCACTTCCAATTGCACGTCCCTGTAACCAACTCCAAAAAAAATACCCCCCAATAATAAATGAACAGCCTATGTAAAGACCCCAAATTTTTTACTAATTTAATACATTACTAACCAGGTAATTAATGATTGAATACACAGAAGGGATTTACAAATTCTATGTCTATATACTCACCAATAAATATAGAACCACCTTCTATGTGGGCGTCACCAATAGTTTAAAAAGGAGGTTAGGCGAGCATAAAAATTCTATTAACCAGGGTAAAAAAACTTTTGTAGGGCGCTATAACTTATCAGAACTAATATATTATGAGACCTACGGATGGATCCAGCAAGCTATTGCCAGGGAAAAGGAATTAAAGGATGGCGAAAGGAAAAGAAACTGAATTTGATTCGCAGTAGTAATCCTAAAATAGAATCCCTGAATCATCATTTTGAATAAGACAGGTTCTAACAATTCTCACCCTCCTTCTCATTCCAACGAAAGAGGAATCTCATCCCCTTGCGCCGTCCCGTTCGCCACTCCAATTATCTCCTCACTCATATGAGACCCTTCCTGCGTCAGGGTGGACAAACAACAGCGGATTGTTTGTCATTCCAACAACGGCAGGAATCCACCCCCCGTTTGTCATTCCGACGAAGGAGGAATCTCATCACGATGTGCCGCTCCGTTCGCCACTCCAACACCCTCACTCATATACGACCCTTCCTGCATCAGGGTAGACAAACAATGGCGGATTGTTTTGTCATTCCAACAACGGCAGGAATCCACTCCCCGTTTGTCATTCCGACGAAGGAGGAATCTCATCACAAAGTGCCGTCCCGTTCGCCACTCCAACACCCTCACTCATATGCGACCCTTCCTGCATCAGGGTGGAAGTTGTTGGCAACAATAACTGGCACACGACCACTAACCCCCACTTTTTAGTTCACGATAAAATTCGTCCTGTCCAGCCCGGTGTTCCCGTGAACAGGATCATAAGCATATACCAGCAGCTCGTACAATCCGGGTTCCAGTGTAGTTTCCGCAGAAAAAGTACTGGGCTTCTCCCCGGCCTCAAGTTGCAGTTCCTGTACCTGTTTGCCATCCCTTTTCAGCACCGCAGTAACCTCATATTGATTGGCATCCCAGATTCCTCCGGGAGTAACAGGGCAGCCGCACATCATCACCACATTGGCCTTAATGTCAATTGTACTTTCGCTCCCTGTTCGCTCATGGGTTTGGGGAGAGAGTATATCTACCACAAATCCCGGAACCTCAAGCACAAGTCCCTCGCCGCTAATGTCTTTTCCCGGCAACAGCCACAACTGGGTACTGCTCACAACCCGCGCCTGCTTCTTGTTATAGGGCGCAATAGCTTCAACGCTCACAAAAACCGGCTCCTCCAAATCTAAAGTTGCAAGAAAGCCTGCGGTTTGCTTATCGGTGAGCCGCTGGTTACGGCTGTGGGGCTCTTGCATGATAAGCTGTGTATCTCCGGTGCTTCCGGTGGTCATCCCGCTGGCCAGTAGTTCTCCGGTTTCAGCGTTTTTAATGAGGATCTTTGCCCCTCCAATCGAACTGCCAATAAATTTGGCGTCTTTAGATCTAACCCTTACCACAACATCGGTTTCCTGCGCCTGTAGCACCGGCATGATCATCAAAAACACCAGCCCAAGGCTTAAATACATCTTTTTCATTTTTCTCATTTTAATTCTTCTAATTTACGCCACTGTAAGCAGATTAAAAAAACTGCCCTCAAATTCTGAATCATGCCTTTTAAGAGCTGTTTTAAAAGCTCTTCGGAAAAATACCTTTCAAAAATGGCATTTTCAAAGCCTCTTTTTCTGCGGAAATTATTCAGAAGATAATCATCTTCAGCAATCATTTCATCCACTAAAATATCCCTTAGATCGCCCATCTGCCTGAAATTCAAGAATTCCTGAAGCCCGTTTCTCCCTGTAATTCTCTAAAGAGTCTGAAGCAAGATCAATTTCCTGGGCTGAATCTTTAAAAATGTATTTTTCCAAGCTTTCTTTCTGCGGAAAAATCCGGTTTCCTGCTAATTCTAATGCCCCTGAACAGCCTGCAAGCCACTAAAATTGCTAACTTTATGCTCCTGAAGTTATCCGCATGAAAAAACTATTTTGCCTCTTTTTTTTTTTCGCCTTTTTTGCTTCCTGCAGCACAGATGATGATGCCCAAAAAGAACCTGAACCCACTCCTCCTGTTTCAGAAGAGGGGCTGCCGGTGAGAGCAGTAGATATTTCGGCTTTCCCGGAAATTGATGCCGCCGGAACCATTTTTTACAACGCCAAGAGCCAGAAAGAGGATTTTCTTGACATTTTAAAGCAAGCCGGGGTGAATACGCTGCGGCTAAGGTTGTGGGTAGATCCTGCCCGGGGGCACTCTGGTTTTGAGGAAGTGAAGAATTTCTCCAAAAACCTCAAAGCCCGGGGTTTTGACATCTGGCTAAGCCTGCACTATTCGGACGCCTGGGCCGATCCGGGAAATCAGGCCAGGCCTGAAAGCTGGCAGCAGCTTTCTTTTGAAGCTCTCAAAAATCAGGTTTACAACTATACTTTTAGGGTTGTTGAAGAGATCAAGCCCGAATACATCCAGGTGGGAAACGAGATAAATTCCGGGTTCCTTTTTCCGGAAGGAAATATTTCTGAAAATCCCGATCAGTTCAAGGAACTACTGCAGGCAGGCACAAGTGCGGTTCGCGAAGCAAACCCTGCTTCACAAGTCATCATCCACTTTGCCGGACTCGAGAATGCCGACTGGTTTTTTGGCCAGGTCGCCGGTGTAGATTACGACATTATCGGGCTTTCTTATTACCCAGTCTGGCACGGCAAAAATCTTGACCTCCTTGAAAACACGGCAAATTCTCTGGCTTCAAAGTATCAACGCAAGCTGGTGATTGCTGAAACTGCCTATCCTTTTAGCTTAGGTTATAACGACTGGACCAACAATATAGTGGGCCTCGAGGAGCAGTTAGTGCCAGGATATCCC
The DNA here is from genome assembly GCF_026109735.1 of Salinimicrobium tongyeongense. NCBI lineage: Bacteria > Pseudomonadati > Bacteroidota > Flavobacteriia > Flavobacteriales > Flavobacteriaceae > Salinimicrobium > Salinimicrobium tongyeongense. The sequence continues at coordinate 2,417,724 of NZ_CP069620.1, read as the reverse complement.
GCTTCAGCAGAAGGGCAAAAAGCCTTTTTGCAGGAAATTTCTGATATTATGGAAACCTCTGACGCCGGCATCGGATTTTCTTACTGGGGCGGCGAACTTGTGGCCTGGAATGGCCCCGAATCTACGGCAGGTTCCCCCTGGGAAAATCAGGCGCTGTTCAATTTTGACCACAAGGCACTTCCGGTACTGCAGGTTTTCAACCAGGAGTAGGCTTTCTAATTCTAGATATTTTTTTCCTTGAAAACCCTTTTTTGTAAAATCAAAACCCTGAAACTTCAGGCTGTCAAAAAAGGTATTTTAAATCAGTTTTATTGAATTTAAAATTTGGTAAGAAAACAAATTTCCGAAGCAACCGCCTAAGCATTTCCCGGGCCGGTTTGTAGTTTTTTTACCGGCAACTCGCCAGATTCTATCATTTTATTAGTGTGCTCGTACCCCACTTTTATGATCTCTTCGATCTTGCTGAAATCGAGCAGCGTATAATTCTGCATCTTAGGCGGGTCTATCAAAAAATCGCACAGCGCCATTTCTGGTTTTGAATTTTGGGTAATCCCGAGATTAATAGCCCGTTCCATGATACTTCGCGGCCCAGGAAAACTGTCTTTTGCCCGGCAAAATTCACGTGAGACCCTATAAGGTACCTGCATTTTTCCCTAATGGCCGAAGCCGGAAGGTTGCACAGGAGACCGCCGTCAACATAGTTTCCTTCCTCGAGCACAATGGGCGCAAAAACCCCCGGCACCGAGCAACTGGCAATCACATAGTCAAAAAGGGCGCCCGTGCTTCGGGTTTCGCCACAGGCCTTGTTAAGATTGGAAAGTGCCAGGTAAAATGGCTTTTTCAGGTTTGAAAAGTCATCTTCAGCTATATATTTTTGCAGGGCCACCTTCATTTTTTCCAGCTTGTAAAGTCCGGTGCGCCTCCACGAAAAATTGGTCATTTTAGAGAAGGTTTCTTCAGTAAGGATATTTTTGATCTTTTCGGGCGAATACCCTGCGGCATAAAGCACGCCCACAACCGCCCCCATGCTGGTACCCGAAATGATTTGCGGCTCAATACCATGTTCGTGAAGTGCCTGCAGCACCCCCACGTGGGCGTAACCGCGGGCACTGCCGCCGCTTAGGCTTATCCCCACTTTGTACTCGTATTTTTTTCTGAAGGGAAAGATCTCCGATAGGTTCAAGTGCTATTGATTTAGGGTTTAGTAGTCGATCAACAGCCTGCAAGATAACATTTTTGCAGGTGGTTATTTAAGAATAATAAAGCTGCACAATAGAATTTATTGCCGAAAACTTACTTTAAAAGACCTCCCGGAAATGACATTTTTGACACCTCTTGCAGCTGTTGCCTGCAAATAAAAAAACTGTAACTTTAGAAATCTTCAAGTTTAAAACTTTGAAACACAGTTTTAAGCGCGAAAACCAAACTTAAAAATAGCCTGTCTGAAACCATATTTATTAAAATATAGCTCCCCTGCCGGTTTAAAAAGCCACGCTGCCCGCCGGCTGTGGCCTGCTATTTTTTTTATTCTCTGGCTCTTTGCCGCCTGTACTCCAAAGCTCAGCCCCGAAGAAGCCCCTATCCCCAAACCTGAGGCATTTAGTGCTTCGGGAGAGATTGAGCTCCCCAACGAATGGTGGACGAGCTTTCAGGATCCTGTACTGGACTCCCTTGTGCTCAAAGCTTTGCAAGAAAACCTGGCTCTGGCAGGAAACTGGCAGCAGTACAGAGCTTCCCTGGCTATTGTAAAAAGGGAAAAATCCTTTCTTTTTCCGCAGATCGACGCTTTTGCTGAAGCTTCCAAAAATGGATTTGAAAACACATTTTCTGAAGAGGTGCAGTTACAAACCGGGCTTGCCGCGTCTTATGAACTCGACCTCTGGGGCAGGATTCGTGCCGGTATACAGGCCGAAAAATATACTGTGGAAGCTTTTCTTTACGATTACCGGGCTGCCGCAATGAGCATTTCGGCCGAGATCGCCAATACCTGGTACCAGCTGCTAACCGCCCGCCGGCAACTACAGCTGGTGCAGGAACAAATAAGAACCAATGAAAATATTGTAAGACTAATTAGGGCACGGTTTGCAGGCGGGCAAATTCGCGCTGTAGATATTCTGCGGCAGGAACAGCTGTTGGAAAGTACCCGAAATCAAAAGATATTCTATGAAACCAATCTCGAGCTACTGGAAAATCGCCTGGCTGTTTTACTGGGCCGCCCGCCTCAGAATATTGAAGATTTTACGGAAGGTCAAATTCCAAACCTGCCCCCACTGCCCCAAACAGGCTTGCCCCTGGAGCTCATTCGGCGCCGGCCCGATCTACAGCAGGCTTACAACCTGGTGCTGGCCGCCGACAGGGAGATGGCTTTTGCAGTGAGGAGCAAATTCCCGGTGATCTCGCTTGATGCCCGTGGCAGTTTTCGGGCTGAAGATGCCGGCAACCTCTTTGAAAACTGGACCTACAGCCTTGCAGGCAACCTGGTGGCTCCCCTCATTTACGGCGGAAGATTATCGGCTGAAGTTGATCGCGCAGCAGCAGTTAAGCATCAGCGGCTGTATGAATATGGCCAGGCTGTGCTTATTGCTTTTGAAGAAGTTGAAAACGCACTTCTTCAGGAAATGAAACAAAAGGAAAGACTGGAGCTGCTGGAAAGGAGGCTCGAACTATCAGAAAAAACTTCGGAACAATTGAGAATAGAGTTTTTAAACGGATTAAGTCCTTATCTTGATGTGCTGCTGGCACTTGATAAGCAACAGCAGTTAGAAAGGGAGATGCTGGCAGCGCGGCAGGAGCTGCTCGAAATACGCGTAGGGCTGTACAGGGCTTTGGCCGGATCTTTTGAAACCCCGGAAGAAACCTCATTATAAATTCAACGTATGAGCACCAAAAAGATCGTTCTTATCTGCGCAGGCATCATTGTAATCGCCATAGCAGTGACTGCCTTTATATTCATGAGCGAACCCACGGCTCAAAAAGAAGGTGCCACCCGCGAAATGGCCATGCTGGTTAGCGTTACCGAAGCCGAGGCCGGTAATTTCTCACCTCTGCTGGTAGCAACCGGCACGGTAGAACCCGTGGAAGATGTTATTGTGAGTGCCCGGGTGGGCGGTGAAGTCGTGAAACGGTCTGAAGCTTTTGTACCTGGCGGATCGGTAAAAAAAGGAGATGTTTTACTCCAGATCGATCCTGCCGATTACCGGAACAACCTGGAGCTGCGCCAGAGTGAATTATTGCAGGCCCAAACCGAACTCGATGTGGAAATGGGCCGGCAACAAGTAGCCCAGCAGGACCTGGAGCTTATAGGCGGCCAAAGCCTTAGCCCACAGGAGCAGTCATTGGTGCTGCGACAACCCCAGTTAAACGCTGTAAAAGCCAGGATCAAAGCCGCCCGTGCAGCGGTAGATCAGGCTAAACTGGATCTTGCCCGCAGTAGGGTTCGTGCTCCGTTTGATGCGCACATCATCACTCAAAATGTGACCACCGGCTCCCAGGTTGCCCCCGGTGAAGATCTAGGCCGTTTGGTAGGCACAGAAGCTTATAGGGTGATATTGAGCCTGCCGGTTTCCCGCTTAAGGTGGCTGCAGTTTCCCAATTCCCAACAGGAAAAAGGTTCCCCTGTAAAGATAAGAAACACTGCTGCCTGGCCAGCCGGCTCTTACCGAACGGGATACCTTAACAGTCAGGTAGGAGCGCTGGACAATCAAACGCGTTTGGCCCGGATACTGGTAGAAGTCCCCGATCCCCTGGCGCAGGATTCGGCTAAAGGCAAGCCCGAACTTATCATTGGCACTTTTGTGGAATGTTTGATAGAAGGCAATGAGATTCCAGATGTGGTACGGATAAATCGCGATCATTTGCGGGAGAACAATCAGGTTTGGGTGATGCAGAACGGGACACTTAATATAAGAGATGTCGAAGTGCTACTGACAGATACTCAATACGCATACATACAACAAGGTTTGAAAGCAGGCGAGAAAATTATTACCACCAACCTTAGCACTGTAGCAGAGGGAGTGGCCGTGCGCACCGAAATGGATAGCACGAGGGGCAGTACACCTATACATAGAGACAGTATACATTAATGGCCGAAAAGAAAACCCATACCCGCAAAGAAGGAATCATCGCCTATATGGCCCGCAATTCTATTGCTGCCAATTTAATGATGGTTCTGCTTATAGCAGGAGGTATATGGACGATGATGCAGATTCAGAAAGAGGTTTTTCCGCAGTTTCAGTTAGATTATGTGAATGTGAATGTACAGTACCCGGGTGCCGCCCCAGCCGAAGTAGAACAGGGAATACTATTACCGGTTGAAGAAGCCATCCGCGGAATTCAGGGCATTAAAGAAATTGTCTCCACAGCCAGGGAAGGATCGGGTGAGGTGGTGATAGAACTCATTGCCGGCTCCAACCGCATGAAGGTTTTCCAGGACATTGATCAGGCCGTGAGCCGCATACGCACCTTCCCCGACGATATTGAACAGCCCGAGGTAAGCCTGCAGCTGCAACAGCAGGATGTAATGGAAATAAGCCTGTACGGCCAGGTTGATATCTGGACACTGCGCCAATTGGGAGAACAGCTGCGCAACATCCTGTTGAGCAACCCCAGCATCACCCAGGTGGAACTGGGAAACGTACCCGATTACTTTACCCACATCGAAATTCCGCGGAACAACCTCCGCAAGTACAATCTTACCCTGAACCAGGTGGCACAAATTGTAGCCGAATCGAGCGAAGATGTTCCTGCAGGAGCCGTAGAAACAGCATCGGGCGAGATCCTGCTAAGAATGAAAGAAAGAAAACAGTGGGCAGAAGAATTCAGGAAGATTGCGATCATTAATTCAGGTTCCGGGGCAAAAGTGACTCTTGGCGAGATCGCCAAAGTAACCGACGGCTTCGAAGAAACCGGATTTCACGGGCAGTTTAATCGAGAACCGGCTGTGAGTTTGAGCATATACAGGGTGGGAAATCAATCTCCCCTCGATATTGCCGACGAGGTTTACAGAATTCTCGAAGAATACCGCCTCCCTCCCGGGGTAAAATACCGCATAGACAGTAATCGTGCAGAAGATTATAACGAACGCCTCTCACTGCTCACCGAAAACGGACTTATGGCGGTGGGCATTGTACTCATCATCTTAACTCTTTTCCTGGAATACAGGCTGGCATTCTGGGTGATGATGGGTATGTCAATATCTTTTATTGGCGGAATTATTTTTCTTCCGCTGGTAGGGGTGAGCATTAACATGATCTCGATGTTCGGATTTCTGGTGGTACTCGGAATTGTGGTAGATGACGCCATTGTTGTGGGTGAAAATGTGTATGAATACCGCAAAAAAGGCCTAAGCCCCATGAAAGCTGCCATTGCCGGCACCAAAGATGTTTCTCGGCCTGTGGTATTTAGTATCGCTACCACTATTATTGCCTTTGTACCATTACTGCTCATGCCGGGAGAAACAGGGAAATTCTGGTGGCCGCTCCCGGTGGTGGTGATCGTGATCCTGGTAGTATCCCTGTTTGAGGCCCTGTTTATTCTGCCCTCGCACCTGGGGCATCTCAAGGAGAAAAGACCAAAAGGCTGGGCCCTGAGACTGGAAAACCTGCAACAAAAATTTGCTGATGCTTTCAACAGGTTTGTAGATAAATACTACCGCCCTCTTCTCGACAAGTCTTTAAAATATCGTTACATCACGCTTACCGCGGCCATTGCTCTTTTGATCATTGTGGGCGGGTATGGCTACAGTGACCACATGGGAATGATCATGATGCCCGAGGTAGCCGCCGATGAAATTGAAGCCGGAGTGCGCTTGCCCGAAGGCACCACAACCTTACAGGCTGCCAAAGTAGCCGAAGAGATCACCAACTCTACCTTTGAAATGTTTGACCAATACGACCTTTTTGAAGTTGCCGAAGGTGTAAAGACAAACGTGAGGGGCCAGAACTTTATTGATGTAGAAATTGTGATGAAACCACCCGATGAACGGGAGACCACCGCAAAAGAGGTAATCGCCCTCTGGCGGGATAATATTGGAGAAATTGAAGGTGTAGATCAAATCACTTTTGAAGCCGAACGTGGCCCCGGGGGGTACCAGCAGGCCATAAGCGTAGATCTTAGCCATAACAACATTGAGGTGCTTGAAAAAGCCAGTACAGCTTTTTCTGAAAGACTTGAAGCCTTTGAGAACACCCGTGATATTAATGACAATTATAACAAAGGTAAGCAGCAATTTGATTTTAAGCTTCTTCCCGAAGGCAGGAACCTGGGGCTAACCTCCAATGAAGTAGGCCGGCAGGTAAGAGATGCTTTTTATGGAGCCCTGGCCATGCGGCAGATGCGAACTACCAACGAGATAGAAGTACGGGTAAAATTGCCTTTGGAAGAAAGGCGGGATATTCAAAACCTGGAAAATTTTCTCATTAGAACGCCCCAGGGCATAGAAGTACCCCTGCTTGATGTGGTGAGAATAGAACAGGATGAAGCTTTCAGCAGCATTAACAGGCGCGATGGCCGGCGGGTTGTGAACGTGGGGATGGACGTTGAACCGGCCAATACAGTGGGCCAGGTGCTGGCAGCAATCCAGAATGAAATATTGCCCCAGTTAAGGGCAGATTTCCCCGGGCTCACCTGGACTTTTGAAGGGAGCCAGGCCGATATGCGTGAATCTACAGATTCCCTGTGGAGCAGCTTTGCCATGGCCATGCTCATCATTTATGTACTTCTGGCCATCGCTTTCAACAGTTATGTGCAGCCCCTTATAGTGATGGCTGCCATCCCATTTGGTATAGTGGGTGCCGTGATTGGCCATATCCTGCTGGGTTATGACCTTTCGCTCGTAAGCTTGATGGGGGTAATTGCTTTGACCGGAGTGGTGGTGAATGACAGTTTGATCATGATAGATTACGCCAACAAAAAACGAAAAGATTGTTCAGTTTATGAGGCTATTCACGAAGCCGGGCTCCGTCGTTTCAGGCCAATTATCCTTACTACGCTCACTACCTTTGGTGGGTTAACACCAATAATCCTGGAAACCTCGAGCCAGGCATATTACCTCATCCCCATGGCCATTTCTTTAGGTTTTGGGATCATTTTTGCCACTTCTATCATCCTTTTGATCGTGCCCTGCCTCTATCTCATTTTAGAAGACGCAAAACTTTATTTAAAACACAAACAAACCGTGAAGCGCAAAATTTCTTCGGAAAATGCCTGAATTGCCTGCCATTTCTAAAAGCTTCCTTAACAGCCTTAACCGCTTCTTGAATTTTCTTATCTTTAGGTCTACACTGTAGAGAAGAAAGAAAAGTTTCCAAAAATGCCATTTTTGGCACCTAATACAGCAGAACCTTCAGCCAAGAACAATGACAAGATCACACTTCAAAAACCTCATTTTTAACAGGAACTATTTCATTTTCTTCAGCTTAATGCTGGGGCTTCAGCTTTGGCCGGCTATGACACTGCAGGCCCAAATTCCCGGAGTTCAGTCTGAAACAGAAGAACCGGCAGAGCCGCAGTGGCCCGATGATGCCCTTGAGAGACGCACGCCCCGCAGCAGTATTGCCGGCTTTATTTCGGCCGTGGCAGAAAAAAATTACGAAAAAGCAGGGGAATATTTTAAAGTTCCCGAAGGTGAAGCTGAAGATGCCCGCAGCGCCAAACTGGCCCAACAGCTGGAAATTCTGCTCAACCAGCGAGGGCAAATCATGCCGTACTCCTGGCTTAGCAGGAATACTGAAGGGAGGCTAGATGATGATTTGCCCAATCACCTCGAGCGCGTGGGGACCATTCATACTTCCGAAGAAAGTTTTGACGTGCTGCTCGAAAAAGTTGAAGGCCCCGAAGGTGGCCCGCTTTGGTTGTTTTCAGATCAAACCATTCAATATATTGAAGAACTCTCTTCACTTGAAGACAACGTCTTGCTCCTAAACCGCATCATGCCCGATATTTTGGAGCGAAATGAATTGTGGGGGGCAAGCGTGGGCCAGTGGCTGGCCATTCTCCTTCTTGCTGCGCTATGTTATGCTCTGGCCTGGCTTATAATTCAGTTTTTTTTATACATCATCCCGCTGGTGTGGAAGAGGGCGCGTACCGAACCTACCTCGGGAGTGCTCCAGGCATTTGCCCTTCCTGTAAAATTGTACCTGGCCGTTTGGTTGTTTGTAATGACTTCAAACGAGATTGGAATTTCAATCATTCTGCGGCAAAGGTTTAGCGGACTCACCATTGTGGTTGGGCTGCTGGCATTTCTTATTCTTTTATGGCGTCTTGCCGAATTCCTCGGAACTTTCAGCACAAATAAAATGAGCTCCCGTGGAAACCTCTCGGGAGTATCGGTTGCTCTTTTTCTGAAAAGAGCAGCTAAAATTGCGATAGTAATCTTTGGTATTATTGCCATTTTAGGGGCAATAGGCTTTGATATCACTACAGGCCTGGCCGCATTGGGAATAGGTGGTTTGGCCCTTGCCCTGGGGGCGCAAAAGACTATCGAAAATTTTGTGGGCAGTGTGACCCTTATTACAGACCAACCTATACGCGTGGGAGATTTTTGTAAGGTGGGCGAAACTGTGGGGACCGTTGAGAAGATTGGGATGCGATCTACCAGGATCAGGACACTTGACCGTACCCTGATCACGATCCCAAACGGCGAATTCTCTTCCAGTAAAATAGAAAATTATGCCCACAGAGACAGGTTTTGGTTCCATCCTACCATTGCCCTGCGGTACGAAACTACCCCCGATCAAATTCGCTACCTGCTCGTTGAGCTCAGGGCCATTTTGTACGCACACCCCATGGTGACTTCCGATCCTGCCCGGGTACGTTTTACAGACCTGGGTGCAGACTCGATCAACCTCGAAATTTTTACCTATGTAAAGGTGAGCACCTTTGACGAATTTCTGGAAGTCAAGGAAGATCTTTTGTTGCGAATCATGGATGTGGTAAACGAAAGCGGAACCGGATTTGCTTTCCCATCGCAAACTATTTACTTCGGAAAAGACACCGGCCTTTCAAAGGAAAAATCGAAGTCGGCCGAAGAAAAGGTGCGCCAGTGGAAAGAAAAAGGCAGTTTGCAGCTGCCCAAATTCGATCCTGAACACATCAAGGAGATCGAAGACAAAATTCCATATCCTCCCGAAGGCTCGGCCGAACAGAAGAACAAAGGCACGGGTACCATTCCGGGACTGTAGATTCAGCGGAGTTTTTTCAGAAATATATACACCACTGCTGCATTAATTTTAGATTGTGCAGCAGTGGCCTGATATTTGTTAAAATTTATAATACTTTACAGTATCCACCTAAATTTTAACCAAATGAATATCATTCTACTCCTCCTCGTCTCCTCTTTTTTAAATATTTCTATGGAAGCCCAAATCGTTTCGGGCACAGTTACAGATGAAAACAACACGCCTCTTCCGGGGGTCAATGTAGTGATAGAAGGCAGTAAAACCGCCACTCAAACCAATTTTGAAGGGAAATATTCCATAGAGGCTGAAGAAGGGGATCGCCTTGTGTTTAGCTATTTAGGCTACAAAACAGCCAAAATTAAGCTGGGAAAAAATAAAGTGGTTAATGTATCTCTTAAACCTGATACTTCGGCACTGGAAGAGAGCATCATAGTATCGGGCGTAAATAATTCACAGCTGAGAATTCGCGGGATGTCTTCTCTGCCGCCACAGCGCGAATCTTATAACCGAATAGAAGAAAACACCTTTAAAAGCGTAAATACTTCCCCGCTTTCCACCTTTTCTATAGATGTAGATAAAGCTGCTTACAGCAACCTGCGTAGAATGATCAATAACGGGCAGAAAATTCCCAAAGATGCGGTTAAAATTGAAGAGATGGTAAATTACTTTGATTACGATTATGCCGAACCCGTGGATGAACACCCCTTTGCCATACACACCAAAGTGGCCGAAACGCCCTGGAACCATGAAACCCGACTGGTGAAAATTGCTTTACAGGGCAAGACCGTAGCCCTAAATGATGTACCTGCATCAAACCTGGTATTTCTTTTAGATGTTTCGGGTTCTATGAATTCTCCCAATAAACTTCCGCTTTTAAAATCGGCATTTAAGCTCTTAACTTCACAACTCAGGGAAGAAGATAAAGTAGCTATAGTGGTTTATGCCGGGGCAGCCGGCGTGGTACTGCCCGCAACCAAAGGAAGTGACAAAAAAGCCATTTTTGAGGCCATAGATAAACTAAATGCCGGAGGTTCAACGGCCGGTGGCGAAGGCATAGAACTCGCCTATAAGATCGCACAGGAGAATTTCATTAAAAATGGAAACAACCGCGTAATCCTGGCTACCGATGGCGATTTTAACGTGGGGGCAAGCAGTGACCGTGCCATGGAAGACCTCATCAAAAAACAGAGGGATACGGGAATTTTCCTTACCGCGCTGGGCTTTGGAATGGGCAATTATCAGGATTCAAAGCTCGAAACCCTGGCTCAAAAAGGCAATGGTAACCATGCCTATATAGACAGCATGCAGGAAGCAAAAAGAGTACTGGGAACAGAGTTTGGCGGCAGTATTTACACCATCGCCAAAGACGTAAAGATACAGGTGGAGTTCAATCCTGCAAAAGTACAGGCTTATAGATTAATAGGCTATGAAAACAGGCTGCTGAATGATGAGGATTTTAACGACGACAAAAAGGACGCGGGAGAGCTGGGCAGCGGCCATACGGTAACAGCTCTATACGAGATCATCCCGGCGGGCGTGCACAGCAACTACTTAAAAGATATTGATGACCTGAAGTACAGCAAGAGAAGCTCAAAATCTTCTTCGGAAGAATTGCTCACTGTTAAATTCAGGTATCAAAAACCTGAAGGTTCCAAAAGTATTTTGATTAGCAAACCTCTTGAAGCTACTGTAGAGCCTATGGATGCCGATTTCAAATTTGCTTCGGCAGTGGCCCTGTTCGGGATGCAGTTACGCGAATCGGAATTTACCAATAAGGCTCCTCAAAGCCTGGTGATCTCTCTTGCCAACGCAGGAAGAGGCCAGGATCGCGAGGGCTATAGAGCCGAATTTATAAGACTGGTGAAAACATTAAGTTCCGGGTCCCATTCCAGTAACGACCTTACAGAAATGGACTAAAACTTCATCATCAACTGATTTTATAAGTTAATTAATAAAGAGAATGGCCTTACCGGCAATTAGCTGCCCCTCTTTTTATACATTCACGTTAAATAACAAGCCTTCCAAATGCCATTTTTGGGAGGTAAAAAAAATTTCACCATGAGTTTTCAGGACAATATAAGATTAGGAAAAACCGAAGAACTGCAGCAACAAATCGAAGCCGATCCGGCTTTAGTGAACCTGAGAGACGCTAAAGGCTTCCCTCCCATTATACTCGCTACATATTTTGACCAGCCTGCAGTAGCCAGGCTTTTGCTTGAAAAAGGTGCCGAGGTAGACGGCAGGGATGCCGCCGGCAACACCGCCCTTATGGGAGTGTGCTTTAAAGGCAATATAGACATCACCAAAATGCTGATTGAAAAGGGAGCCGATGTAAACGCACGAAATTCGGGGGGCACTACCCCTCTTATCTTTGCTGCCATGTTTGAACAACTGGAAATTATTCGTTTACTACTCGAAAATGGAGCCGATAAAACTATGAGGGATGCACAGGGTAATTCAGCTTATGCCTATGCACAGCAGAAAGAGAATAAGGAGTTGATGGCAATTCTTAAAGAATAAGCCTCAGCATGAAAAAAACCAGATAATACGCCTGTTCTTTCATTTTTCGTAAAATTATTCCCTTAAAATTTACATAATTCGTTGGTTTTAAAAAGCTTTTCTTCTAATTTAGAAGGAAACCAACACAAATTATGATAGATAAAAAGATAAAAACCATGGCCCGAACCGGCTTTGTAGCCAAGGGAGTGGTGTATGGAATAATTGGAATATTAACCTTTAAAGCCGCCATTGATATGGGCGGCCAAAAAGCCGGTCAACTACAGGTGCTGGAGTTTCTCGAAAAACAGACATTTGGGAATATCCTGCTTGTGCTCATGGGCCTTGGTTTGGCCTGTTATGCTGCCTGGAGGTTTGTGCAGGCAATAAAAGATCCCGAAAATATTGGAGACGATAAAAAAGGAACTGCAAAAAGGATAGGTTTCTTTTGTAGCGGGCTCCTGTACCTGGGGTTAGGCGTACTCGCCACCCTCAAGGCTTTTGGTATGGGTCGTGGCAGTGGCGGAGGTTCCGGTTCTTCGGGCTCTGTACAACAGTCTTCCTTTCTGGCCAGTGAAACCGGCCTCTGGATTATTGGAATAGTTGGCGCAGGTATAATAATTGCCGGGATTTTTCAGTTTGTCAAGGCCTATAAGAATGATTACTACAAAAAATTGGGGCTGGCCGCTCTGGGCGAGCAAAAAAAGAGGGAAAGTATAAAGAAAACTGCAGAATTCGGCCTTAGCGCAAGAGGTGTGATCCTGGTGATTATAGGGTTCTTTGCTGTTAAAGCCGCTCTTAATTCCAATCCTTCAAATATCAAGACCACGCAGGAAGCTTTTTCCTTTCTTCAGGATTCTTCTTATGGCCCCTGGTTAATGGGAGTGGTGGCAGCAGGCCTTGTTGCCTATGCAGTTTACATGTTCCTAATGGCTAAATACAGAAGATTTCATGCCTAAAAAAATGGGGGATTTCACCTATATGAAAAGAGGAACCTATAGTAGTATTTTTACCCTGCCAATTAATAGATAAGTAATTTATTAAAGGCTTTTGTAAATTTTTAGAGTAAAGAAGAGAGATTGGGGGATCTCTCTTCTTTTTATATATCTGGCTGGTCTTTTTGAAAGATATAATTCACCGCCATTTTCGCGTGCAAATTTGTACTTTGTAACAAAGGAAGATCGGTGTCTTCTTCGTTAACTAAAATGGGCAGTTCTGTACATCCCATGATCACTGCCTGCGCCCCTCTTTCCTTTAGGAGCTGAATGTGGTCAAGAAAAAATGATTTTGCCGACTCCGTAAATTTCCCGCGGGTGAGTTCATGAGAAATATACTGGTGTATCTCGTCCATGAAATCTTCTTCTGGCACAATAACCTCAATCCCGAACTTTTCTTTAAGCCGCTTATGTAAAAAATCGCCCTTCATAGTAGGGCGCGTTCCAAGCAAGCCGAGCTTTTTATAGCCCTTGCTGCTTGCCTCCAGCCCAACAGCATCTGCAATATGCAAAATAGGAATAGAGATTTTATTGTGCACATATTCGTAGACAAGATGTGGTGTGTTGGCACATATCACTATGGCCCGGGCACCGGCAATTTCCAGTTTACGGGCTATATGCAAATAAGTGGTCTTAATTTTATCTACATCATGTTCCCTCATCAATTCTACATTAAGGCTGTATAAAATAAGGGGAGGGTTTGAATGGGTTCCGGTTCGTTTCCCGGCCATTTCGTTGATGAGCCGGTAATACACTATGGTTGAATGCCAGGAGGTGCCGCCAATTAATCCTAAAGTACGCATGAATGGAAAGTTTTTATAAAGGTAATTATATGCTTCCCGGGCAAGGGTGACCAAAGTCATTAAAAGAAAAAAAAGCATCCCGAAGGACGCTTTCTGCTATTTCGAAACCATTTTTGAGCCAAACAGGCTTACGAATTTACCTGAAATATATAGGCCCGATCAAATTGTTTCTTCATCCAGTTTTCAGGAATATTTATTCTGTTCTTTCGCCTTCCCATTGCGAAAATCCGCCAATGAGGTTGTAGGTATTTTTAAAACCTCTTTGATCCATTATAGCGCAGGCCTGCCCGCTTCTGTTACCACTTCGGCAATAGACATAGTAATTCTTGTCTTTATCAAGCTTGTCCAGCTCATTAAGAAATTCCTGGGCTTTGTGAATATCAATAATTTTTGCCCCGGGAATATAACCTTCTTCCACTTCCTGGTCAGTTCTCACATCCAGGATCACAGCATCCTCGTCCTGGGCTGCTTTTTCTCTCCACTCTTCCTGATTTAATTCTTTCATGCTTATTTCTTCTTTAAGTTGTATTCACAAATATAAGGATCACCGGCACTTTTTCAGCTCTTTTTACAGCCTAGATTTCCTCTTAAACTAGAAAAATTTTTCAAAAAATATTTTTTTAGAAAAATTTCCCTTATATATTTGCTATTCAAATGAACCTGATCAATAAAAATAACTGGTGGTGGAAGCACTTACGTCATTCGTCGTGAGCAACACCTCCTGTAATCATATACAAAGGCTTGTCAATCACGACAAGCCTTTTTTTATGGCCAAATTTCAGTAAAATCAAAAGAAACACATGTACCAACTCAACACCACCTATAAAAAGCTTCTCGCCGATACTTTTACGCCCGTAAGTGTATACCTCAGGTTAAGGGATATTTTCCCCAACAGCCTCCTCTTGGAGAGTAGCGATTACCACGGGAACGAGAACAGTTTTTCCTACATTTGCTGCAACCCTATAGCCAGCGTAAAACTCGAAAAAGGGCATTTTATTGAATCATTTCCTGATGGCACCTCTAGGGAAACTCAAATAACTCCCAAATTTGATGTGCCTGCTGCCATACACGGGTTCTCCCAAAAGTTCAAAACCAATGCCCCTCATTTTAACTTCATAAACGAAGGCCTGTTTGGTTACATCGCGTATGACGGGGTGCAGTATTTCGAAAAGCTGGATCTTTCAAAAAAGAAGGATGACCTTGAGATTCCCGAAATCCATTACGCGGTCTATCAAAATATTATCGCCATAAACCATTTCAATAACGAGGCTTACATTTTTGATCACAGCTATTCAGAAAAGAGCAACCTCGAGCAAATTGAGCAGCTGCTAAAAGTGAAGAATTTCTCTTCTTATTCTTTTTCTGCGGAAGGGGAGCCTGATTCAAACGAGACCGATGAAGGTTACCGCCAAATGGTTTTAAAAGCCAAGGAACATTGCCGCCGCGGGGATGTTTTTCAACTGGTGCTCTCCCGAAGGTTTTCCCAGGGATTTAAAGGCGACGAGTTCAACGTTTACCGGGCCTTACGGAATGTAAACCCCTCGCCCTATCTCTTCTATTTTGACTACGGAAGCTTTAAGATCTTCGGAAGTTCGCCCGAAGCCCAGCTGGTGGTCAAAGACGGAAATGCCGAAATTCATCCCATTGCCGGCACCTTTAAACGCACCGGAAATGATGAACAGGATGCCGTGAGAGCAAAAGATCTGGCCTCAGATGAAAAAGAAAACGCCGAACATGTGATGCTGGTAGACCTCGCCCGCAATGACCTAAGCCGAAGCAGCAAACAGGTCAAAGTTGAAAATTATAAGGAGATCCAGTATTTTTCCCACGTAATCCATTTGGTCAGCAAAGTTACTGGTGTGAAAAACTCCGATGTAAGCACCATGCAACTGGTAGCCGATACTTTCCCGGCTGGTACGCTAAGCGGGGCTCCAAAACACAAGGCCATGCAGCTCATTGAAAAATATGAGAATGTAAACCGCGACTTTTATGGCGGTGCCATTGGCTTTATGGACTTCAACGGAAATTTTAACCATGCAATCATCATCAGGTCTTTTCTGAGCAAAAACCACCGACTTTATTACCAAGCCGGCGCCGGGATAGTCTCCGGCTCAACTCCCGAAGGTGAATTACAGGAAGTATATAACAAAATAGGAGCCTTAAAAAAAGCTTTGGAGCTGGCTGAAGAAATCTAAAACCACCCCGCCCGTTGGGCACCCCTTCCTGGAAAGGAGGGGAATGAAAAGAAATAAAAAGATGAAAAATAATCTTGATATAACAAAAAACTCCCTCCCAATTATGGAAGGCCAGGGAGGGGCACCATCTGTCCTCGTGATCGACAATTACGATTCCTTTGTGTACAACCTCGTGCATTACCTTGAGGAACTTGATTGTAAAGTCACTGTGCGAAGAAATGATGAAATCAACCTTGAAGAAATCGAACAATACGACAAGATCCTCCTCTCTCCCGGGCCGGGGATTCCCGACGAAGCCGGACTTTTAAAAGAGGTCATCTCCACCTACGCTTCCAAAAAGAGCATTTTTGGGGTGTGTTTGGGGCAGCAGGCCATTGGCGAAGTCTTTGGAGGAAAACTCATCAATCTAAAGCAGGTGCATCACGGGGTTGCTTCCAAAATAAAATTGTGCGTGACCAATGAACCTCTTTACGACCAGCTCAACAACGAACTGGAGGTTGGCCGCTACCACTCCTGGGTAGTAGACCGCGAGCTGCCCGACTGTTTAGAGGCTACTTCATACGACGAGAACGGAGAGGTAATGTCCCTGCGCCACCGCGATTTTGATGTGCGCGGCGTACAATTCCACCCGGAATCGGTTTTAACGCCCGAAGGCAAGAAAATGATTGCCAACTGGATCAACAGTCCGGTAAAGAGATCTGCGGAAGGAAAAAATGAGCAGCAATCTGAAACCATTTAAAAGCATGAAAGAAATTTTAAACAGGTTGATCAACCACGAAACTATTTCAAAAGAAGAAGCCAGGAACGTGCTCATCAACATTTCTGCCGGAAAATACAACCACAGCCAGATTGCCGCTTTCCTCACCGTTTACATGATGCGCAGCATCACGCTCGAAGAACTGGAAGGTTTTAGGGACGCCCTGCTCGAAATGTGCCTTTCTACAGATCTTGCGCAGTATGATCCAATTGATCTCTGCGGAACAGGCGGCGATGGCAAGGACACCTTTAATATTTCAACTTTGGCGTCCTTTGTGACGGCAGGAGCAGGTGTAAAAGTGGCAAAACACGGGAATTACGGCGTTTCTTCGGGCTGCGGCAGCTCGAATGTGATGGAGCATTTAGGGATAAAATTCAGTAATGAACAGGATTTTCTAAAGCGCAGTATGGACGAAGCCGGAATTTGTTTCCTTCACGCTGCCCTTTTTCACCCGGCCATGAAAAATGTTGCCCCAATCCGTAAAGAACTGGCAGTAAAAACCTTTTTCAATATGCTGGGGCCCATGGTGAATCCGGCATTTCCCAAGAACCAGGTGGTGGGCGTGTTCAGCCTTGAACTGGCCAGGATGTACGCTTACCTCTACCAGAAAACCGATAAGAATTTTACTATTTTACACGCTCTTGACGGCTACGACGAGATCTCCCTTACCGGAAATACCAAAATGATCACCAATACTACCGAATCAATCCTAAAACCCGCCGATCTCCAGCTCAATACCATTGCGGCTTACGAAATTTCGGGAGGGAACACGGTAGAATCGGCCGCAGAGATCTTTATGAACGTGCTTAAAAATCAAGGTACGGCCGCCCAGGAGAATGTGGTTTGCGCCAATGCCGCAGTGGCCATAAACACCGCAAAAAACACAGGCCTGCAAAATGCCTTTTTAGAGGCCAAAGAAAGTCTGCGGTCAGGTCGCGCCCTTTCAGCCCTTGAAAAACTTCAGCAATTAAATTAAAGCTTAGCATGAACATACTTGACAAAATAGCAGCAAGAAAAAGAGAAGAGGTAGCATTTTTAAAGGAAGAAGTGCCTGCAGAATCCCTTCAACTCCTGCCCCATTTTAGCCGAAAGTGCATTTCTTTAAAGGAAAACCTGAAGAATTCCTCCACCGGGATCATAGCAGAATTTAAACGCCGTTCCCCTTCCCATCCTGAAATTAATTTGAAAGCCGATGTGGCCACAGTGACCGCAGGCTATGAAGCTGCCGGGGCCTCGGGCATTTCGGTGCTTACAGATGAAGAATTCTTTGGCGGCAACCTCGACGATCTTGCCATAGCGCGC